>NZ_JBUZVP010000004.1:0-341833 GCF_055409485.1 Pseudomonas sp. A125
GTCTCAACAGCTCGGGTGCTTAAATCTGCCAAGGCGGATAAACGGACTTGAAGATGACTTTAAACGGGGTTTTAAACGTAGACCTTGAAAGGCATGGCTGTAAGAGCGGAACCCTAAGTAGCCGTTACCTAAACAACGGATATACCCCCAAAACCGTCAATACCCGTCACTACCGTAATCCACCTGAAACACAAACCCCTCAACCCGCTCCACGCCAGTGTCCAACCGCCCGTCGGCATGCAACCGCAGCCAGCGATACCCCGGCGCCTGCTCACTCACCTTGAAATCCTCACTCCCGGGAGCGAACTGAATGCACGTAGACGGCGAAGCCAACAAACGCACCCCATTGCGCTCCCGATCAACCTCCTGATGCACATGCCCCCAAAGCACCGCCCGCACCTGCGGAAACCGATCCAACACCGCAAACAGCGCCTCAGGATTACGCAACCCGATGGGCTCCATCCACGCGCACCCAATCGACACCGGATGATGGTGAAAACACACCAGATGATGCCGCGTCGGCGCCTCACTCAACGACTGCGCCAGCAATTGCAGCTGCTGGTCCTGCAAATACCCCGGCACCGAGCCCGGCACAGCCGAGTCCAGCAGGGTCACGCGCCAGTTGCCCACATCCACCACCGGCTCCAGCAGCGCGCTGTTGATCGCCGCCTGCTGCATCACCTGCGGCTCATCGTGGTTACCCGGAATCCAGCGCGCCGGCGCCTGCACCTGCCGGGTCATGTCGCGAAACGCCTGATAGGACGCAAGCGTACCGTCCTGGGACAAATCCCCAGTGGCCAGCACCAGGTCAATCTGCGGCTGCTGCGCCAGCACCGCGTCGATGACCCGTTGCAAACTGTCGCGGGTATTCATGCCCAGCAGCGCGCCGTCCGCCTCGGCGAACAAATGGCTGTCGGACAACTGTACCAGCAACGCCGAAGCGTCAGGGTTCAAGGCGGATACGCTCGGCAAGGCGTTCTCCCAGGGCGTGATCACAGGAATGGTCATGTGAGGCGATTATGCTGGGGCAGGACACAAAGAGGAAACCCGTGAAGCGGACACAGTTCACATCTATCGAACGACTTCGAACTCGTGGCCCAGGGCCAGGCAGTGGCTCAACCATTCGCCGAGGAACACATTGAGCTGTGCTTTCTCATCGGGCTGGTGCATGAACACATTGGGATAAGGATAGATGCTGCGAAAGCGTCGTGCATGCTCGGCACTGATTACTTCGGCCATGCGGGCGTCGTGGTACACCTGCACTTCCAGCTGCGGCACCGGCAACCATGGCAGGCTGTGCTCCTGGCGCACCCGCAGGGTGGTGGTGTACGGGCAGTTCACGATCACTTCCAGGGTCAGCACACCGAGCATCTGGTCACCGTGGGTCACTGCGATGCGCCGCGCCTCGGGGGTGTGGCGCATGTCCGGCAACAGCCGCATCAGCCGTGCATAGTTGGCCTCGCAGGCTGCTTGCAGCCCGATCAGGTCAACCCGATATCGCTCCCGTGTCTTTACTGCCATAACCCCCTCACTTCTGCGCGATTAAGCGCAAGCCATTGCAGGGCAATAATGCTCGCTGCGTTGGAAATTTTACCGTCACGTACCGCTTGCAGGGCATCTTCAAAAGCCCACACGGTGACGCGGATATCTTCGGCTTCCTCTTCCAGTCCATGGACGCCACCGGCCCCGGCGCTTTCGCAACGCCCCAGGAACAAGTGGACAAATTCGGTGCTGCCGCCCGGCGATGGAAAGTACTGAGTGATCGGCCAGAGGGCGGAGAATGTAAGGCCAGCTTCCTCTTCGGCTTCGCGGTGTGCAACCTCCTCCGGTTGCTCATCCTTGTCGATCAGGCCGGCGACCATTTCGATCAGCCATGGGTTGTCGGTACGGCCCATGGCGCCCACGCGAAACTGCTCGATCAACACCACTTCATCGCGCTGCGGGTCGTAAGGCAGCACACACACAGCGTCATGACGAACAAAGACTTCACGACTGAGCTCACGGCTCATGCCGCCATCAAACTTCTCGTGCCGCAGCTTCAGCCGGTCCAGTTTGTAGAAGCCCTTGTAGGCATTGTCGCGCTGAACAATCTCGACTTTGCTCGGCGTCGATTTCGCTGTGTCCGTCATATCAACCCTCGTTTTTTGCCTTGCGGTATCGAGGCGGCCTCGACATCGCGCCATCCTAACGCGCTCGTGCCCCTTGATGCAGCCCCTTTCCGGTTGCCGGGATAGACGGCGGGCGTCAAACTCACTCTAATCAGCTTAGTGGCGAACTGACTGCCTTGTCGGTAGTCGAAGCTCCACAATTTTCGCTTTCAATCGATTTACGAAGGACACACATGTCGCTTTTAAAAATCGCCTCCGTGGCCTGTATCGCCCTGACCCTCGGCGCTTGCCAGAGCCTGTTCCAACCCAGCTACGTCAAGTCGCTGGACACCACCGCCGACGCCTCCGAGCAGATCAAACCCGGCTGCGGCAGCCCGGATTGCCCGCTGGTGAACATCGACACCGTGCATTTCCCGTCCGAGCCACAATTGGACCAGATCGTCGAACAGCGCCTGCTGCAGATGGCCCGCACCTCGCCCGGCCAGAGCATGCCTGCCACCCTGAACGCCTACCGGGACAAATTCCTGCGTGAGTCGCCTGACCGCAACAGCATGTACTTGCAGGCCAAGGTACGTGAGCAGCATGACGGACTGGTGATCGTTGAAGTCTCCAGTTACCTGGACACCGGCACCGCCCACGGCGAGCCGGGCCGTGGCTTCATTAACTATTCACGCCTGCTGCACAAAGAGTTGAGCCTGGCCGACATGCTGTTGCCGGGCCAGGAAGATGCGTTCTGGAAGACCGCAAAAGTCGCCCACAACAACTGGCTGATCAACTCGCAGATGGACCGTGACCCGGAGTTCGTGAAGAACTGGCCGTTCCAGAAAACCCCGAATGTGGCGCTGACCAGCAATGGCGTGGTGCTCAAGTACAACGTGACCACCATCGCCCCTTACGCATTGGGGCTGATCGAAATGACCATCCCCTATGCGCGCCTGACCGGTGTGATCAAACCTGAGCTGGTGCCCGCACGCCACTGAAGGCCCGGCCCAGGATGAAGTGCAACAGCCCTGCCAGCACCAGCGCCGGCAGGGTCGCGCCGACATCCGGGTACAGATTGGCCAGCAAATGATAGGTGCTGATGCCACCGAGCCAGGCCAACAGTGCCGGCCAGCGCAGGTTGGCGGCGACCCCATGGCCACGGCGACGCAGGATGAAGTGATCCACCAGCACCACACCGAACAGCGGCGCGAACACCGAGCCGATCAGCAACAGGAAGTTCTGGTACTGCGCCAACGGTGCGAAGCAGGCGATCAGCGTGCAGACAACGCCGATGGCCAGCGCCAGGTGCTCGACTTTCAAGCGCAACAGAATCCCGCTGGACACCGCCGCCGAGTGAATATCGGCGAAGGCGTTTTCTGATTCATCCAGCAGGATCAGCAGCAGCGGAATCCCCAGGCCGGCCCCGGCCAATGCCAGCAGCAACGCATTCACTTCACCGCTCGGCGCAAACGCCAGGGTGTAGGCCACGCCCAGGCTCATCAGCCAGAAGTTACCGATAAAGAAGCCCAGCGCCGTGCCGCCGAACACACTTTTGGCGCGCTTGCCGAAGCGCGAATAGTCGGCAATCAGTGGCAGCCAGGACAACGGCATGGCGATGGCGATATCAAAACCCACCGCAAATGGCATCGAACCGTCACCGGCCTGGGCCCAGAGTGCGGCCAGGTCAGCCTTGGCGAACAGGTTCCAGGTCAGCCACAGGCAGGCGGCGAGCAACAGCCAGATGCCCCACTTGCGCAAGACCTGGCGCACAAAGGTCAGCGGGCCACTGACGGCGAGCAAGGTTGCGAGTGCGCCGAATACCAGGGTCCAGAACAGCGGGCTGGCCAGCAGGCTGCCTTCGCTGAACGCGCGTGTCCCCAGCAGGCTGGCGGCATCGCGCATCACGATGATTTCGAATGAACCCCAGCCGATCAACTGCAGCAGGTTCAACAGCGCAGGCACGCTTGCGCCCTTGATGCCGAGACTGAGCTTGAGGGCGGCCATGGAGGACAAGCCGGTGTCGCTGCCGATCACGCCGACGGCCGCCAGCAGCAGTACGCCGACCAGGGTGCCGAGGAAGATCGCCAGCAACGAGCCGGAAAGGCCCAGGCCCGGCGCCAACAGCGCGCCGGTTTGCAGGACCATCAGGCCGATGCCCAGGGAGAACCACAGGGAAAAGAGATCGCGGGCGCCGAAGACGCGCTTGTCGGTGGGCACCGCGATGTCTGGGGAATAGGTGCTGGGTTGAATGCTCAAGGGGGTTATCTCGGAGGGACACTATTATTTGAATCAGCAAAGCCCCCTGTGGCGAGGGAGCTTGCTCCCGCTGGGCGGCGAAGCCGCCCCAAAATCTGCAACTGATGAGTGTCGGTTAAAACACCGATCCAGATTCTGGGAGCGCTGCGCACTCCAGCGGGAGCAAGCTCCCTCGCCACAGGTTCTGATTCAGACCTTTTTGTACAGCTGACTGCCTTCCTGCTTGAACCGCTCCGCCTGCTCCGCCAGTCCCTTGGCCACGTCCACATCCACCGCGTCAATGCGCTGGTTGGCGGCGTACTCACGCACTTCCTGGGTGATCTTCATCGAACAGAATTTCGGCCCGCACATCGAGCAGAAATGCGCGACCTTGGCCGAATCCTTCGGCAAGGTTTCATCGTGGTAGGAACGCGCCGTGTCCGGGTCCAGGCCCAGGTTGAACTGGTCTTCCCAGCGGAATTCGAAGCGCGCCTTGCTCAAAGCGTTGTCGCGAATCTGCGCCCCCGGGTGCCCCTTGGCCAAATCCGCCGCATGCGCCGCGATCTTGTAGGTGATGATCCCGGTCTTCACGTCATCCTTGTTCGGCAGGCCCAAATGCTCTTTCGGCGTCACGTAGCAGAGCATCGCGCAACCGAACCAGCCGATCATCGCCGCACCGATACCCGAGGTGATGTGGTCGTAGCCCGGCGCAATGTCGGTAGTCAGCGGCCCGAGGGTGTAGAACGGCGCCTCGTCGCAGCACTCCAACTGCTTGTCCATGTTCTCCTTGATCAACTGCATCGGCACGTGGCCCGGGCCTTCGATCATGGTTTGCACGTCGTGCTTCCAGGCGATCTTCGTGAGCTCGCCGAGGGTTTCCAGCTCGCCGAATTGCGCGGCGTCGTTGGCGTCGGCAATCGAACCCGGACGCAGGCCATCCCCCAGGGAGAAGCTGACGTCGTAGGCCTTCATGATTTCGCAGATTTCGTCGAAATGGGTGTAGGTGAAGTTCTCTTTGTGGTGCGCCAGGCACCACTTGGCCATGATCGAACCGCCCCGGGAAACGATGCCGGTCACGCGCTTGGCAGTCAGCGGTACGTAGCGCAGCAATACGCCGGCGTGGATGGTGAAGTAGTCGACGCCCTGCTCGGCCTGTTCGATCAGGGTGTCGCGGAACAGCTCCCAGGTCAGGTCTTCGGCGGCGCCGCCGACTTTTTCCAAAGCCTGGTAGATCGGCACGGTACCGATCGGTACCGGCGAGTTGCGGATGATCCATTCGCGGGTTTCATGGATGTGCTTGCCGGTTGACAGGTCCATCACGGTATCCGAACCCCAGCGAATGCCCCAGGTCAGTTTCGCCACTTCTTCTTCGATGGACGAACCCAGGGCGCTGTTGCCGATGTTGCCGTTGATCTTCACCAGGAAGTTACGGCCGATGATCATCGGTTCCAGTTCGGTGTGGTTGATGTTGGCGGGAATGATCGCGCGGCCACGGGCGATTTCTTCGCGCACAAATTCCGGGGTGATGATTTTCGGCACGCTGGCGCCAAAGCTGTGGCCGGCGTGTTGCTGGTCCAGCAGGCCGGCTGCGCGTGCTTCTTCCAGCTTCATGTTTTCGCGGATGGCGACGTATTCCATCTCGGCCGTGATGATGCCCTGGCGGGCGTAGTGCATCTGCGTGACGTTGGCCCCGGCCTTGGCACGGCGCGGGTTTTTCACGTGGGCGAAACGCAGGGCGGTCAGCTCGGCATCGCTCAGGCGCTGTTGGCCGAAGTGCGAGCTCAAGCCCGACAGGCGCTCGGTGTCGCCACGGGATTCGATCCACGGCGAGCGCACATCGCCCAGGCCTTTGCGCACGTCGATGATCACGTTCGGGTCGGTGTACGGGCCGGAGGTGTCGTAGACCACCACCGGCGCGTTGATTTCGCCGCCGAAGTCGGTAGGCGTCACGTCGAGGCTGACTTCGCGCATTGGCACGCGGATATCCGGACGGGTGCCCTGGACGTAGATTTTTTGCGAGCGGGTAAACGGCTGTACGGAACCGGAGTCGACCTTGGCCGATTCACTCAAGTGCACAGTGTTTTTTGATTTTTGGCTTTTTAATTCGATGCTCATCACGGGCTCTCCAACTATCCAGGCGGTGGATTTTTGTCGGAGCGAACCTGTGACGGATGGACGCACTGTGAAAGTGCTGTGCTTGGCGCACGGGCTGTTCGATTGTCGAACAACATCCCGGACGAAGCACAAGAGGACTCGCCGGGTGACGAGAAATCTTGTTCCCTACGCAGGCGTTAACCTGATCAGGTTCAACGGGATCCGGTATTTACCGATCTCAGCCTCATAGCAAGGCACCCCGACAAGAACGCCGCCAGTCTAGACCATGGAGCAGGCAAATTGCCAACGGCGGTGCATTCAGCGTGATGAATGGCGCAATTACAGGATTGTTGTGCCGTGATAGCGCCACTACACTCGGTGACTGCTTGAGGCCTTGACGCCAGGAATGGGCCGCCTTAGCCTTGGGCACCAAATTATCGCCGTAATATTATTCTAGGGATCGCCTCATGCTGCGCAAACTTTCACTGGCTCTCGCCGTGTCTTGTGCGACCAACGGACTGGTCTGGGCAGCTGAAGCGCCCCTGACGACCAAAACCGACCTGGTCAGCGTCTACCAGGAAGCGGTGGACAACAATGCCGACCTGGCCGCCGCCCGCGCCCAGTATGGCGCGCAGAAAGAAGTGGTGCCCCAGGCCCGCGCCGGCTTGCTGCCGAACCTGTCTGCCGGTGCCGACATCAATAACGTACGCACCCAGCTGGATCAGCCGGCCGCCACGGTCAACCGCGATGCGCATTCCTGGCGCGCAACGTTGAGCCAGCCACTGTTCCGCGCCGATCGCTGGTTCCAGTTGCAAGCCGCTGAAGCCGTCAACGAGCAGGCTGCGCTGCAACTCTCGGCCACCGAACAGAACCTGATCCTGCAAAGCGCCGAAAATTACTTCTCCGTACTGCGGGCCCAGGACAACCTGGCCTCGACCAAGGCCGAAGAAGCCGCGTTCAAGCGCCAGTTGGACCAGTCCAACGAACGCTTTGACGTGGGCCTGTCGGACAAGACCGACGTGCTGCAATCCCAGGCCAGCTATGACACCGCACGCGCCAACCGGATCCTGGCCCAGCGCCAGGTAGACGACGCCTTCGAAGCGCTGATCACCCTGACCAACCGCCAGTACAACTCGATCCAGGGCATCGTGCACACGCTGCCGGTGCTGCCACCGTCGCCAAACGACGCCAAGGCCTGGGTCGAAACCGCCGGCCGCCAGAACCTGAACCTGCTGGCGAGCAACTATGCGGTCACCGCCGCCGAAGAAACCCTCAAGCAACGCAAGGCCGGCCATGCACCGACCCTGGATGCCGTGGCGCAGTACGAAAAAGGTGACAACGACGCCCTGGGCTTCAGCAACCCGAGCGCCTTCGGCCAGCCGTACCACGGTGACGTGTCGCAACGCACCGTGGGCTTGCAGTTGAACATCCCGCTGTACAGCGGCGGCCTGACCAGCTCGCAAGTGCGTGAATCCTATTCCCGCCTGGGCCAGACCGAGCAGCAGCGCGAAGGCCTGCGCCGCCAGGTGGTGGAAAACACCCGCAACCTGCACCGCGCGGTTAACACCGATGTGGAACAGGTACAGGCGCGCCGCCAGTCGATCATCTCCAACCAGAGCGCAGTGGAAGCCACGGAAATCGGGTACCAGGTGGGCACGCGCAATATTGTCGATGTGCTGGACGCCCAGCGCCAGCTGTACACCTCGGTGCGCAACTACAACAACAGCCGCTACGACTACATCCTCGACAACCTGCGCTTGAAGCAGGCCGCAGGGACGTTGAACCCGGGGGATTTGCAGGACCTGGCGCGGTACCTGAAGGCCGACTACAACCCGGACAAGGACTTCCTGCCGCCGGACCTGGCCAAGGCCGCTGCGGCGCAGTTGAAGGCTAACCCTGGGTATTAAAGACAACACATAACCCATGTGGGAGCTGGCTTGCCTGCGATTGCATCACCTCGGTTTAACTGATGTACCGAGGCGCCTGTATCGCAGGCAAGCCAGCTCCCACATTTGATGTGTGTTGTTATACGTTAAGCAGCCGGCCCAACCCGTCCAGCAAACGCTTCAACGCGCCCTGATTCGCCCGCATCACTGCCAGCCCCGCCTGGCCCATCTTCTGCGCGTCCTGCGGCAGCTCGAACAAGCGCTGCACGGCCACCGCCAAACCTTCGGCATCGTCCACTTCCTGCAACGCGCCGGCGTCGCGCATCATCGCGCTGATCTCCAGGAAGTTGAACACGTGGGGCCCGCAGATCACCGGCTTGGCCAAGGCCGCCGGCTCCAACGGGTTATGCCCGCCCGTGGCGACCAGGCTGCCGCCGACAAAGGCGCTGTCGGCCAGGGCATACAAAAACAGTAGCTCGCCCATGGTGTCGCCCAACAACACCGAGGTTTGCGCCGTCACCGCGTCGCCGCTGGAGCGACGCACCGTGGCGAAACCCTGCTGCTGGCACAGCTCGAACATCGGGTTGAAGCGCTCCTGGTGGCGCGGCACCAGAATCAGCAGTGCATTGGGATAGCTGGCGAGCAACTGGCGATGAGCAGCCAGCACCACTTCATCCTCACCTTCGTGAGTGCTGGCGGCGATCCACACCGGGCGCTCGCTGGCGTGCCATTGCTCGCGCAAGGCGGCGGCACGCGCCAGCAGTTGCGGGTCGATGGTCAGGTCGAACTTGATCGAGCCGGTGACCTCGACAGTCTCGGGCCGTGCACCCAGGCTACGAAAACGCTCGGCCTCGGTCTCGGTCTGGACAGCGAACAGGCTCATTTGCGCCAGCATCGGCGCGGTCAGTTTGGCGAAACGCCCGTAGCCCTTGGCTGAACGGGCCGACAACCGTGCGTTGGCCAATGCCACGGGAACTCCGCGTTTGGCGCACTGGTGAATGTGGTTGGGCCACAGTTCGGTTTCCATGATCACCGCCAGTTTCGGCTGCACACGATCGAGAAAACGCTTGGCCGCACACGGCAAGTCGTACGGCAGGTAGCAGTGCTGGATGCGCGGCTCGTTGGCAAATAACGCCTGGATGCGCTCGGAACCGGTGGGCGTCATGCAGGTGACCGTGATCGGCAGCTGTGGATAACGCTGCAGCAACCCGCGAATCATCGGCGCGGCAGCGATGCTTTCGCCTACCGACACCGCGTGCACCCAGATCCCGCCCGGCTGCATCGCCGGCAGGCCCCAGGAAAAGCGCTCGCCCACGCGCTTGGCGTAGGCCGGCGCCTTGCGGGCCCGCAGCCACAGACGTAAAGCCACCAACGGCAGCGCCAGGTAAAACAGACAGCTGTAGAGAGTTCTATTCATGGCGGCGGAGTTTATCGGCTTTTTCAGTCGATCGCCTGCAAGCACTCGGCAAAACGCTCGGCGAGAAAACGCGCGGCCGGGCCCAGAGGCTCATCGCGGCGCCAGACCAGTTCCACCACCAGCGCCGGCGGGGTCCATTCGCTGTTCAACTCGACCATCTGGTTCTGGTAGGCCGGGTACTGCACCACATGCCGTGGCAGCCAGGCCCAGCCCAGCCCACGCGCCAGCCATTCAGCCAGCACGTAGAAGCTGTCGGCGCGCCACACTTGCGGGCTGGCAGCCTCGCTGCCGGGATACACACTGGTCTGGGTCGCCATCAGCAACTGGCGAAACTGTGCAAGACGTTGGCAGTCCACGGTCTTTTGCGTCGCAAGAGGATGGTTCCTGCCGCAGACCGTAACCATCTCCACGCTGCCCAGCACCCGGCGCTCCAACGCTTCGGGGATTTGATCGTGATAGAACAACAGGCCCAGGTCGGCTTTGCGCTCCACCAGTTTGCGCGCGACATCGCCTTGGGCGGCGCTGGATAACTGCACTTCCAGGCTGGGAAATTTCCCCGCCAGCGCTTCAAGGCTATCGAGGACCGGCTGGTAGAGCATGGCCTCGTCCTGGGCCAGGCGCAGACGTGCCTCTTCGCCACGCATCAACGACAGGGCGCGGCCATTCAGGCGCTCACACTGGCGCAAGACCTCCCGCGCCTCTTCGAGCAATGCCGTGCCGGCTTCGGTCAAGCGAGGCTGACGGCCGCTGCTGCGGTCAAACAGGCATACCCCCAGGTCTGCCTCCAGCAACGCAATCCCATTGCTCACCGCCGATTGCGCCCTGCGCTGGTCCCGTGCCACCGCCGAGAACGAACGTTGCTCGGCGACGCTGACAAACAGGCGCATTTGCTCAAGACTCCACTGTACGCTCATGACCTGGCCCATCTTAAATTCGGATAGGTAATGACTTTACCGCACCTGATATGCCTTTAGAATGCCGACCTTATCAAGCGACCCCGCACCGAGGATTTACCCCATGAACGCCGCCTACTATTACCTGGCCATTGCCATTTGCTCGGAAGTAATCGCCACCGTTTCCATGAAAGCGATCAAGGGTTTCAGCACGCCGATCCCACTGTTGCTGGTGATCGTCGGCTACGGCGTGGCCTTCTGGATGCTGACGCTGGTGGTGCGTACCGTGCCGGTGGGTGTCGCGTATGCAGTGTGGGCCGGGATGGGCATCGTGATGGTCAGCATCGCCGCGTTGTTTATCTACGGGCAGAAACTGGATATCCCGGCGATGTTGGGGATGGGCCTGATTGTGCTCGGGGTGGTGGTGATTCAGCTGTTCTCGAAAACGGCCGGGCACTGAGCGTTCACGTGAGACTCAATTGAGGCTGAAACTCGCAGCCTCGTTCCACTCGACAGCTCCTACGGTGCGTATGTCATAAGGGTGCGTTGGGGCGAAGATTCACTTCATGAGCCTGTATACTGCGCAGCCTGTCTTGAACACTGAGGTCGCTGCATGCCATCCGTTATTTCCACCGACGTTCTGATCGTCGGCGCCGGGGTTGCTGGCCTCTGGCTCAATGCGCGCCTGCGCCGCCAGGGCTTTTCCACGGTGCTGGTGGAAAGCGCCACCCTCGGTGGCGGGCAAAGCGTGAAGTCCCAGGGGATCATCCACGGCGGTGCAAAATACGCACTGCACGGTGCGCTCACCGGTGCCTCCGAAGCTATCGCCGACATGCCCCGCCGCTGGCGCGAGGCGCTGGCGGGCAACGGAGAGCTGGACTTGTCCGGGGTACGCCTGTTGTCCGAAGCCCACTACCTGTGGTCGCCGGGGACGATCGCCGGCAACCTCACCAGCTTCTTCGCCAGCAAGGCCGTACGTGGCCGCGTCGATCAGGTGAAAGGCGACGACCTGCCACCCGCCCTGCAAGACCGCCGCTTCAAAGGCAAGGTCTACCGCCTGGCCGAGTTGGTGGTCGACGTCCCGAGCCTGATCGAACGCCTGGCGCAACTGGCGGGTGACGGCCTGCTCGCCGGGGAGAAGGTCGAACCGTTAATGGAAGATGGCGCACTGGCAGGCTTGAAGGTCGACGGCCGCGAGATCCGCGCCCAGCGTATCGTCCTCAGCGCCGGTGGCGGCACCGCGGACTTGCTGAACGCCCTGGGCCTGAGCCAGCCCGCCATGCAACGCCGTCCGCTGCACATGATCATCGCCAAGGGCCCGGGCCTCAAGCCGCTGTACGCCCACTGCCTGGGCGGCGGCACCAAGCCGCGCATTACCATCACCACGCACCCCGCCGACGATGGCAATTGGGTGTGGTACATGGGCGGTGATATCGCCGAGGCCGAAGGTGTAGCGCGTACCCCGGAGCAACAGATCGCCACCGCACAAAAAGAGCTGGCCCAACTGTTGCCCTGGATCGACATGAGCCAGACCCAGTGGGCCACCCTGCGCGTGGATCGCGCCGAGCCGCTGCAGTCGGGCCTGACCCGCCCGGACAACGCCTTCCTCGCCGAGCAGGGCCGCCTGCTGGTCGGCTGGCCGACCAAGCTGGCATTGGCACCGGACTTCGCCGACCGGGTTATCGACGCGCTGGAACGTGACGGCATCAAGCCTGGCACCTGCGAAAAACTGCCTGAGCTGCCCAAACCCGCTGTGGCCCAACCCGCCTGGGAGCAACTGCTGCCATGAGCCTGCCGACCCTGCATGACCTTTACCGCCCGCTGGGCAGCACCGGCCTGCTGGTCTCGCCGCTGGGACTTGGCACCGTCAAGCTGGGCCGCGACCAAGGGGTGAAATACCCCAGCGGCTTCCAGATTCCCGATGATGATGCTGCGCGTATGCTGCTGCGTCAGGCTCGCCAACTGGGCATCAACCTGATCGACACTGCGCCCGCCTACGGCCGCAGCGAAGAACGCCTGGGCCCGCTGTTGCGCGGCCAGCGCCAGGAGTGGGTGATTGTCAGCAAGGTGGGCGAGGAGTTTGCCGAGGGCGTGTCCCATCACGATTTCAGCGCTGCCCATACCCGGCTTTCGGTTGAGCGCAGCCTGAAGCGGCTGGAAACGGATTTTATCGACCTGGTGCTGGTGCACTCCGACGGCAACGACCTGCATATCCTCAACGAATGCGAGGTTTATCAGACCCTCGAAGACCTTAAGCGCGAGGGCAAGATTCGCGGTTTCGGCTTTTCCGGCAAAACCGTCGAGGGCGGTATAAAGGCTCTGGAACAGGGCGACTGTGCCATGGTCACCTACAACCTGAACGAGCAGGCCGAGAAAGCCGTCATTGATTACGCTGCCGCCCACGGCAAAGGCATCCTGGTAAAAAAAGCCCTGGCCAGTGGACATGTTTGCCTGGATCCAGGAGTGGATCCAATTCACGCCAGTTTCATGCTGTTGTTTGCGCAAACTGGCGTTGCCAGTGCTATTGTCGGGACCATTAATCCGCTGCACCTCGCCCACAACGTGGCGACCGCTGCCAAGGTCATTTGCCAACTCTGATGCCGCCGACGCGGCCGACCCCGACGCAAGAAGGAGCCGACATGCCGCGAACGCTCATTAGAAAAAACCCGAGTAACTTCAAGACACTGCCGCTGCACGTCGAAGCCACCCCTGAAGGCTTGAGTTACCAGAGTGTCGGCATGCCGCTCAACTTTGCCCAGACCCTGCAGCGGCGTAAGCCGGTGGAGGTCAAGGACACTGAACGTTTTGTGCTGGAACTGGCCAACCTTGGCGTCTCGGTACGCCTGACCCTGCACTGGCAAAATCGCGATTACTGGGTGCTGGTGCGCCAGCGTCGGCAAGACCGCGGCGACGTGGTGCTCAAGCTGATCTCCGGTTATGTGCCGGCCCACGAACTGAACTTGCCGCTGCACACCGCCATCCAGGAAATCGCCGAGGAATGCCTGCTGGAAACCCCGGAAGGCTGGCTGGGCGGGCGCTTCAATGACACCTGGCTGCCAGCGCCCTACTCGTCCGCCCTGCATTACCGCGAAGCCTTGCCGTTTCGTCTCTCGCCGCTGTCCGGAGCCGCGCGGCCGGTGCGCTGCGCCACCATGCAATTGATCGAACGGCCACGCGCCTACGTGCACCTGCCGACGGCTTCGCTGCAACTTATTTATGACTTGCGCCTGGAAGTGCCCAAGGAGGCTAAGTCCCTGAGCCTGTTTCACGTGGACGAACGCCTGGAAGGCGACCAACTGTTGGCCCGCCTGGACCGCCAGCGCCCGGACTTGTACCTGATGCCGCTGAAGGACGGACAGCCGTGTGCAGAGCTGTACACCTTGAAGAAGGATCAGCTGTATCCGGCGAGTACGCGAGGGTTGTATCTGGCAGAGAGTTTTGCCCAGCAGGAAGGCTGGATCGTGCGTGACGAGCGGATCCGCTGGAAAGACTGGCTACGCCAACAAGGGCTGAGTGCGCCGGAGAAAGAGTCAAAGTTGAAACGCTTGACGGGTAAGGCGCGGCAGATCTTGCGCAAGATCGTGCCGAAGAAAAAAGCCAACCGGTAACGGGACGTCAGGTCGCGGCGGTCAAATGTGGGAGCGAGCTTGCTCGCGAATGCGGTGTGTCAGTCACTGCATCTGCTAGCTGACCCAGCGCCTTCGCGAGCAAGCCCGCCCCCACACAAGCCCGCTCCCACAATCAGTTATTACGGATCTTCTCGACAATCGCCGTGGTCGAGCTGTTTTCCACCAGCCCCAACACTTTGACCTTGCCGCCATAAGCGCTGACGATATCGGCACCCACCACTTGGTCGACCGAGTAATCACCGCCCTTGACCAGCACATCGGGCTTGACCTGGGCCAGCAGGTTTTCCGGGGTCGCCTCGGCAAAGCTGATCACCCAGTCCACCGCGCCCAAACCCGCCAGCACCGCCATACGGCGGTCGACACTGTTGATCGGCCGGCCCGGCCCTTTCAGGCGGCTGACCGACGCATCGTCGTTGACCGCCACGATCAAGCGATCGCCTTGGGCACGCGCCTGCTCCAGGTAGGTCACGTGACCGGCGTGCAGGATATCGAAACAACCATTGGTGAAGACAATGCTTTCGTTATGGGCCCGGGCATCGTCAATCGCCAGCAGCAATTGCTCAAGGCTCAACACACCACGCTCCGAACCTTCCTCACGCTGGATAGCGCGACGCAGTTCCGGGGCACTGATGGCTGCCGTACCGAGTTTACCGACCACAATGCCTGCCGCCAGGTTGGCCAGGGCCACCGCGTGGGGCAGTTCCTCACCCGCTGCAATCGCCGCGGCCAGGGTGGAAATTACCGTGTCACCGGCGCCGGTTACGTCGAACACTTCACGGGCCCGCGCCGGCAAGTGCATGGCCGGCTGATCGGGACGCAGCAAGGTCATGCCGTGCTCGCCACGGGTCACCAGCAAGGCGCCCAGGTCGAGGTCGGCCATGAGCGTGGCACCCTTGGTCACCAGCTCGTGCTCGTCGGCGCAGCCGCCGACGATGGCTTCAAATTCACTGAGGTTCGGCGTGATCAGGCTGGCGCCCCGATAAATCGAGAAGTCCTTGCCCTTGGGATCTGCCAACACCGGAATGCCCCGGGCCTTGGCGGCCTGGATCAGCACCTGGTGATTTTTCAAGGCGCCTTTGCCGTAGTCAGACAGCACCAGCACCTTGATACCTTCGAGCATTTCGTCAACCTGGGCGCTGAGTGCCTGGGCGTCGGTGGCGAAGGGTTCTTCAAAATCGATACGCAGCAATTGCTGGTGACGACTCATGACCCGCAGCTTGACGATGGTCGGCTGGTGGGGAATACGCTGGAACAGCGCACGCACACCAGCACCGCGCAGGCTGTTGGCCAGGCTGTCGGCAGCCTCGTCATCGCCGGTCACACCCACCAGGGAAGCCGGGGCGCCGAGGGCGGCAATATTGAGGGCAACGTTGGCAGCGCCACCTGGACGGTCTTCGATTTGCTCGACCTTGACTACCGGTACCGGTGCCTCAGGGGAAATCCGTGAGGTACCGCCATGCCAGTAACGGTCGAGCATGACATCGCCGACCACCAAGACAGGGGCTTGATCGAATCGCGGCATGGACAACTTCATGGAGCAACCCACATACAAAATGAACAGGGGCGCGATATTACCACAGGGTTGTCAAAGGCTTGTGCAATGTAGGGCCCGGCTTGCCGGCGATGCAATCACTGCGGTTTTTCAGTGCAACCGCGATGATGCTATCGCCAGCAAGCCGGCGCCTGCAGTTCAGGTGATGTCGGCCGAAACCGGTGCGTCCAGGCCCATGGCGTGCAGGCGGGCGTAGTAACCGTTTTGCGCCAGCAACTCGCCATGGGTACCACGCTCGACGATCCGGCCATCGTCCATCACCAGGATCAGGTCGGCTTTCTCGATAGTCGACAGGCGGTGGGCAATTACCAACGTGGTGCGGCCCTGCATGACCTTGTCCAGGGCCGCCTGGATATGGCGCTCCGACTCGGTGTCCAGCGCCGAGGTAGCCTCGTCGAGGATCAGCAGTGGCGCGTTCTTCAGCAACGCACGAGCAATCGCCAGGCGCTGGCGCTGGCCACCGGACAACAGCACGCCGTTTTCGCCGACCTGGGTATCAAAGCCTTTTGGGAGCTGGTCGATGAAGTCCTTGGCGTAGGCGTCGGCAGCAGCCGCTTCAACCTCCGCCCGAGGGGCGCCTGCGAGGTCACCGTAGGCGATGTTGTTGGTCACGGTATCGCTGAACAAGGTCACGTGCTGGGTAACCTGGGCGATGTGCCGGCGCAGGTTGAGCAAGCGGTAATCTTCGATCTCCACACCATCAAGCAGGATTTCGCCGCTTTCATGATGGTAGAAACGCGGGATCAGGCTGGCCAGTGTCGACTTGCCGCTGCCCGAGCGCCCCACCAGGGCAACCATCTGGCCGGGCTCTGCGGTAAAGGTGATGTCCTTGAGCACATGGCGCTCGGTGCCGGGATAGGTGAAGTTCAGGTTGCGCACTTCCAGGCGACCGCTGACCTTGTCGCGCTCGACGGTGCCGCCATCGACCTCAACCTCTTCGTCCAACTGCTCGAAAATGCTTTCGGCACCGGCCACGCCACGCTGGATGGTCGAGCTGACCTCCGACAATTGACGGATCGGCTTGGGCAGCAGGCCGGCCAGGGTGATGTAGGCCACCATGTCGCCGGCCGACGCGTCACCGCGAAGGTACAGAACCAGGAACATCAACACCGCCATCGCGGTGTAGATCACCAGTTGCAGTGCCGGCGTGTAGATCGCCCCGGTACGGGTCATGCGCAGTTGCTTGTTGGTGTTGCTCAGGCTGGCCTTGAGGAAACGCTTCTGCTCGTAGACCTCGCCACCAAAGCTGCGCACCACGCGGTAGCCCTGGATGGTTTCCGAGGCAACGTGGGTGACATCGCCCATGGCGACCTGGATCTTCTTGCTCTGCTTGCGGAATTTCTTGCTGGCCGTGCTGACCATTACCGCGATCAGCGGCAGGATCGCGATCATCACCAGCGTCAGGCGCCAGTTCATATACAGCAGCGAGGCGAACAGGAAGATCACTGTCATGCCTTCGCGAATCACCACCTTGATCGCATCCGTCGCCGCACCCGTGACCATGGTCACGTTAAAGGTGATGCGGGAAATCAGGTGCCCCGAGTTGTGGTTATCGAAATAGCGATTCGGCAGGGTCAGCAAGTTGTTGAACAGTTGCACCCGCAAGTCATGGACCAGGCCCAGGGAAACCTTGGCCAGCAAGTAGTTGCCCAGGAACGAGCCGAGGCCTTGCCACGCGGCGATCACGATGATCAGCAGCGGTACCGCCTGCAACAGTTGCAGGTCACGCAGCAAAGGCACGCTGGGAAACAGCACCGCCTCTGGGTTGGACAGGCCATCGACAAAATACTTGAGGATGTAGCCCAGCATTGGCTGGGTCGAAGCGAATATCAGAAAGCCGACAATACTCAGCGCAAACAAGCCGGCATAAGGCTTAACGTAGGTGAGCAGGCGGAAGTATATTTTCAAGCTCGAAGGGCTTGCGCTCGGACTGGAGTCGGTCATATCACGCGGCGGTTTTGAAAAAGGAGGCTGACTTTAGCACAGCTTCTCTGTTGTACTTGCACCGGCAAGCCTGCAGCCAGGTTGGATCCAACAAGCGACATTATATAGCCACTACCTTAGTATGCTCGACTTTCTCAGTTCAGGAACGGCTTTCCCGTATGCACTCAAAACGCCTCATCTATAGCTCAAATCGCGTATTCGACTTCCTGTGCCTATGGATTTTGCCGATCGGCCTCTTGCTCCTCTTGAGTGCGCTGTTCTTTGTTTCCAACCGCAATGTGATGCACAAGTTTTATTACGGCCTGTTCAGCGCCCCGACGTTGCTGCTGCTGTGCCTGCGCCCCAGGGAATGGAAGGAGGTCCTGCGTGAACCGCTGGCGATCGCTTTCCTGGTGTTTTCAGCCTGGGCTCTGATCAGCCTGCTCTGGAGCCCGGAAGCCCATCCGGATACCGACCTGTACCGGCGCCCGCTGCATACCTTCATGCTGTTTGCCGGGTGCGGCTTGCTGCTGCACTACCGCAATGACCTGTTCAAGCCCATCTTCTTCAGCGCCGCAGTGATCGCAACCGTCGTCTGCGCGATCAACCTGGTGGCCTTTGCCTCAGGATTCGAGCCTGGAATGCGCATGATCGGAGGCCGTGGCGCCCTCGACAATCCGCTGCTCAGTTCCCACGTATTCGGCTTTTTCTGTGTGTATTGGCTGTATGTCTGCGTCACCACCAAACGCTTGCACGCGCTGTGGCTGAGCGTGCCGGCGCTGGCAATCATGACTGTCGCCGTGCTGGCCACAGGCTCCAGGACACCGTTGGTTGCTCTGGTGCTCGCGGTGCTCTGGATGGGCTTACTCAGCCGAAATCGCCGTTCAGTGCTGATGGTTGCCGGCCTGGTACTGGCAGCCGCCGCACTGTTGCTGTTTTACCCGCACCTGATCACCGAGCGCGGCAGCTCATTCCGTTTTGAAATCTGGCAGATTATCCTGGGGCGGATCGCCGATCACCCATGGATCGGCCACAGCTACGACTCCGACCTTTACGTACTGCCTGCCAACTATCCCTCCGAGCCGCTTCGCGAACCCCACAGCTTCGCCTTGGGCGTGCTTTATTACGTCGGCATCATCGGTTTCATCCCGTGGGCCTTCATGCTCGCCTGGGGTTTGTACAAAGGCCTCAAGGCACGCGCACAACCGCTGTTCATCCTGGCATCGTCATTGCTGGCGTACGGCATCGGTGCCGGCCTGACCGAAGGCGGTGGCATTCTTTCGCGGCCCAAAGAGCACTGGTTCCTGCTGTGGATCCCGCTGGCGTTGCTCGCCGGCCTGAGCATCGCCCAGCGCCGCCGCAGCCTGCTGCGCATGCCGGTGCAAAGTCTGAAACCCCAGGCGTTCGAACAACTGTGCAGCAACGCCCACGTGATCGAGGCCGACGGCCTGGGGCCCAAGGTCCTGCGCCTGGAAGACGGCAGCTTCCTGAAACTGTTCCGCGCCCGGAACTGGTACACCTCAGGTAGCTTCAACCCTTACTCCGAGCGGTTTGCCAGCAACAGCGAGCAATTGCGTGAGCGAGGCGTTCCTTCACCGGCGATCCTTGGCCTCTACGAGCTTCAGGACCACAGCAGCGCCGTGCAGTACCAGCCGCTGCCAGGGCTGACCCTGCGCCAGGCCTTGCAAAGCCTGGACAGCAGCCTGCGCGAATCGCTGATTGAACGCTTCGGCCAGTTCATGGCGCAGTTGCACGAGCGCGGCATCTATTTTCGCTCGCTGCACCTGGGCAACGTGCTGTTGATGGATGACGGCGAGTTCGGCCTGATCGACGTGGCAGACATGCGCCTTTACCCCTCGGCGCTGCGTAACGCCCTGCGCCAGCGCAACCTGCGGCACATGCAACGTTATCCGCAAGACCGCAACTGGCTGTTCGAAACGCATTTTGAGCAGTTGGCCAAGGGCTATGCCTCGGTTGCATCCCCGGCCGCCACGGCGAAGATCCGCGCGCAGGTACTCAAGCTCAAGCGCCCGGCCCCGCAGGAAGCGGGCCCGGCCACGGCAAAGTGATGACTTGACCCCTTGAGACGCTCCCGGGCCATTGCGGTGTAAGCAATGGCCCGGTAGCAGCGCTAGGCAGTGCGCTGAGGCGTCAGGTACAACCGCACCAACCCCCGCAAGGTCTTGCGACCCCAGAACTTCAAGGGAACCTGCTTGAGGATCTCCCGCGCCAGTGGGCGGTCGCGGTCGGCGGTCTTGAGGAACATCGAGTTCAGGAAGTTGAAGCGAACCTGATCATAGGCCGGGTGATCGCTGAACAACGCGTAGGACTTGAGGATGTTCTGAATCATGTAGCGATGATTCTTGTACGTGTTGGTCGAGTGCTGACGATATTGCGCCATCACCTTGTTCAACACGTCGATGGTGTAGCCGGCGTGGGTGATCTTCAGTTCGATCAGCAAGTCTTCCAGGGGGATCTGCGGGTCGAACCCACCTACCTCCTCCAGCGCATGCCGGCGAATCATCAGCGTCGGTGCCGGCGGGAAGGGTTTGCGGTCCAGGAACAGGTCGTCGAAATCCAGGCTGCGAAACGGCAGGTCGCGACGTTGCTTCTTTTCCGGATACGGCTTGCCGTCACCATCGATCAGCTCGATGTTACCGGCGCAGATGCCGACCTTGGGCTTGTCTTCCAGATAAGCAACCTGAGTGGCGATACGGTCCGCCAACATGATGTCATCAGAACCCAGTGGCGCGATCAGGCTGCCCTTGGCCCGGGCCACGGCGCCATTTAGGGTCCTGGTCAGGCCCTGGTTCTGCTGCACCTGGAAATCAAAACCGTGTTCGGCCTGCAGACGCTGGATGCGCTCCACGCTGTCATCCTTGGAACCGTCGTCCACCACCAGCAGTTCGATGTTCGGGTAGGTCTGGCCGAGCACACTGAGGATGCTCTGTTCGATGTACGGGCCGTGGTTGTACGACGCAATGATCACACTGACCAGGGGTTGTTGCTGACTCATGCTTTACCTACTTCCCGCAGACCGGTTTCGATCAGGTTCAAATACTTGTGCCGGAACTCGTCCAGGGTGTGGTTTGCTTCCAGGTAGCGGAACACTTGCTCGCCCTTGGCGCGCAAGTCTTCGTCACTCAGTGCCAGGTAGGTGTCCAGCGCCGCCGCCAACTGCTCGACATTGCCCGGGTCATGGGACAGGCCGCCTGCCCCCTCTACCAGCGGCAACATTGCCGGGCCGTTAGAAGCAATGACCGGCAGATGCCCGCTCATGCCTTCCAGCAGCGCCAGGCCCAGGCCTTCGAACAGAGAAGGCATGGTCCAAATATCAAAGCCTCGTACGTACTTCATACCATCTTCACGAAAGCCCAGCAGGTGCGCGCGGCCCGTCAGGCCCAGGCGCTCGATGTCGGCACGCAGGTCGGCTTCGGCGCGGCCGGAGCCGATGATTCCCACCTGAGCCTCAGGGTATTTGTCCTTGAGGGTAGCGAAGGCTTGCAGCAAATGGGTGTGGCCCTTGATCGGCACCAGGCGGCCCAGGGCGCCAATCATCCGCGCATCCAGCGGCAAGCCCAGGGCCTTGCGCGCTTCATCACGCGGCAACTGCAAGGCTTCGGCCTGGGGAATGTCGATCGCGTTGGTGACAAAGGTGGTGTTTTCCCGGGTGAACCCGCAATTGAGGTCTACCAGGTAATCCTTCACCGCTGCCGACACTCCGACAAACCGCCACGCCGGGCTGACCCACTTTTGCGTCTGGCGTCGGCGATACCCACGGGCGTACTCGCCAAAGCCGTGGGAGATGCCGATGCACAGAGGGATCTTCAACCAGCGGTTGAGGGACAGCATCATGTTCACCGACTTGAAGCGGTTACAGATGACCACGTCGAATTTCTGCTCGCGGCAGTACTTGTAGATCTGCCACATGGCGCCGAAACGAATGCCCTTGAGGGACTTTTCCGGCAACTCGAAGTAATGGGAGTGTTCAGCCACGCTCAAGGGCTGGCCGGGCAGCGGACGGCCGCTGAGGAACCCGGATGTGACCTCGAAACGTTCAGCCGGCAAAGCCTTGACGATCTGCTCGCCGAGGTCGGCGAAGTCGTGGGTCTTGACGTTGTAGTCCGGCTGTAACTGCAAAACCTTGAAACGAGGCTTCATAACTCTCCATGCTGCAATCTGGCTGCGGGCACGCAGCCCGGCGAAAAAGGGTCGGCAGGCGCTGCAAGCCTGCCTTCAATAAGGTCTCAGTCCTGCTTTAAAACCCAGAGCAACTCATGACGACGCACCGCCTTGCGGAAGAACTCATTCTCTCCGTAAGGCGATGGACTACGGCCCGCCAGTAATTGCTGCAACCACCTGCGCACGCGGCGCTTGAACGGCGCGCGCGGCTGCAAGTCGTGCATCATGCCCAGCGCCATGGCCTTGTCCTGCTGCTGGCTCAACGTCAGTGGCAAGCTGCACGGGACCAGCTCAAGCGTGGCGTCGAACCGCGGCGGCAGGGCCACACCCGCACCCGAGTCACCCATGGGCCAGCGGTCGTTATCATGCAAGTGATTGGCATAACCGAGCAACGTACCCGGCTGCCATTCCAGGCCTTGCAGGGCCTGGAGAATCGCGGCGTGCGCGCAGATGTGATCCGGGTGCGGATCCAGCAGCGGCGTTGGCAACACAATCACCTGCGGGCGCGCCTTGAGCAGCAGTGCACGCAGGTCAGCAATCAGGTTGTTCCAGGTCGGCGCGCCGTCCACATCCCCGGGCAAGGCCAGGGTATTGAACTGGCGAAACAGCCGCGTATCGTCCAGCTGTGCTTCCCGGGACACCTGGGGCTGGTCCGGCGCGGCCTGCATCGCCGGAAGTTGCATGCAGAAGTAGCCCAATTGCACGCACTGCGCCTCGGGCACACCCGCCCAACGCGGCACGGTGACGCTGTCCCAGGCACGCAGGCGGCCTTTGATCCGTGCAGCATCGGCCTTGGGCATGCCCATTTGTTGATAATGATCGGCTTCGATTTCACCCGCCGTAAGGGTGACGATCCAGCTCTCATCGGCCTGGCTGTAAAGGCTGAATGCGGCCAACTCGGCATCATCGGCATGGGGCGCGATCACCATCACACGCTGGCGACGGTAATCCGGCTGGCGGAATACCCATAGCGTCGGCTGCCCCTTGATCCGGCAAAAGCGCCCGCGCAAGCGCAGCTTTCCGCTGGCCAATGCTGCGCCCGCGCCGGTCAGGTTGAGATAGCGCCGGCCTGCGACACCACGCTCGAAGACTTGCAGGTCCGGCGTATCCAGGCCCAGCAACTCTACCGCAGGGTCCAGAAAGCGTCCGAGCCAGGAACTCTTGAGCTCAATGCCGACGATCAGGGTTTCATCTCCCGCCAAGGGCGTGTCCAACACCAGCCGCCCGGCGTCAAGGCGCAGGCCCGCGCACTCGCTGCCCTCGGGAAACGCGTATTCATAGTCGTCTTTAGACGAGTAGAACAGGTGGTCGGCAAACCAGGCTTCATGCGCGGCCCACAGCACTACCGCAAGGATCAGCGGCAGCCACCAGGCCACCAGCACACCGACAGCCACCAGCAACAACAGGCCAACCAACAACGCAATACGCTTGTTGCGTCGATGCTGCTTGAGCAATTGCTGCTTGCGGCTCATACGCTGAACACCGGCACCGGGTTGCACCAGCGCTCCTTGTATTCGCGATCGGAACGCCCAAATGAGAAACGCAGGGGCTTGTCGCTCGCCCGCGCCTGCTCCCAGGCACTTTGGGTATTGAGGAAACTCAGCACGCTGCCGGGACTGAATGCCTTGGTTTCAGGGTCGACACCGCCGTTGACGTACTCGGCACTGACCCACGCCGGCGCCTGCACCTGATACACCAGTTGCACGGCAATCGCGGCGTCATTGAGAAACAGCACCGAGCCGAACAGGAATTCCTTGAGCAGCTCAAGCACCTCAGCCAGACGTTCAGCACCCGCTGCCGGGAAACCCCAGCGCCGCTGGAACAGGTCGCAATAAATCGCTGCCAGTTCGCTGCTGGAAAACTCACTGACCGCCCGCGCCACGCCGCCCGCCTCTTCCAGCAAGCGCAGTTCGCGGCGCTGGTTATAGCGAAACTTTTTCGACAGCTCTTCCGGTGTACGCGCCATGGCCAACTGCTCGGCCTGGGGCTTGAGGGTGTTCACGCGCCCTTCATTCAGCGCCGACAGATAACGCGCCCGATGGCGCACAGGAAGCTGCGCATCGGCGGCAATCGGCAGGATGATCTCGGCGTTACCCAGATCGAACAGGCCTTTTTTGCCTTTGCGCTTGAGCACGTCCTTGGACAGGGCCAGGTCGCGCCCCCAGGTGGCAATCGCCCCTTTCAGCTCGCCGTCCTGCTCCCAGCCCAGGTAACGCACCGGAATCTGCGCCAGGTGCGCCAGCCGCTCGACGATCTGCGGATGAGTCGCCACGCTACCGCCAAAACGCTGCCAGGCCTGGGCGTAAACCTCGGCCTCGACAGGCGTCCAGCCACGTTCACGCCAGCCCTGGAAGCGGTTCAGCATTTAAACCACAGCGTCATAAGGGTCTACGCCGTCCTTGACCACCAGGATGTCTTCCATGATCAAGTACTGCAGGTCGGAACCGAAGAACATGTTCAGCGCGTCGGTCGGCGAGCAGATCATCGCTTCTCCACGACGGTTGAGCGAGGTGTTCAGCGACACGCCGTTGCCGGTCAGCACTTCCAGCTCTTTCATCATGTCGTAGTAACGCGGGTTGTATTCGCGCTTGAGCACCTGGGCGCGGGAGGTGCCATCTTCATGGACTACTTCCGGCACGCGGGTTTTCCACTCCTCCGACACTTCAAAAGTGAAGGTCATGAACGGCGCCGGGTGATCGACCTTGATCATCTGCGGGGCCACGGTGTCGAGCATCGACGGGCAGAAAGGCCTCCAGCGCTCGCGGAACTTGATCTGGTGGTTGATGCGGTCAGCCACGCCAGTGGCGCTCGGGCAACCGATGATCGAACGACCGCCCAGGGCGCGCGGACCAAACTCCATGCGGCCCTGGAACCAGGCCACCGGGTTGCCATCGACCATGATCTTGGCGATGCGCTTCGGGGTATTTTCGATCTGGCGCCATACCGGCTTGCTCGCATGCTTGGCACATGCGGCAATCACGTCTTCGTTGCTGTAGGACGGGCCGAGATAGACGTGTTCCATCTTCTCTACCGGCACCCCACGGGCGTGGGACACGTAGGCTGCCGCACCGACCGCCGTACCGGCATCGCCGGACGCCGGCTGCACGAACAGCTCCTTGACGTCGTCACGGGCAATGATCTTCTGGTTCAGCTTGACGTTCAGCGCACAGCCGCCGGCGAAGGCCAGCTTGCCGGTATCTTTGAGAATATCGCCCAGGTAATGGTCGATCATCTGCAACGCCAGCTTCTCGAACAGCGCCTGCATGCTGGCCGCGTAGTGGATGTAAGGCTCGTCGGCGATGTCGCCTTCGCGCTTGGGCCCCAGCCACTCGATCAGTTTCGGCGAGAAGTAGAAACCCTTGCCCTTCTCTTTGTAGCGGCGCAGGCCGATGACGTTGGCATAGTCGGTGTTGATCACCAACTCGCCGTTTTCGAAGGAGGCCAAACGCGAGAAATCGTACTTGCTGGCATCGCCATACGGCGCCATGCCCATGACCTTGAACTCACCGTCGAGCATCTCGAAACCGAGGAACTCGGTGATCGCACCGTACAGGCCGCCCAGGGAGTCCGGGTCGTAGAATTCCTTGATCTTGTGGATCTTGCCGTTTTCACCGTAGCCGAAGAACGTGGTGGCGTACTCACCCTTGCCGTCGATCCCCAGGATCGCGGTCTTCTCCTGGAAGCCGGAGCAGTGATAGGCACTGGAAGCGTGGGCCAGGTGGTGTTCAACCGGTTCGATCTTGATTTTCTTCGGATCGAAACCCAGCTGCTCCAGGCACCAGACGATCTTGTTGCGATAGCGCTTGTAGCGACGGTTGCCCATCAGGATCGCGTCGAGGGCGCGGTCCGGGGCATACCAGTAACGCTTGGCATAGTGCCAGCGGGCCTCGCCGAACAGGCTGATGGGGGCGAACGGAATCGCCACCACGTCAACGTCGGAAGGCTTGATACCGGCTTGTTCCAGGCAGAACTTCGCCGACTCGTAGGGCATGCGGTTCTTTGCATGTTTGTCGCGTACGAAGCGCTCTTCTTCGGCGGCCGCGATCAGCTTGCCGTCGATATACAAGGCTGCGGAAGGATCATGGCTAAGGGCGCCGGACAGGCCAAGAATCGTCAATGCCACAGGGGTCTAGCCTCTTTTAGTCTGCATGCAGGCGCGTCACGCCTGAAAAAAGTGTGCTCCTCGCCGGGGCGAGAAACAGCTAAAGGGCGAGATTATAGCGTAAACACGCGGCCGGATGATCTAGGGATTGTGGCGACCGGTTGTCACTGCGAGGCTAGCGGAAGATCTCGATACTGCCGTCCTTGTTCTGGCGGTAGACGGTGTAGGGCAGCACGAGGGTGTCGAGCAAGCCGGAGCCCACAAGTTCGGCGGCGAAGATCGGCAAGGAGCCGGAGGCATCGCGCGTGTGCTCCTTGGTGGTGTCGGGGGCGCCGTTCAATGTGCAAAAACCGTAGATCACCCCACTGTAGATACGCGGCACGTTTTCACAATAACTGCGCGATTCCTTGAGGTTCTGGCTGGCAACCGCGTCCGGGCGAAAGACGGTGTTGATCGTGCCGCAACCCGCAACGGATACCAGAAGCACGGCGAGAAGGACGTTGGTTGCGAGACTCATGGACAACTCCATTTGGCATAAGTGTGGGCATTCACCCAATGCTCATGCACCGGGTCGCCAGTAAATACTGATGTTGCCGTCAGTACTTTGCCTATAGACCGTATAAGGCAGCACCACTGTATCAACAATGCCCGAAACCGTTATATCCAACAGAACGAACGGCACCAGTATGCCGGTGGGATCCGGCGCGGCATGCAACAGGCAAAAATCAAAGGCGACACCACTGTAGACACGAGGAATGGACTGGCAGTAGGTTTTTTGCTTCCTGAGCTCACGTGCTGCTGCCGCGTCTTCGCGCACGACAGTATTGAGCGACCCGCAGCCGCTCACTGTCACTAAAGCGATGCCAAGTGCAGCCGTCAGTCTTAGTGTCATGGCGAGCCCTCTGAATGGTCAGCAACGCTAACATCGGCCCCGTTGGCGACCCAGCCCCCATGCACCGCTGGGCCATGTAGGAGGATTCCGAAATGGTAAAAGCTGACCGAATCGTTAAACTCGCGCACTTTTGTGCGTCATGGATGTTGGTTTACTCATGAAAGTTGTTGCTCCCACCCGCTTCGCCCTGTTGCTCCCCGGCCTGTTCGGCCTGTGTACCGCCACCCAGGCCGACGAAGCACCGCTGGTGCTCGACCCCAGCGTGGTCACTGGTTCGCGCAGCGCCAGCCCGTCATTTGACCTGCCTTACTCGGTGGACAGCATCAGCCGCGAGCAAATCAGCGACGGCCAACTGGGCATCAACGCCTCCGAAGCGCTGTCTCGGGTCCCGGGGCTGGTGGTTCAGAATCGCCAGAACTATGCCCAGGACTTGCAGATTTCATCCCGCGGCTTCGGCGCACGTTCAGCGTTTGGTGTACGCGGCATCAAGCTGATAGCCGACGGCATCCCCGCCAGCACCCCGGACGGCCAGGGCCAGGCAGCGACGTTCAACCTCGACACCGCCGAGCGCATCGAAGTCCTGCGCGGCCCGGCTGCGACGCTGTATGGCAGCAATGCGGGCGGCGTGATCCAGATGTTTTCCCGCAATGGCGAAGGCCCGCCGCGCATCGGCGCCGAGACGCTGGTGGGCAGTGACGGCTTGAGCAAAAACCACCTGACCGCGGAGGGCGCGGCAAACGGCGCAGGCTTCGTGCTGGACGCCTCGCGCATGGACACCGATGGCTATCGTGACCATAGCAGCGCCCGCCGCGACCAGACCTTTGCCAAGCTCAACTTCGAGCCGGACGAGGACAGCAAACTCGCGCTGATCTACAGCAGCCTGGAGCAAAACGGCACCCAGGACCCACTGGGCCAGGCGTGGGATGCGTACAAGGCCGACCCGCGCTCGGTCAGCAGCGCCGCCGAGATTTACAACACCCGCAAAAGCATCGACCACCAACAATTGGGGATGAATTACGAGCGGTACTTTGGCGATGCCACGCTGCAGGTGAATGGCTATACCGGGCGGCGGAGTGTGATTCAGTATTTGTCGATTCCCGGCGGCACAGCGCCAGACAAGCGCGGCGGCGTTGTGGACTTTGACCGGAAGTTCTATGGAGGCTCAGTCCATTGGCTACAGCCTGTGACGAGTGCACCGGGCGACCTAACCGTTATTACCGGCCTTGATTACGACCGCAGCCAGGACGACCGCCAAGGCTATTCCAACACGCTCAACGGCGAACACGGTGTGAAAGGTGCCCTGGGCCGTGACGAAATCGACACCGCTACCAGCCTCGACCCATTCGTCCAGGCCAACTGGCTGCTGGGCGACTGGACACTGCAAGCAGGGCTGCGCCACAGCACCATGAAAATGGACGTGGACGACCACTTCCTGAGCGACGGCAACGACAGCGGCAACAAGACTTACCAGAAGAACACGCCATCGGTCAGCGTGATGTACGCCTTCACACCCGACCTCCATGGCTACGTAAGCGCCGGCAAGGGCTTTGAAACACCAACCCAGGCAGAGTCGGCCTACTCGACGACATCCAATGGCTTCAACTTTGCCCTCAAACCGTCGGTCAGCAAGCAATTTGAAGTTGGACTGAAGGCGCGACTGGGTCAGGATACGCGCGTCAATGCGGCTCTGTTCCAAATTACCACCGAGGATGAATTGGTGGTCCTGTCATCCAAAGACGGACGCACCACTTACCAAAACGCCGGCCGCACCCTGCGCCGCGGCTTCGAACTGGGCATCGAAAGCCAGCTCAACGAGCAATGGAGTACCAACGTCGCCTACACCCGCCTGCAAGCCACCTACGACAGCGACTTCATCGGCGGCGGCAAACCCGTGGACAAGGGCAACTACCTGCCCGGCGTCCCGCAAACCACGCTGTTCGCCGAGCTCAACTGGAAACCCCGGGACTGGGTCAGCACCGCCCTGGAAGGCATGTACCGCAGCAAGGTCTACGTCGAAGACACCAACCAGCAACACGCGGCACCGGGCTACAGCGTATTCAATTGGCGCGCACGGTTTGAACAGAAGGTGGAGCACTGGACGTTTCACCAGACCTTGCGCCTGGATAACCTGCTCGATCGCCAGTACGTAGGGTCAGTGATTGTCGGGGACGGGAACGCTCGGTATTACGAGGCGGCGCCGGGCCGCTCGTGGTATGCAGGGGCCGGCGCCGAGTACAGCTTTTAAGCTCAGAAACGCAGGTTTCCAGTCTGTCGCGTACCTTTGCGACTCGTGGGTTGCTGCCTGTTCAGGTCGGTGCGGCTGGCATCGGTATCGGGGGCCGGTGCCACGACAGGCTGCGGCTCAAGGGCGGCCTCGCGTTTCGGGCGACTGTGGGTCGGGGCAACAACGTGATGGCTGACGCCAACAGGGGTATTCAAGCGCATGGGTAGATCTCCAAATGAACCTATGAGTCGTTGGAAGCCTACCGCGCGTCATCAGCCCAACCCGACTAACTATTTACCCCACTTACCGCCCTTGGCAGCCGCTGGTCAATCACTTGATACAACGCACTGCTCTCGGGCCAGTTGCGCATGAACCGCGCCCGGTCCTTGACATAGGCCGGGGCGAAGCTGCTCAAGGAGCCGTGCTGGCACATCGAATCCAGGTCGATCAGCGCCCAGCGGTCCTCATGCCAGAACAGGTTATGCCCCTTGAAATCCCCATGACTGATGCGCTCGCGAATCAGCTCTGCAAACAGGTAATCAAGGGCCAGCAACTCAGCCTCGGGCGCCTCGCCGCTTTCAACATACGGCGCAAACCGCTCGATGATATCCGGCCCAGGCAAGTACTCGGTCACCAGGTAAGCCCGGCTGCGCAGCCACAGGAAGCGTTTTTCCAGCAAGGCCAGCGGCTTGGGCGTGGCGATGCCCAGGAACGCCAGGCGATTGCCTTCACGCCACGAATGCCAGGCCCGGCTCGGCCGCCAGAAGCGCTTGAGCCAATGGGCGAAACCCTTGATGTTGTAGCGCTTGATCACCAGCGGCCGACCGGCCACCTCGACCTTGGCGACGCTGGCCGCCCCGCCGGTTTTGTACAGGTGGCCCTGGTCGAGCAACGCGTCAGCCTGTTCCAGCACTGGCAGCATCGCGGCCTCTTCCTCGCGACGAATCGCGCGCAGGGCAAACGGCCCACGTATCACGCTGAACAGCGTGCACTCACGGCCCACCTTGCCCAGGAAGTCTTTCAAACGCCAGACGCTGACTTTGCGCACCTGCTTTTGCAATGCTTCCAGCGGCAGCGCGTGCTCACCGTTGGCCAGCAGGTAATGCACCAGTAACTCTTCGGTAAACGGCTCGAGGTTCTTCGGCAGTTGCGCGAAAAACACCCCGAGGTTTCCCAGCACCCGGTTGCGCGACAGCGGCTTGCCCGCCTCCTCAACACAGATCCCGGCACCATCGATCAAATACAATTTGCCGCCCTGACGCAGCAGGTTGTCCAGGTGCAGGTCTTCCTGCCACAGGCCCTTGGCATGCATCAGTGCAATCGCGCCCAGCGCTTCGGCGAGCACCGCTTCTTGTTCGGCGGCCAGCGGTGGCAAGCCTTCAACGGCGTGCCAGGCATCTGCCAGGCTGTCGGCGCCGTCGAGGAACTCGAACAGCAACCAGCCGCCCTCACCCTCTTGCAGACCATCGGCCAGCAACAGCGGGGTGGTCAGGCCTTGTTCGGCCAACAACCGCACGCCCTTGAGTTCACGCTGAAAATGCCGCGCCGCCTTGCTGCCTACCAGCAGCTTGGCCAGCACCGGACGACCGCGCCATACAGCTGCGCCAACATAGCGCTGGCCGGGCAATACCCGCAGCAGGCTGAACAACTGCAACTGCCCCGGACCGGCAGCGTCCACCAACTCGATGCTCAAGGGCAGGCTTGGCGTACGGCCGGCATTTTTCAGTTCGGACAAACGCATCAGCGCTTCTCCTTGTGACTGCGCCGGGCGACCAGGCGCTGGTGCCAAGTGGCAACCAATGCGCTGTCTTCAGGCTGCTCCAGGTACGCCGCCAACAGTTGGCGAACCTGATCGTCCGACCACTGCGGCGCACGGCGCAACAGCGGTTCCAGGTCCTTGACCCGGTCACGCCAGCCGAACAACAGCGGGCGGGTTTTCTCCAGGTCGATCAACTGCGCCGCATAACCGTCGCCGCGGGCCTGCAGGAAAATATGCTTGGGGTAAAAACAGCCATGCACCTGGCCCACGCTGTGCAACTGACGAGCAAGCTGACCGCAGGCCAGCAGGATCGCCCGCTGCTGCGCATCGCTCAATTCAGGCCATTGCTCCAGCAACGAATCCAGGTCATTCCAGCCGTCCAGCGCCCGGGTCAGCAGCATCGCACGATGCTCGCCGGCCACTTTGCGCTCACCAAAAAACGCCGCCTGCAACGCCGGAATACCCAGCTGCCGATAGCGGCTGATATTACGAAACTCGCGGGCAAAACTCGGCTCGCCAAACGGGCGGTGCAAGGTGCGCGTCAGGTAGTTGCTCTGGCGCTTGAGGTAGTAGCCCTGGCCTTCCAGCTCGAGGCGAAACACGCTGCTCCAGCCGCCGCGACTGGTGTTGGGCTCGTCCACTGCATCCAGTTGCTTGGCCCACAGCGCGTCGAAGGTGCCCAGGCCGTTGCGCTCAAGCAATGCTCGATCTTCGGCCGCCAGGAAATCACTCATTCTCGCCCCTCGAAAAACTTCACCACGTGGCGAATTCGCTGTTTGTCCGACGCGCTCAGATGCTTGCGCTGACGGTACTGCATGTAGAAGCGCAGGCGCTGGGTGGCCGACAGGTGATACTTGGCCACCTTGTCGAGGCAGGCCAGATCCTTGGTGATGCGGTATTTAAGCCAGAACCCGCGCCAGAAATCGCCGTTGGGGCAATCGATCAGGTACAGGGTTTGCTGGTCGTCGACCAGCAAGTTGCGCCATTTCAAATCGTTGTGGGTAAACCGATGCTCGTGCATGGTGCGCGTGTATTCAGCGAGCTGGCGGCTGATGTTGTTGACCCACACCGGGTCAGACAGTCGCGGGTCGTTGCGTTCAGCCAGCACCGACAGGTCTTCGGTCTTGGGCAGCTCACGGGTGATCATCGCCCCACGATCATAAGCCAGGCCCTTGCGTTCAAGGCCCCAGGCGATCACGTCGGCCGTGGGGATGCCCCACTTGGCGAAACGCTTGAGGTTCTGCCATTCGGACTTGACCCGGGGCTTGCCCAGGTAGCGGCGCAAACCCTTGCCGGCACCGACGTAGCGCTTGACGTAATAATTGACCCCGCCGCGCTCCACACGGATCACTTCAGACAGCGGGTCACGGGTCAGCCGCTCGCCTTGCAGGGCGAATACCGCGTCCAGGCTACCGAAGTCATCCGCCAGGGCGGCGTAAGCGGGTTCCAGGTTCCAACCCGCCATCAGAGCGCATCCCCATAACGTTGCTTGCGGTCGTAAAGCTTGGCCGCCTTGTGCTCCAGCCAGCCCAGCAAGGCGGCTTCTTCAGCAAGAATCTGGCGCAATGGCTGCTGGAAGTAGCCCTTGAGAAAGCGCAATTTGTCGCGCCGGGTCAAACCGATGTCCAGCGCCGAGAAGTACAGCGCGGCCAGGTCCTTGTTGCGCCAGCGCAACGGGATCTTCGAGCGCACGTGGGCACGGTGCAGGTCGATTACCGACAGCTTGAAGTCATCGGCCACCAGCGGCTTGTCAGTGTGCAGCAGGAAATGGCAGATGTAGCAGTCGCGGTGGTTAACCCCGGCGCGGTGCATCATGCCGGTCATGCGCGCCACTTCGGCGATCAATGCGTGCTTGATAACCGGCACGGGTGGCTGCTTGACCCAGTCCATGCTCAGGTCTTCAAGGCTGACAGTCGGCGCCAGTTCCTCGGTGACGATGAACGAGTGCTGGTCCGCCGGGTTGCTGCCCTTCTCGCCGTAAGCGACAGCGGTCATGGTCGGCACGCCCACTTCCTGCAGGCGCTGGATCGCCAGCCATTCCTGGCCTGCGCCCAGCACCGGCAACTTGGCAGTGATCAGGTTCTTGAGGATCTCGGCCCAGCCGATCCCCCGGTGGATTTTCACGAAAAAGCCGTGGCCGTCGACTTCCGTACGCAAGGTACGGCGGGCATCCAGTTCACGGTACACCTGGCCATCCAGCTTCTCGACTTCGGCGAACGCATCGCGCCCGGCCCACAGGGTCTTGAACGGTTCGGCAAGAATCAACTTCATCGGTTTGGCTCCGCCAGAATCAGGTCCGCAGCGTACTGCGGCATGCTATAGAGGTCGGCCGTCTCAGCGAAGGCCAGACCATTGCGGCTCCAGGCCGCGCGCGCTTGTGGATCGTCGAGCATGTCCACCAGGTACTGGTTGAGTTGGGCCTGCTCGAACGGTTCGTCCAACACCCGGCCACTTTGGGCCTCATTGATGTAAAACGCGTAACCGCAGACCTTGCTCACCAGCACCGGGAGGCCGGCGACCACCGCTTCGATCAGCACATTGCCGGCCGCCTCGTTGTAGGCAGGGTGAATCAACAGGTCGGCCCCCAGCAGAAAACGCGGGATATCGCTGCGCCCCTGGAAGAACTGCACCTGGTCGCCCAGCCCCAATGCGGCACTCTGCAACTGGAATACTTTGGGGTCGTCCTGGCCAATTACAAATAGCCGGGTACGTTTCTTCAAGTTCGATGGCAGTGCGGCCACGGCCTTCAGGCTGCGGTCGACGCCCTTGGTCTTGAAGCCCGAGCCGATCTGCACCAATAGCAGATCGTCGTCGGCCAGGCCGAATTCGCGACGAAACTCGGCGCGAATCTCGGCAGCATTGGGCGGCGCGCGACGGTCGCGGGCAATGCCCGGCGGCAGCAGGTGAAAGCGCGCAGGCTCGGTGCCGTAATACTGGGTAAACAACGGCTGCTGCTGCCGGGAGATCGTCAGGATTTTGGTCTTGGCGCCCTTGTCGAACACCGCCCGCTCGTACTCGGCAAAATGCCGATAACGGCCGAACCAGCGGTACATCGGGTTGCGCAGGTTTTGCGCCTTGTCTTCGAACACGCCGTCGGCGGCAAAGTACACGTCCAGCCCCGGCATTTTGTTGAAGCCCACCACCCGATCAACCGGACGTTTGGCCAGGTCGGCCTGGATCCAGGCATAGAGTTTTTCATTGCGCCGGTGATTGAAAAGCGCCTTGACAGGCGCCACCAGCACTTCAAAGCCCGGCGGCACATCCCCTTCCCAAATCAGGGTGTAGACGCGAATTTGATGGCCGCGCTGTTGGCACTCCAGGGCAATGCGCATGAAGTCGCGCTGCAGGCCACCAAATGGGAAGTATTTGTAGAGGACAAAAGCCAGTTGCATCAGTGTTCCCCAGCCAATAACAACGTGCTTAATCGCGTTGCGACACGCTCAGGGTTCAGGCGAGTGAAACACAGTGGCCACTCGCGTTTGAGATCAAACCGGCGCTGGTCTTCGGCGGTCGGTTGATAGGTGCATTTCTTTTGCAGGCACGGTGCACACGGGAAGTCGCTGGCCAGGTGGATCTGCGCCTTGCCGTAGGCGCCCGTCAGGCCGGGATTGGTCGGGCCGAACAACGAAATCGTCGGCACATCCAGCGCTGCTGCCAGGTGGCCGAGGCCGGTGTCTACCGCGACACACGCCTTGGCACTGGCCAGCACCCGAGCCACGCCTGCCAGGTTCAGCTTGGGCAGCACTTCGGCATTTTTCAGGCCTTTGGCCAGGCGTTCCGCCCGGGCCTTTTCGGTGGCATTGCCCCATGGCAATTTCACGTCCACGCCAAAGCGGTCCATGCGTTCGGCCAGGTCACGCCAGTAGGCTTCCGGCCAGTGCTTGGTGTCCCAGGTGGTGCCGTGCAGCAACAGCACAAACGGTTTTTTCGGCGGCAGGCCCAGCAGCTTGTCGACGCTGAGGCCGTAATCGCCCAGGCCTTTTGGCAGGTCATAACCGAGGGCGACGGCAAACAACTGGCGCAACCGCTCCACCGCATGCTGCCCACGGGCCACGGCCAGGCGCCGGGAATAGAAATGCGCGGCCAACGGCTCACGAGCCGACTGCTTGTCGAAGCCGGCCACCGGAGCACGCACGTAGCGGGTCAGCCAGGCACTTTTCAGCAAGCCCTGGGCGTCGATTACCAAGTCATATTTGGTCGACTGCACGCTCTTTTTGAAGCGCCGCCATTCGCCGCTCTTGAAGGTCTGCCAGAGGTTCTTGCGCCAGCGGCGAATCGCCACCGGGATCACCTTGTCCACCGCCGGGTGCCAGGTGGGAATTTCGGCGAAGCCTTCTTCCACCACCCAGTCGAAACGGATGCCCGGGATCGCCCGCGCCGCGTCGGTCAACGCCGGCAAGGCATGAATCACATCGCCCAGGGATGAGGTCTTGATTACCAGAACCCGCAACTTAACGAACCTCGACCACAGTGCCCTGCAACCGCTGCAACGCGTCGCTGACGGGTTGCGGCAGCAACTGGCGCAGGCAGTTGTAGTGGCCAAAGCGGCAAGTGCGGTCGAAACACGGGCTGCAATCCAGGCCCAGGCGCACCACTTCGACCTTGTCGGCCAACGGCGGGGTGAACCCGGGAGACGTCGAGCCGTACACCGCTACCAGCGGGCGATTCAGCGCCGCAGCCACGTGCATCAGGCCCGAGTCGTTGGACACCACCGAGTCGGCGCAGGACAGCAGGTCGATGGCCTCGGCCAGGGACGTGTCGCCGCTGAGGTTGACCGCTTCTTCGCGCAGGCCCGGGATCAGGCGCTGGCGAATATCCTCGCCCACCGAATGATCGTTTTTCGAGCCGAACAGCCAGACTTGCCAGCCTTCGCGGATCTTCATCTCCGCGACCTTGGCGTAATGCTCCGACGGCCAGCGCTTGGACTCGCCAAACTCCGCGCCTGGGCACAGCGCCAGCACCGGCCGGTCCAGCTCCAGGCCGAACTTGGCCAGGGCGGTGTCGCGGGTAACCGCGTCGATTTGCAGGCTCGGGCGCGGATAAGGCGTGGGCAACTCGGCACCCGGCGCGTAGGCCAGGGCCATGAAGCGCTCGATCATCAGCGGGTAGCGGGCCTTGTCGAGCTTGCGCACATCGTTGAGCAGGCCATAGCGAAACTCGCCACGCCAGCCGGAGCGCTTGGGGATGCCGGCAAAGAACGGCACCAGTGCCGACTTCATCGAGTTGGGCAACAGGATCGCCTGATCGTACTGGCCGGCCAGCGACTTGCCGATGCGTCGGCGGGTCGCCAGTTCCAGCGCGCCGTGGCCGAGCGGAAAGCTCAAGGCCTGGCGCACTTGGGGCATGCGCTCAAGAATCGGCCGGCTCCACTCGGGGGCGAGCACGTCGATTTGGCAATCGGGATGGCGCTGTTTAAGGCACTGGAACAGTGTCTGCGCCATCACCATGTCACCGACCCAACTGGGCCCAACGATCAGAATATTCATGTAGTTTCCACAAACGATACGGGGAGGCTCATGCCTCCCCGCCTTATATAGTGTTTCAGCTTAACCCCAGTTCACGCCAGATTCGCTGCACCTGGCGCCGTTCGTCAGCGAACTGGTCCCCGGCAACTGTCCCGGCCTCGTTCTGCAAGGCCTGGCGGTGAGCGGCGGAACGGTAGGCTTTATACACCTCGCGCAGCAAATGGGCATCGGCGGCAGGCATCAGCCCGACCTGCTCCAGCCCTTCCAGGATGCGGATATTGTCGGTGTAGCGCAGCAACGATGGATGTTGCGCAGACCACGCCAAAGCCGCGTATTGCACCATAAATTCAATATCGACGATACCTCCGGCGTCCTGCTTGAGGTCAAACGCCACCGTGGGTTCAAAGGCATTCGCCGCCGTTCCCGCCGCCGTGGACTTGGTGCCGAGGTTGTCACGCATCTTGGCGCGCATCTCACTGACCTCCAGGCGCAGCTTGTCCAGGTCCTGCGCGCGGCCCAGCACTTGCGCCCGCACTTGCTCAAAGGCACGACCGACATCCTGGCTGCCTACCAGCACCCGTGCGCGTACCAACGCCTGGTGTTCCCAGGTCCAGGCTTCGTTTTCCTGATAGCGCGCAAAGGCGCCCAGGGAACTCACCAGCAGACCGGAGGCGCCCGAAGGCCGCAGGCGCATGTCCACTTCATACAACTGCCCGGAGTTGGTCTGGGTGGTCAGCAGGTGAATGATCCGCTGGCCCAGCCGGGTAAAGAACTGCGCACCGTCGATCGGCTTGGCGCCGTCGGTTTCGGCTTGCGGGTCACCGTCATGGATAAACACCAGGTCCAGGTCCGAACCATGCCCCAATTCGATGCCGCCGACTTTCCCATAACCGACAATGACGAAGCCGGGATCGCACAAGGTGCCGTCGACCCGCTGCGGCGAGCCGTGACGGGCGACGGTCTGGCGCCAGGCGAGGGCCAGCACTTGTTCGAGGATCGCTTCGGCGAGCCAGGTCAGGTAGTCACTGACTTTCATCAGCGCCAGGCTGCCGGCGATTTCCGAGGCGGCGACTCGCAGGCGGTGGGCCAACTTGAAGTGACGCAAGGCTTCCATCTGCTGCTCAAGGTCATCTTCAGGTATGCGTGTCAGGCGTTCGCGCAATTCGGCGGCCAGTTCTGGCGCAAGCGGCGGCTTGAACAGGCGGCCTTCGTTGAGCAATTCGTCCAGCAGCAGTGGGAAGCGGGTGATTTGTTCGGCAATCCACGGGCTCGCGGCACATAGCGTCAGAAGGCGACGCAGGGCGTCAGGGTTTTCTGTCAGCAGCACCAGATAAGCGGAGCGACGGGCGACGGCTTCCACCAGCGGCAATACGCGCTCAAGCACCAGGTCCGGGTTGGCGTGTTCGACCGCCTGGGCCAGCAGGCGCGGGATAAACGCATCCAGACGCTCTCGACCCAAACGCTGCATGGCGCGCAATTGTGGGCTGCTGCGCAGGCCAGCCAGGGTTTTCAAGGCTTTGGGTGCGTCGGTAAACCCGCCTTCCTGCAATTGACGGCAGGCGGCTTCCTCGTCCTGGGACTCTTCCCACAACGGCAACCACTCACCGCCCACCACCAACTCGCTCTCTTCACCCTCTTCTTCATCCGGGTCGGCAATCACCTGGCGAAAATGCCAGTCCACCCGGCCACGCCAGTACATCAGGCGCTCATGGAACGCGGTCCAGTCCGGGAAACCCATCATGAAGGCAATCCGCGCCTGGTCTTCGGTACCGTCCGGGAGCATCTGCGTCTGGCGGTCGGCAATCGCCTGGATCGCGTGTTCGGTGTAGCGCAAAAATTCATAGCCATCGCGCAGCTCGGCAATCACCGCAGGCGGCAAATAGCCCTGGCCTTCCAGCGTGCCCAGCACTTTTAACAGCGGGCGCTGTTGCAGGCTCAGGTCGCGGCCGCCGTGGATCAGCTGGAACGCCTGGGCGATAAATTCCACTTCACGGATGCCGCCCGAACCCAGCTTGATATTCTCGGCCATGCCCTTGCGCCGCACTTCCTGCTGGATCAGCTGCTTCATGGTGCGCAGCGCTTCGATGGCGGAAAAGTCCAGGTAACGCCGGTAGACAAACGGGCGCAGCATGTCGAGCAATTGCGCACCGGCTACCTGGTCACCGGCTACCACCCGCGCCTTGATCATCGCGTAGCGTTCCCAGTCGCGGCCCTGGTCCTGGTAGTACTGCTCCAGTGCATTGAAACTAAGCACCAGTGCGCCGGCTGAACCATAAGGCCGCAGGCGCATGTCGACGCGGAATACGAAGCCGTCGACGGTCATCGGGTCCAGCGCCTTGATCAGTTTTTGACCAAGACGAATGAAAAATTCCTGGTTATCCAGCGAGCGTTTTACGCCCACCGTGTCGCCGCCTTCGGGGTAGGCGAAGATCAGGTCGATATCCGACGACAGATTCAACTCCACGGCCCCGAGCTTGCCCATGCCGAGGATAACCATGTGCTGCGGCTCGCCGCTGCGACGGCCGGTGGGCGTGCCGAACATTACGCAGTGGCGCTGGTACAACCACTGATAGGCCTGGTCGATACTGGCGTCGGCCATATCGGATAGATCGCGGCAGGTTTGCACCAGGTCCGCCTGTCGGGTCAGGTCGCGCCAGATGATCCGCACTTGCTGGCGGGTGCGCTGGCGGCGCAGGACGCGGCCCAGTTCGTCCTCTGTTTCGGCTTGTTGCACGGCAGCCGCAATCTGCCCGCACAGTTCACCGGGGGCAAAGCCGCGGTCCAACTCGCCCCAGGCCACCAGTTCCAGCAACATCAAAGGGTCACGAACACTCTGTTCAATCACAAAATCACTGGCAGCGCACACACGGGCGAAGTCAGCCCAACGTTGCGGCGTCCACGCAGAAAGGCCATTATCGCCGTCCAATCCGGCCACGGCGTCACGAAATGACTGCTCGGCCCGCTTGGCAAATGGAAGCAGGATGGCCGGCAATTCGGCCTGCACTGGAAGGCTCATGGTCTATCCTTGATCGGCGCGCAAATGGCTTGTAGCTGTGAACGCAAGAACCACGCTCGGTGGAGGACTGTCGAACAAAGGTTATAAATAGCTGAAATTAAATTCATTTTGGCAGGCAACATCAAGATTTCACCTTTTCTTGTTCGCAAATGACCAACAATAACGATTATGCTCGCCAGCTAGACCGAGCAATCCGCTCAGTCTTGTGTAGTTTTACTACTCGTATATACATTCGAAAGGCTGAAATGGCCGACGATTTGTAGTAAAACTACAGGACGCCGAAGCAACCTTCGGCCATCCAAGAATTTATGTCGTCTGCCCACAAGGCCAGTCGCAAACTTCAGGCAACCGATTCTGGTAGCCTTTCCGCCCTGGAGCAAGCCATGCAAGACCTCGATCCCGTCGAAACCCAGGAATGGCTGGACGCCCTGGAATCGGTTCTCGACAAAGAAGGCGAAGACCGTGCGCATTACCTGATGACCCGTATGGGCGAACTCGCGACCCGCAGCGGCTCGCAACTGCCTTACGCCATCACCACGCCGTACCGCAACACCATCCCGGTAACCCACGAAGCACGCATGCCTGGCGACCTGTTCATGGAACGCCGCATTCGCTCGCTGGTACGCTGGAACGCCATGGCGATGGTTATGCGCACGAACTTGAAAGATTCTGACCTGGGCGGTCACATCTCCAGCTTCGCTTCCAGCGCAACCCTGTATGACATCGGCTTCAACTACTTCTTCCAGGCCCCGACCGACGAACACGGCGGCGACCTGATCTACTTCCAGGGCCACACCTCGCCAGGCGTCTACGCCCGTGCGTTCATGGAAGGCCGCATCACCGAAGAACAAATGAACAACTTCCGCCAGGAAGTCGACGGCCAGGGCCTCTCGTCCTATCCGCACCCTTGGCTGATGCCTGATTTCTGGCAGTTCCCGACGGTATCCATGGGCCTCGGCCCGATCCAGGCGATCTACCAGGCACGCTTCATGAAGTACCTGGAAGCCCGTGGCTTCATCCCTGAAGGCAAGCAGAAGGTCTGGTGCTTCCTGGGCGACGGCGAGTGTGACGAGCCGGAATCCCTGGGCGCCATCTCCCTGGCCGGCCGCGAGAAGCTGGACAACCTGATCTTCGTCATCAACTGCAACCTGCAGCGCCTCGACGGCCCGGTTCGCGGCAACGGCAAGATCATCCAGGAACTCGAAGGCGTGTTCCGCGGTGCCCAGTGGAACGTGACCAAAGTCATCTGGGGCCGTTTCTGGGACCCACTGCTGGCCAAAGACGTTGACGGCATCCTGCAACGCCGGATGGACGAAGTCATCGACGGCGAGTACCAGAACTACAAGGCCAAAGACGGCGCGTTCGTGCGTGAACACTTCTTCAACTCGCCAGAACTCAAGGCGATGGTTGCTGATCTGTCCGACGACGAGATCTGGAAACTCAACCGTGGCGGCCACGACCCGTACAAGGTCTACGCGGCGTACCACGAAGCGGTCAACCACAAAGAACAACCTACCGTTATCCTGGCCAAGACCATCAAGGGTTATGGCACCGGTGCCGGCGAAGCGAAAAACACTGCGCACAACACCAAGAAGGTTGATGTTGAAAGCCTGAAGCTGTTCCGCGACCGCTTCGACATCCCGGTCAAGGACGAAGAGCTGGAGAACCTGCCGTTCTTCAAGCCGGAGCCAAACAGCGCCGAAGCCCGCTACCTCAGCGAGCGTCGTACTGCACTGGGCGGTTTCGTGCCACAGCGCCGCGCCAAGTCATTCGACATTCCTACACCGCCACTCGATACCCTCAAGGCTATCCTGGACGGCTCGGGCGACCGTGAAATCTCCACCACCATGGCTTTCGTGCGGATCCTCGCGCAGCTGGTCAAGGACAAGGAAATCGGTTCGCGTATCGTGCCGATCATCCCGGACGAGGCCCGTACCTTCGGTATGGAAGGCATGTTCCGTCAGTTGGGCATCTACTCCTCCGTCGGCCAGCTCTACGAGCCAGTCGATAAAGACCAGGTGATGTTCTACAAGGAAGACAAGAAGGGCCAGATCCTCGAAGAAGGCATCAACGAAGCGGGCGCCATGAGCTCCTTCATCGCTGCCGGTACTTCGTACTCCAGCCACAACCAGCCGATGCTGCCGTTCTACATCTTCTACTCGATGTTCGGTTTCCAGCGGATCGGCGACCTGGCTTGGGCAGCAGGTGACAGCCGTACCCGTGGCTTCCTGATTGGCGGTACTGCCGGGCGGACCACGCTGAACGGCGAAGGCCTGCAACACGAAGACGGTCACAGCCACATCCTGGCGGGCACCATCCCGAACTGCCGCACCTTTGATCCAACCTACGGCTATGAGCTGGCGGTGATCATCCAGGACGGCATGAAGAAGATGACCGAACAGCAGCAGGACGTTTTCTACTACATCACCGTGATGAACGAGTCCTACCAGCAGCCAGCCATGCCGGCCGGTGTCGAGGAAGGCATCATCAAGGGCATGTACCTGCTCGAAGAAGACACCAAGGAAGCGGCTCACCACGTGCAACTGATGGGCTCCGGCACCATCCTGCGCGAAGTGCGTGAAGCGGCGAAGATCCTGCGTGAAGAGTTCAACGTCGGTGCTGACGTATGGAGCGTTACCAGCTTCAACGAACTGCGTCGCGACGGCCTGGCCGTAGAGCGCAGCAACCGCCTGCACCCAGGCCAGAAGCCTGCGCTGACCTACGTTGAAGAGTGCCTGGCTGGCCGTAAAGGTCCGGTTATTGCCTCTACCGACTACATGAAACTGTTTGCTGAACAAATTCGTCAGTGGGTACCGTCCAAGGAATTCAAAGTCCTGGGCACCGACGGTTTCGGCCGTAGTGACAGCCGCAAGAAGCTGCGTCACTTCTTCGAAGTCGACCGTCACTTCGTGGTGTTGGCAGCCCTGGAAGCCTTGGCTGACCGTGGTGAAATCGAACCTAAGGTAGTGGCAGACGCTATCGTCAAGTTCGGGATCAACCCGGAAAAACGCAACCCACTGGACTGCTGAGGAGACTTTCTGTGAGCGAACTCATTCGCGTACCTGACATCGGCAGCGGTGAAGGTGAAGTAATTGAACTGTTTGTGAAGGTCGGCGACACCGTCGAAGCCGACCAGAGCATCCTGACCCTGGAGTCGGACAAGGCGAGCATGGAAATCCCTGCTCCCAAGGCCGGCGTGGTCAAAAGCCTGAAAGTGAAGCTGGGCGACCGCCTGAAAGAAGGCGACGAACTGCTTGAGCTGGAAATCGAAGGCGCCGCCGATGCGGCCCCTGCGGCGGCGGCTCCTGCTGCTGCCCCGGCTCCTGCCGCCGAGAAGCCTGCCACTGCTGCCGAGGCCCCTGCGGCACCGGCTGCTGCACCTGCCGCCGAAACAGTCCAGGACATTCATGTTCCGGACATCGGCTCGTCGGGCAAGGCCAAGATCATCGAGTTGCTGGTTAAAGTCGGCGACACCGTCGAAGCCGACCAGTCGCTGATCACCCTGGAGTCCGACAAGGCCTCCATGGAAATCCCGTCGCCGGCTGCTGGCGTGGTGGAAAGCATTGCCGTGAAGCTGGAAGACGAAGTCGGCACTGGCGACTTCATCCTCAAGCTGAAAGTGGCGGGCGCTGCTGCCCCTGCTGCCGCTCCAGCCGCCGCTGCTCCGGCCGCCAAGGCTGAAGCCGCACCGGCCGCCGCACCTGCACCTGCTGCAAAAGCCGAGGCCGCACCGGCCCCTGCTGCTGCGCCTGCGCCGAGCGGTGCCAAGGTTCACGCCGGCCCAGCCGTGCGTCAGCTGGCACGTGAGTTCGGCGTCGAGTTGAATGCCGTGTCGGCCACCGGCCCGCACGGTCGCGTGCTGAAGGAAGACGTGCAGGTTTACGTCAAATCCATGATGCAAAAAGCCAAGGAAGCTCCGGCAGCCGGCGGCGCCACCGGTGGTTCGGGCATTCCGCCGATCCCGGTCGTGGACTTCAGCCGCTTCGGCGAAACCGAAGAAGTGCCGATGACCCGCCTGATGCAAATCGGCGCGTCGAGCCTGCACCGCAGCTGGCTGAACATCCCGCACGTGACCCAGTTCGACCAGGCCGACATTACCGACCTGGAAGCTTTCCGCGTTGCGCAGAAAGCCGTCGCCGAGAAGGCCGGCGTTAAGCTGACCGTGCTGCCACTGCTGCTCAAGGCCTGCGCGCACCTGCTCAAGGAACTGCCGGACTTCAACAGCTCGCTGGCCCCTAGCGGCAAGGCGATCATTCGCAAGAAGTACGTGAACGTCGGCTTTGCAGTCGATACCCCGGACGGCCTGCTGGTGCCTGTGATCAAGAACGTTGATCAGAAGAGCCTGCTGCAATTGGCTGCCGAAGCGGCTGCACTGGCTGCCAAGGCCCGTGACAAGAAGCTGACCGCAGACGACATGCAAGGCGCCTGCTTCACCATCTCAAGCCTTGGGCACATTGGCGGCACTGGCTTCACGCCAATCGTCAACGCGCCGGAAGTGGCGATCCTGGGTGTTTCCAAGGCCACCATCCAGCCTGTGTGGGACGGTAAAGCGTTCCAGCCGAAGCTGATGCTGCCATTGTCGCTGTCCTACGATCACCGTGTGATCAACGGCGCGGCGGCGGCTCGCTTCACTCAGCGTCTGAGCCAGTTGCTGAACGACATCCGCACCATCCTGCTTTAAGCCTCAACAGGTCTTCTGCCCACGCAGAAGACCTGGCTTCAACGATTTCCGAGCGCCACGCTCGTACCTCAACCCCGCCAATTGGCGGGGCTTTTTTTGCCTGTTTTTCCTGTTCCTCTGTAGGAGCAAGCTTGCTCGCGAAGGCCGGCAACGATGACGCTGGCACCCTGAATGAACGCGGTGCCTGGGCGTTTTTCGCGAGCAAGCTCGCTCCTACAGTTGGGGGCGCATCTGGCCTTGGGAAAGCCATCGGTCACCCCGGTTGCAGAAATCCCCCGCCCGGCCGATAACACACTTATAGCACTTAGCCTTCATCCTCTCTTGTCAGCCCGTGCTGCATGATGCAACCTTGCCGCAGGCAACAGTAAAGAGGGCGTGAGCCCGGCGCGATGCGCATTTTTCCAAGCGAGTTCCTCCATGAAAAGCCAACCCGATGTCGCCCGTATGGCGGCCGAGGTAGTGACGCAATTACCGGTGCCTTCGCGCCTCGGTATGCTGCGTTTCGAGCGGCTTAATGAGGCAAGCTGGGCCCTGCTGTACCTCGACCCCAATTGCGAACGCCAGTTCGGCCTGCCCGCGGTGGAGCTGTGCGCCCTGATCGGCTCGCCCTACGCCAGCTTGATGGAACCCCAGGCGCGCTATCAGTTGCATGATGCGATCCAGGAACAACTGACCATCAGCCCGCATTACCTGGTGCGCTACACCCTGCACACCAATGACGGCCCGTTGAGCCTGCTGGAGCTGGGTGAGGCCTACAAACAACACAATCGTCACCTGCTGCGCGGCTACCTGATGGTGGTCGACGGCCTGTTCAGTGATATCTCGCCGTCCCCTGCAGCGGATCTCGAAAGCCAGAACAGCCGCCTGCAAATCGCCCTGGAGCTCAACCAGCGCGCCCAGCAGGAACAACTGCAACACCTTGAGCGGGTGCGTGCCCAGCAGGAGCTGATCCTGCTGCTGGCCCGCCAGCGCTACAGCACCAACAATTCGCTGCAAGAAGCCGCCGAGTTGATCACCCGCAGCGCCTGCGACATTTACCAGATTGATTGTGCCAGCATCTGGAACCTCGAAAATCAGCACCTGGTGCCGATTTCCGCCTACCACCGCGACGATCAGCAACACCACCTGCCAGAGCCTATCGATGCCAGCGGCTTCCCGGACTACCTGGAAGCCCTGCAAACCAGCCGCGCCATTGATGCCACCAACGCGATGCGCGATCCCCGCACCCGGGAAATGGCCGAGAGCCTTCGCCCGCGGGACATCCACGCCATGCTCGATGCCAGTATCCGCGTCGATGGCAACGTGGTCGGGGTGTTGTGCCTGGAGCAAAGCGGCAGCACTCGTGTCTGGCAATCCGATGAAATCGCGTTTGCCGGAGAGCTGGCCGACCAGTTCGCCCAAGTGATCAACAACCACAACCGCCGCACCGCCACCAGCGCCCTGCACTTGTTCCAGCGGGCCGTGGAGCAAAGCGCCAACGCGTTCCTGCTGGTCAACTGCGACGGCGTGGTGGAATACGTCAACCCCAGCTTTACCGCCATCACCCAGTACAGCACCGAAGAAGTCCACGGCCACCTGCTGTCGGAACTGCCGGCGCTGGAGAACCTCAGCGAACTGCTGTTCGACGCCCCTTCAAGCCTGGCCAAAAGCAATAGCTGGCAAGGCGAATTCAAGAGCCGGCGCAAAAACCTCGAACCCTACTGGGGCCAGTTGTCGATCTCCAAGGTCTATGGCGACAACCGCGAGCTGACGCACTACATCGGCATCTACGAAGACATCACCCAGACCAAGCTGGCCCAGCAGCGCATCGAGCGCCTGGCCTACACCGACAACCTGACCAACCTGGGCAACCGTCCGGCATTCATCCGTAACCTTGACGAACGTTTTGCCCGCGACAGCGACAGCTCCATCAGCCTGCTGCTGGTGGACATCGACAATTTCAAGCGGATCAACGACAGCCTCGGCCACCAGACCGGCGACAAATTGCTGATCAGCCTGGCCCGCCGCCTGCGCAACAGCCTGACCGCCAGCGGCAGCCTGGCGCGGTTTGCCAGTAATGAATTTGCCGTGCTGCTGGACGACACCGACCTTGAGACCGGCCAGCAGGTCGCCAGCCAGTTACTGGCGACCCTAGACAAGCCGATGTTTGTCGACAACCAGTTGATCAGCGTCACCGGTTCCGTGGGCCTGGCCTGCGCGCCGTTGCATGGCCGCGACCCGCAAACCCTGATGCGCAACGCAGGCCTTGCGCTGCACAAGGCCAAGGCCAATGGCAAACACCAGGTACAGGTGTTTACCGAAGCACTGAACGCCGAGGCCAGCTACAAGCTGTTCGTGGAAAACAACCTGCGTCGTGCCCTGACCCAAAACGAGTTGGACGTGTTCTACCAACCCAAGCTGTGCCTGCGCAGCGGTCGCCTGCTGGGCATGGAAGCGCTGTTGCGCTGGAACCATCCAGAGAAGGGCATGATCCGCCCCGATCAATTCATCAGCGTGGCCGAAGAGACCGGGCTGATTATCCCCATCGGCAAATGGATCGCCCGCCAGGCCTGCCGCATGAGCCGACAACTGACCGCCGCCGGCATGGGTAACCTGCAAGTGGCGATCAACCTGTCGCCCAAGCAGTTTTCCGACCCGGACCTGGTGGCCTCGATTGCCGCGATCCTCAAGGAAGAGCAGTTGCCAGCCAACCTGCTGGAACTGGAGCTGACCGAAGGCCTGCTGCTGGAAGCCACCGAAGACACGCGCTTGCAGCTGGACCAACTGAAAAGTTTTGGCCTGACCCTGGCCATGGATGACTTCGGCACCGGCTACTCGTCACTCAGCTACCTGAAAAAATTCCCGATCGACATCATCAAGATCGATCGCAGCTTTATTCATGAAATCCCCGACAACCAGGACGACATGGAAATCACCTCGGCAGTGATCGCCATGGCCCACAACCTCAAGCTCAAGGTGGTGGCCGAAGGCATTGAGACCGCCGAGCAACTGGCGTTCCTGCGCCGCCACCGTTGCGACGTCGGCCAGGGCTACCTGTTTGACCGGCCAATTCCGGGGTCCGAGCTGATCGAAAAGCTTAAACGCTACCCTCGCGGTCCAATCGCCTGACAGCGCTGTGACACTCGGGCACACTGGCGTTCTGAATTCTTACTTGTAACTCAATCTGACTGAGAGGACTGATCATGGTCTTGCGCTCGGAAATTCTGGTGAACAAAAACGTGCTCCCCACTCAAGAACAAGCGTTGCCTGGGCGTGAAACCCCAATGTCCCTGCCCGAAACTCACTTCGTCAACGGCAACCCGCTGCTGGGCCCGTTTGTCGACAACGTAGAGTTTGCGATCTTTGGCCTCGGTTGCTTCTGGGGTGCCGAGCGTCGTTTCTGGCAGCGCGAGGGCATCGTCAGCACGGTGGTCGGTTATGCCGGCGGCTACACGCCGAACCCGACCTATGAAGAAGTATGCTCGGGCCTGACCGGCCACAGCGAAGTGGTTCTGGTGGTGTTTGACCAGGACAAGATCAGCTACGAAGAGCTGCTGAAAATGTTCTGGGAACTGCACAACCCAACCCAGGGCATGCGCCAGGGCAATGACATCGGCAGCCAGTACCGCTCGGTGATCTATGCGGTCAAGCCGCAGCACCTGGAGGCGGCAAAAGCCAGCGCCCAGGCGTATCAGAATGAACTGACCAAGGCTGGCCTGGGCACCATCACCACGGAAATCGAAGAAGCCCCGACGGTTTACTTCGCCGAGGCCTATCACCAGCAGTACCTGGCGAAGAACCCGCAGGGTTACTGCGGGATCGGCGGCACGGGCGTGACCTGCCCGATCTGATTGATACACCAGCTGTAGGAGCCGGCTTGCCGGCGATAGCTATCTCAAGGCCGCCATCGCCGGCAAGCCGGCTCCTACAGGTTACTCAGCAATCAGCCAATCCATCTGCCAGCCACCCTGGGTTTGCCCAAGCTGTTTGGACAACCACGGCAGCAGCTCACGCAATTCTTCTTCCAAACCCCACGGCGGGTTGGCAATCGCCAGGCCCGAGCCGGTCAGGGTGTTAGGCGTGTCCAGTGGATGCACCAGCAATTCCACCCGCAGCAACTTCGGCGCACCGGTGCCGGCCAGGTCCTGGTAGAAGCGGCGCAGCATGCGCTGGTCTTTCACCGGGTACCAGATCGCAGCCACTGTCTGGCGCATCCGGCTCACGGCTTCCTTGAGGGACGCGGCGCAGCGCTGCATCTCGTCGAGCTTTTCGAACGGCGGGTCAATCAGCATCAGCGCGCGCTTCTCCGGCACCGGCAGCAGCGCCCGTGGTACGTGCCAGCCTTCGCCGAGGTGCACTTTCACCCGACGGTCGCCCTTCATGTTGTCCTTGAGCAGCAGGCCGTCTTCCGGGTGCTTCTCGTTGAGCAACACGCGGTCCTGAGGGCGCGTGAGGCGCCGCGCCAGCTCCGGTGAGCCGGGGTAGTAGCGCAATTGACCATCCGGGTTCATCTCGTGCAGCACGCGCATGTAGTCGCCGACCAGCGGCGGCAGGTCGGCCTGGCCCCACAGGCGGGCGATGCCTTCCAGGTATTCCCCGGTGCGGTTTGCCTGGTCACCCTGAAGGTCGTACAGACCAATGCCGGCGTGGGTGTCGAGATAGGCAAACGGCTGCTCCTTGCGCGACATCAGGGCGATGAGGCGGGTCAAGGTCAGGTGTTTGAAGACATCGGCATGGTTGCCGGCGTGAAAGGCGTGACGATAATTCATGGTTGCTCCTGCGCAGGGGGCGAAGTTTACCTTTTACGCAGGCAAAGGTGCAGGGCTGTGGTGAGCGGGCTTGCCCCGCGCGGGGCTGCAAAGCAGCCCAATAATGGCAAACGGCGTTATTTCAGACAGAATGCAGTGGGCGACTTGGGCCGCTACGCAGCCCAGCGCGGGGCAAGCCCGCTCACCACAGGGCCATGGCACCGATGAACGCGTTCCTGTTGCTGCAAAGCCTGCAAACCCTGGCCCTGCGCATGGAGCGCCACACCGCAAACGCCTTGAAGATTGACCACTTCAAACTCACTGCAAATCTTCAAGCGCCTGGTGAACATCGGCGAAGCCAAATCCCTGGCCTGCCATCCGGTGTCCACCACCCAACTCTGAGGCCAGCCAGGCGACCAGGGCCTGATGGCTGACATCCGCCCGGCGCACGAAGTAGGCGACCTTGTGCTTCAGGGCCGCCGGCACAAAGGCGCTGTACAAGTCCGGGCGCTGTTCCTCCAGCCATTGCAGCAGGTTATCCACCAGCGTAACGCTCGACTGCTCACGCAGGCGCTGCAGAACATGCGGCGGCACTTGCCACCATGGGCCGGGCTTTGCTGCTCCCACCGCCGCAACCGCTACCTCATGTTCGCGACCATTGATCCAGTAGCGACTGAACACCGGGAGCAACTCCTTTGCCTGCGGCCCCAGCGCCTGCAAGACCGGCAGGACATAAGCACCGTCCCAGAAGCGAAAGAACACCGCCGGCCCCTCCGGCAACAGTACCTTGGTCAGGCTGCGCAGATGCTCGACAACGGTTTGCAAGGAACAGGACGACACCGCCAGCCAACCCCAGTCGGTACCTTCGCATTCGGCGGCCCATTTCAAAAAGGCGCTGTCAACGGCGACCACCGCAACGTAGGGCATCACCTCATCCCATTCCCCATACTCGCTATCCGCCCAGATTGGAGTGAACGGACCACCATAGGTACGACGCCAGGCCTCAAGTGGCTTGCAGTCACTGGCATTGCCCCACACCGCAAACAACTGCTCGCCCGCCTGCAACGGTGCAGACTCAAGCCACTGCCCGGGAGACATCATGGCGCACCTGCGGGCAGAGAGGCTTTGCGGTGCAGAGGCGTATCACACACGCCATTGCGGCAGCGCTCGCACTCCTCACAAAAGGGCGCACTGCGTTTCAGGCTGAACACTTGCACGGCACTCAATGGCGCCGGAATTACCGCCAGCAGTTTTTCCTGTAGCCCTGGCATCAGCGGCGCTCCGGCCGGTGCTGGCGCCCCGCCCAGCTGGACCGGAACGCTACTGAAAATCCCGCCCGCCGACACGTTGATCCACTGCCCGCCGGCCTGCAGGGTCACGCTGGCGCCCGCGTCGATAACGACGCTTTGCCCCGCGCCAATGTTAATCGTCAGACCGGCACGCAACTGCTGCGAGCCGGCGATCGTCAGGTGATCGTCCTGCTTGAGTTCGGTCAGGCGGTTACCGTGGGTCGTGCGCTGCTCTTCGCCCTGAAGCTCGTGACGATCGAGGCCTTTGACGATCACGTTGCGCTGGTTGTCGACCTGCACGTGCTGATCATGGAGTACATGCTGAGTCCAGTTGCGCTGGGCGCGCAGGTAGATTTCCTCGGCGCCCTTGCGGTCCTCGATCCGCAGCTCGTTGTAGCCACCGCCGCCGGGGCTGGTCTGGCTACGGAAGATGCTGCGGGTCTTGTCGGCCGGCAGGTCCAGCGGCACCGGCGTCGCCGCATTGGCCAGGCAGCCGACCACCAACGGCGTGTCGGCGTCGCCATCGACGAAGCCCACCAGCACTTCCATGCCCACTCGCGGGATCATCACCGCGCCGTAATGCTCATGGGCCCAGCCGCTGGCTACCCGCAACCAGCAGCTGGAATGTTCGTTGTGTTCCCCTGCGCGATCCCAGGCGAGTTGCACCTTGACCCGGCCGTATTCGTCGCAATGGATTTCACTGCCTTGCGGCCCGGTGACCACGGCGTTCTGGTAGCCGGATATCGGTGTACGTGGCGGCGCTGGCGCGGGTCGAAACACAGTGTCCCAAGGTGTGGCGACGAAGGTGTTGCTATAGCCCTGGAGCAACCCATCGCCCACAGACTCTTCGAGCACTTGCGGCTGCCTGCCGAAGTGTTCGACCTGCGTCACCAGCCACAGGTCATTCCATTCATCACGCGGATGCGCTGCCAGCTTGAAAAACTGACCACTGACCAACGCCGGTTGATCGCCACTGCCATGGGCCTGGAGATAGTCACGGCGGTATCGCTCAAGGGCGCGTTGTGCCAAATGCTTGCCGTGGGCCCGATCGGTAAAGTGGCCTGGATAGCCTTGGCCTTCGAGGGCTGGAAGCTGCTCGCCCAGCACCTCGCTTTCCAGCTGCAAGCGCGGTTTGCGAAAGTCATAATCGCGCAGGTTCACACCCGTGGTTCGGGTTTCCAGGCGCACTGAAAAGCGCTTGATCACCGGCGTATCGGCGACCATCCCGGTGCCAGGCGCATAGTCCGTCGGCTGCTCGCCCTGGGCGAACACCGCCTGGTCATCGCCAAACACCAACAGGTGCCCGTCAGGGCTGTGCTGGAAATGGTAGTGAATCCCCAACTCGGCGCACAGACGCTGGATAAACCCCAAATCGCTTTCACCGAACTGCACGCAGTACTCGCGCGCCGGATACACACCGCCCAGCCTGAATTCGAAAGCATCGCCGTGGATGCCCTGCCCCTCCAGCACCTGCTTGATGATCTGCGGCACACTGTGGTGCTGGAAAATTCGCTGGTGGCTGCTGTGTTGCAGGTAAGCCAGGCGTGGCACCAGGCTGATCTGGTAGCGGGTTAACCGCCTGCCTGAGTCGCCTTGGGCAACGCGGTAGACCTGGCCGTGAATGCCATGCCCCGTGGCGTCAAAACCCAGGAAGGCCTGGCGGTGCAGCAGGCTTTCAAGGTCGAGGTCTGGCTGCTCGCTGACCAGTTCAAGGTCAAAGCAATAAGGTTCGCTGATGGCTTCGCTGCCCTTGAACTCAAAGACCTTGAGATCACTGGGCATACCGTCGAGGGTCAGGGTAAAGGCACTTTGATTGGCAGGAGCGAACATCCGGTGTTTCTCTGCGAGTAGTGGGCGGCCGATTCTGCACCAGCTTTTTGCCGAGCTGGGTACGCCGCAGGCAAATCAGTAAATCCCTACACGGCAGGCACTTTAATCTTCATGTATCTGACGTCGAAGCCCTACCGTCAGCGTGCTAGCGTAATCGCCCTTCCCCAACGCCGAATAACAATGGAAAAAACATGGCCACACGCTACGCAAAAATCGTCCTGACCCTTGCCCTGGCAGCCTTCGCCACCCTTGTCGCCTTCAGCAACATCACCGACTACGGCTCCAACTTCGCCTTCGTCAAACATGTGTTGAGCATGGACACCACCTTCCCCGGCAACGCCGCCATGTATCGCTCAATCACCACCCCATGGCTGTGGCATGGCGCGTATTGGCTGATCATTGCCGGTGAGGCACTGACGGCGGTGCTGCTGGCACGCGGAGCACTGGCCTTGTGGCGGGCTCGCCAGGCCCGCAGTGCCGACTTCAATCGCGCCAAAAAAAGCGCAACCGTTGGCCTCACCCTGGGTTTTGTGGTGTGGCTCTTCGGGTTCATGGTGATCGGCGGCGAATGGTTCCTGATGTGGCAATCCCATCAGTGGAATGGGCAGGAAGCAGCCTTCAAATTTTACATGGCGATTTTGGGGGTGCTGATTTTTCTTAGTCAGCCGGACGCGGAGCTCAACTGAATCGCGCCCATTAAAAACGGCCCGCATGCGGGCCGTTTTCAATTCAACGGGCATTCAAGCCCCCGCTGATTACTTATTGAGGTTGTAGTCTGCCTCGGCCGCGTCAAACCGCTGAACCATGCCGGCAGTCGGAGCACCCAGCTTGCTGACGAAGTAGATCGCCAGGCTCGCAAAGATGAAGCCCGGGATGATTTCGTACAGGCCCAACAGGCTGAAGTGCTTCCACACAATCACAGTGATCGCGCCCACCAGGATACCGGCCAGTGCGCCATTACGCGTCATGCCTTTCCACAGCACCGAGATCAGCACCACAGGGCCAAACGCAGCACCGAAGCCTGCCCAGGCGTAGCTCACCAGGCCCAGCACACGGTTTTCCGGATTGGCGGCCATGGCGATGGCGATCAACGCCACCAGCAGCACCATGGCGCGACCGACCCACACCAGCTCAACCTGGGAGGCGTTTTTACGCAGGAAGGTTTTGTAGAAGTCTTCGGTCAGGGCGCTGGAACACACCAGCAGCTGGCAGCTCAGGGTGCTCATTACCGCCGCCAGGATGGCGGACAGCAACACACCGGCGATCCATGGGTTGAACAGCAGCTTGGCCAGTTCGATGAACACACGTTCGTGGTTCTCGGTTACCGGGCCGGCCACTTCCGGGTGCGCCGAGAAGTAGGCGATACCGAAGAAGCCCACCGCGACCGTGCCACCCAGGCACAGGATCATCCAGGTCATGGAGATGCGGCGCGCCTTGGCAATCGACTTCACCGAATCCGCCGCCATGAAACGCGCGAGGATGTGCGGCTGGCCGAAGTAACCCAGGCCCCAGCCCATCAGCGAAATGATGCCGATGAAGGTGGTGTTTTTCAGCATGTTGAAGTTGTCAGGGTTCTGCGCTTCGATCGCCAGGAAGGTGGTGTCGACGCCACCGGTGGCCAGCAACACAATAATTGGCGTCAGGATCAGGGCGAAGATCATCAGCGTGGCTTGTACGGTGTCAGTCCAGCTCACCGCCAGGAAACCACCGACGAAGGTGTAGGCAATGGTCGCTGCAGCACCGGCCCACAGCGCAGTCTCGTAGGACATGCCGAAGGTACTTTCAAACAGGCGGGCGCCGGCCACGATGCCGGAAGCGCAGTAAATGGTGAAGAACACCAAAATCACCACCGCAGAGATGATCCGCAGCAGGCCGCTTTTATCTTCGAAACGGCTGGAGAAGTAATCCGGCAGGGTCAGGGCGTCGCCGTTGTGCTCGGTCTGCACCCGCAGGCGGCCGGCTACAAACAGCCAGTTCAGATAAGCGCCAACGATCAGGCCGATGGCGATCCAGCTTTCCGACAGGCCAGACATGTAGATCGCTCCGGGCAAGCCCATCAGCAACCAGCCGCTCATGTCCGAGGCGCCCGCCGAGAGCGCAGTGACCACGCTGCCGAGGCTGCGACCGCCCAGGATGTAGTCGGAAAGGTTATTGGTGGAGCGATAGGCCATAAAGCCGATCAGCACCATGGCAGCGATATAGATCACAAATGTGATCAGGGTAGGATTACTTACGCTCATTGAGTTACGCCCTGGCTTTGTTTTTATGTAGCAGCGGTCTGTCCGGACGGCCACCCACGTGCAGTGGATAGACGAAGCTTGGCGCCGCGCATTTATGACTGACGTTTCCCCAGGAAAGCCATCAGCCGATGAACCATCCGTGGGAGGTTGCACCTTGGACGCGAATGCTATTCAACAAAGTAAATAAGGTGCAACCAGTTTCTTGAGATTAAGTTGCACCTTGATGTGTTTTTCGGAAAACACCGTGTTTTTGCTCCTTTTCGGAGCAAGCGCAGCCAAAGTCAGAACCAAACGCACCAACACACAGCCGATTCGGCTGTGGCGATAATTTTTCCCGATCAGCGTCAAAAAAATCATGGATAAAAAGGGTTGCACCCGGTTGCACCTCTGTCATCGCAAAGCTAATCTTGCCGCCAGCTGATGCCACGCAGTAGTGGCACCCATGAGGATAAAAAGATGGCTACGACCACCCTTGGGGTCAAACTTGACGACCCGACCCGCGAGCGCCTGAAGGCGGCCGCGACCTCCATTGATCGCACGCCGCACTGGCTGATCAAGCAGGCGATTTTCAATTACCTGGAGAAACTCGAGGGTGGTGCAACCCTGGCCGAGCTCAACGGCCTGGTCAGCAAGGACGCGGAAGAAGCCGGTGAGGTCCAGACCGACCACGCCCACCAGTGCTTCCTGGAGTTCGCCGAGAGCATCCTGCCGCAATCCGTACTGCGCGCCTCGATCACCGCCGCTTACCGCCGCCCGGAGCCAGAAGTGGTACCGATGCTGATCGAGCAGGCCCGCCTGCCCGTGGCAATGGCCGACGCGACCAACAAGCTCGCTTCTTCGATCGCCGAGAAACTGCGCAATCAGAAAAGCGCCGGCGGCCGTGCAGGCATCGTCCAGGGCTTGCTGCAGGAATTCTCCCTGTCGTCCCAGGAAGGCGTTGCGCTGATGTGCCTCGCCGAAGCGCTGCTGCGCATTCCGGACAAGGGCACTCGCGACGCGCTGATCCGCGACAAGATCAGCACCGGCAACTGGCATCCGCACCTGGGCAACAGCCCGTCGCTGTTCGTCAACGCCGCCACCTGGGGCCTGCTGCTGACCGGCAAACTGGTCGCCACCCACAACGAAGCCGGCCTGACATCGTCCCTGAGCCGCATCATTGGCAAAAGCGGCGAGCCGATGATCCGCAAGGGCGTCGACATGGCCATGCGCCTGATGGGCGAGCAATTCGTCACCGGCGAAACCATCGCCGAAGCCCTGGCCAATGCGAGTAAGTTCGAAGCCAAGGGCTTCCGCTATTCCTACGACATGCTCGGTGAAGCCGCACTCACCGAACACGACGCCCAGAAATACCTGGCCTCGTACGAACAAGCCATCCACTCGATCGGCAAAGCGTCCCACGGTCGTGGGATTTATGAAGGCCCGGGCATTTCCATCAAACTCTCGGCCCTGCACCCGCGTTACAGCCGTGCGCAGTACGAGCGTGTGATGGACGAGCTGTACCCGCGCCTGTTGTCGCTCACGCTGCTGGCCAAGCAATACGACATCGGCTTGAACATCGACGCCGAAGAAGCCGACCGCCTGGAGCTGTCGCTCGACCTGCTGGAACGCCTGTGCTTCGAGCCGCAACTGACCGGCTGGAACGGCATCGGCTTTGTGATCCAGGCCTACCAGAAGCGTTGCCCGTATGTGATCGACTACGTGATCGACCTGGCACGCCGCAGCCGCCATCGCCTGATGATCCGCCTGGTGAAAGGCGCGTACTGGGACAGCGAAATCAAGCGCGCCCAGGTCGAAGGCCTCGAAGGCTACCCGGTGTACACCCGCAAGGTGTACACCGACGTGTCCTACATTGCCTGCGCACGCAAACTGCTCTCGGTACCGGAAGTTATCTACCCGCAGTTCGCCACCCACAACGCCCACACGCTGTCGGCGATTTACCATATCGCCGGCCAGAACTATTACCCCGGCCAGTACGAGTTCCAATGCCTGCACGGCATGGGCGAACCGCTGTACGAGCAGGTTGTAGGCAAGGTATCCGAAGGCAAGCTGAACCGTCCGTGCCGGGTGTACGCACCGGTCGGCACTCACGAAACGTTGCTGGCTTACCTGGTGCGTCGCCTGCTGGAAAACGGCGCCAACACCTCGTTCGTCAACCGCATCGCCGACCAATCCATCTCGATCCAGGAGCTGGTGGCCGATCCAGTGGCCAGCATCGAGCAGATGGCGACGCTGGAAGGCGGCTTCGGCCTGCCGCACCCGCGTATCCCGCTGCCGCGTGACCTGTATGGTGCCGAGCGCGCCAACTCCGCCGGTATCGACCTGGCCAACGAACACCGCCTGGCGTCGCTGTCCTGCGCCTTGCTGGCTACCGCGCATAACAACTGGAAAGCCGCGCCGATGCTCGGTTGCGCTTCCAGCAATGAAGCGGCTGCACCAGTGTTGAACCCGTCGGATCTGCGTGACGTGGTTGGCCACGTACAGGAAGCAACTGTCGAAGACGTCGACAACGCCATCCAGTGCGCCCTGAACGCTGCGCCAATCTGGCAGGCCACCCCGCCCGCCGAACGCGCCGCGATCCTGGAACGTGCCGCCGACCTGATGGAAGGCGAGATCCAGCCGCTGATGGGCCTGCTGGCCCGCGAAGCCGGCAAGACCTTCGCCAACGCCATCGCCGAAGTGCGTGAAGCCGTGGACTTCCTGCGTTACTACGCGGTGCAGGCTCGCAACGATTTCACCAACGACGCTCACCGCCCGCTGGGTCCGGTGGTGTGCATCAGCCCGTGGAACTTCCCGCTGGCGATCTTCAGTGGCCAGGTCGCCGCTGCACTGGCCGCCGGCAACCCGGTACTGGCCAAGCCTGCCGAGCAAACACCGCTGGTGGCCGCACAAGCCGTGCGCCTGCTGCTGGAAGCCGGGATTCCGGAAGGCGTGCTGCAACTGCTGCCGGGCCAGGGCGAAACCGTCGGTGCGCGCCTGGTGGGTGATGATCGCGTCAAGGGCGTGATGTTCACCGGTTCCACCGAGGTTGCGCGCTTGCTGCAACGCAGTGTCGCCGGCCGTCTGGATGCACAGGGTCGTCCGATTCCGCTGATCGCCGAAACCGGTGGCCAGAACGCAATGATCGTCGACTCCTCGGCACTCACCGAACAAGTGGTGATCGACGTAGTGTCGTCGGCCTTCGACAGTGCCGGTCAACGTTGCTCGGCCCTGCGCGTACTGTGCTTGCAGGAAGATTCCGCTGACCGCGTCATCGAAATGCTGAAAGGTGCCATGGCTGAATGCCGCCTCGGCAACCCGGAGCGCCTGTCGGTGGATATCGGCCCGGTGATCGACGCCGAAGCCAAGGCGGGTATCGAGAAACATATCCAGGCCATGCGCGACAAAGGCCGCAACGTTTACCAGGTCGCGATTGCCGATAGCGAAGAGATCAAGCGCGGCACCTTCGTGATGCCAACCCTGATCGAACTGGAAAGCTTCGACGAACTGCAACGGGAGATCTTCGGCCCGGTGCTGCACGTGGTGCGCTACAAGCGCAAAGAGATCGACCAGCTTATCGGCCAGATCAATGCCTCCGGCTATGGCCTGACCCTGGGCGTGCACACCCGCATCGACGAGACCATCGCCAAGGTGATCGACAACGTCCATGCCGGTAACGTCTACGTAAACCGCAACATTGTCGGTGCCGTGGTCGGCGTGCAGCCGTTCGGCGGCGAAGGCCTGTCGGGTACGGGCCCGAAAGCCGGCGGCCCGCTGTACCTGTACCGCCTGCTGTCGACTCGTCCTACGGATGCTATCGAGCAATCCTTTGTACGCGGTGACGCATTGGCCGCACCGGATGTACGCCTGCGGGATGCCATGAGCAAGCCGCTGACCGCCCTGCAAGCCTGGGCCGACAGCAACAAACTCAGCGACTTGAGCGCCCTGTGCGTGCAGTTCGCCGCGCAATCCCAAAGCGGTATCACCCGCCAACTGGCCGGCCCGACCGGCGAGCGCAACAGCTACGCGATCCTGCCCCGCGAGCACGTACTGTGCCTGGCGGAAGCAGAAGTGGACCTGTTGACCCAGTTAGCCGCCGTACTGGCGGTAGGCAGCTCGGCTGTGTGGCCGGAAACCGAATTGACCAAGGCCGTGTTCCCACGCTTGCCGAAGGATATTCAGGCGAAGATCACACGAGTGGCCGACTGGACCAAAGACGAAGTGGTCTTTGATGCAGTGCTGCATCACGGCGACTCTGACCAACTGCGCGGCGTTTGCCAGCAAGTGGCCAAGCGTGGCGGAGCGATTGTCGGGGTTCACGGCCTGTCGTCCGGCGAAACCGGGATTGCCCTAGAGCGCCTGGTGATCGAGCGGGCGTTGAGCGTCAACACCGCTGCGGCGGGCGGTAACGCCAGCCTGATGACCATCGGCTAACTGACAAAACGCGGTCGAAATGTGGGAGCTGGCTTATGTGGAAGCTGGCTTGCCTGCGATGGCATCACCTCGGTGTATCTGACACATCGAGGTGCCTGCATCGCGGGCAAGCCCGGCTCCCACAAAAGCTCCCACATTGACCGCGTCCCAGCTTCCTCCCTGTTTTGCCCCTCCATCACCCAGATCAATCTTGCTATCCAGCCTCTATTTGCGCACTTAGACTCAGGCCAATTCCCACAAAGGTAAGCCGCCATGTCCGAGACGCTGCTCAGTTCCCGCAATCTGGCTTTCGAGCTGTACGAAGTCCTCGATGCCGAGGGCCTGACCCAGCGCGAGCGGTTTGCCGAACACAACCGTGAAACCTTCGACGCCGCCATCGATACCGCCCGCAGCATTGCCGAGAAGTTCTTCGCCCCGCACAACCGCAAGGGCGACGAAAACGAACCACGCTATGAGAATGGTCAGGCGATTCTGATTCCTGAAGTGAAACCGGCGGTGGACGCCTTCCTTGACGCCGGCTTTCTCAACGCCGCCCGCAGCTTCGAAGCCGGTGGCATGCAGTTGCCAACCCTGCTGTCCCAAGCGTGTTTTGCACACTTCCAGTCGGCCAACGCCGCCTCCACGTCCTATCCGTTCCTGACCATGGGCGCCGCCAACCTGATCGAGAGTTTCGGCACCGAGGAGCAGAAACAACGCTTCCTGCAACCGATGATCGAAGGCCGCTTTTTCGGCACCATGGCGCTGACCGAGCCCCACGCAGGCTCATCGCTGTCGGATATTCGTACCCGCGCAGAGCCGGCGGCTGACGGCAGCTATCGCCTCAAGGGCAACAAGATCTTCATCTCTGGTGGTGACCACCCACTGTCGGAGAACATCGTGCACATGGTGCTGGCCAAGCTGCCGGACGCGCCCGCAGGGGTGAAGGGCATTTCGCTGTTTATCGTGCCCAAGTTCCTGGTCAACGACGACGGTAGCCTGGGCAAACGCAACGACGTGCTGCTGGCCGGGCTGTTTCACAAGATGGGCTGGCGCGGCACCACCTCGACGGCGCTGAATTTCGGCGATAACGGGGAGTGTGTCGGCTATCTGGTAGGTGAGCCGCATAAGGGCTTGAACTGCATGTTCCAGATGATGAACGAGGCGCGGATCGGCGTCGGCATGGGCGCGGTGATGCTCGGCTATGCCGGCTACCTGTATTCGCTGGAGTACGCCCGCGAACGCCCGCAAGGTCGCCTGCCTGACAGCAAAGACCCCAACACCGCACCCGTGTCGATCATCCAGCACGCCGATATCAAGCGCATGCTGTTGACGCAAAAAGCCTATGTGGAAGGCGCCTTCGACCTTGGCTTATACGCAGCGCGCCTGTTCGACGACACCACCACCCTGGAAACCGAAGCGGCCCGCAAACAGGCCCACGAACTGCTGGACCTGCTGACGCCGATCGTCAAATCCTGGCCTTCGGAGTTTTGCCTGAAGGCCAACGAACTGGCGATCCAGATTCTCGGCGGCCACGGCTACACCCGCGAATACCCGGTGGAGCAGTACTACCGCGACAACCGCCTGAACCCGATCCATGAAGGCACTCACGGCATTCAGTCACTGGACTTGCTGGGGCGCAAACTCGCGCAAAACGGCGGCGCGGGCTTGAAACAACTGATTCGCCTGATCGCCGAGACCGGCGCGCGGGCACAGCAATACCCCTCGCTTACCCCACTACGGGACCCACTGGAACAGTTGGTGGCACGCCTGCAAAGCGTCACCCTCGGCCTGTTGACGGATCTCGCCCAAGGCAAGGTCAACAGCAGCCTGGCGAATTCGGCGCTGTACCTGAAAGTGTTCGGGCATACGGTGATTGGCTGGCGCTGGCTGGAGCAGGCGATTCGCGCCGAGGAAGGGCTGGCCAAGGGCAATGCTGGCGATGTCGCCTTCTATAAAGGCAAGCTCCAGGCCTCCCGGTACTTCCTGACGTGGGAAATACCGGGCTGCCATCATGAACTGGCGATTCTCGAGGCACGTGATGACACGTGCCTGGGGATGCAGGATGAGTGGTTCTAAGGCTGTCCGATCGCCTTGGAAATCACCTCGACCGTGGCGCTGACTTGCTCTTGGTAACGGTCGAGTTCCTGCTGGTGACGCTTTTGCATTTCGATCTGCTCGGCGCACAGGTTCAGCGCCGCCAGCACCAATAGCTTGTCACCGAGCAGCGTCGGGTACTTTTTCTTGGTGGTGGCCAAAGATGCCTTGAGCATCGTCACGGCACTCATCAGGGTGTTGTCTTCCCCCTCCGGCGCCTTGATCGAGTAATCCTCACCGAGAATCGAAACGACCTTTATCCCTTCATTCATGCGCCGACAGGACCTGCGCTCACACGCTCAACCAACGCCTGGATACGGGCCGCGGTGGCGCCCTGCTTTTCTTCCTGTTCCATCAGGTTCAACTGCAAGCTGTCGTTTTCATCCTTGGCGCGGGCCAGTTCGGCCTTGAGGGATTCGTGGGTGCCCAGCAGATCCTGGTTCTGCTGTACCAGGTCGCTGACCAGTTGTTCCAATTGGCTGAGGGATGTTTCTAACATTTTGATTTCTCGGGCTTTTTCAAAGGGCGGTGACGATAAAGAAAATTCACCTCGGATGCCAGGGTTATCCCCGGCGCGGGGCCTTGATTTTACAGGGCAGGCCACGCTTTCGAGCCTTAGTGACTGCATTTATGGCATCTGGTTCCTGAATCCCGTCAGACCGTCTCGATCTGCGACAAAAGCGCGCACCCCCTCAAGACTTTAGTCGTATGACCGATAGGTCATGTGCACCCCGCCCAAACCCCGCACGGATCGCGCTTCTCCCCAGGATCACAACATGTCTCTTCGTAATATGAATATCGCGCCGCGGGCATCCCTCGGCTTTGCGTTGATTGGTGCACTGATGTTGTTTCTCGGTGTTTTCGCCTTGAACCAGATGAGCAAAATTCGCGCAGCGACCGAAGACATCACCCTGAGCAGCGTGCCAAGCATTCGCGCCCTGGACGAGTTCACCCAGCTGACCCTGCGCCTGCGGGTACTGTCCTATCGCCTGCTGACCAACCGCGAGCCCGACATTCAGCAAAAAACCCTCGAATCGTTTGACGTGCGCAATCAGCAGATTCGCACCGCCCAGGCGGTCTACGAGAAGCTGATCGACAGCCCTGAAGAACGCAGCACGTACGACGAGTACGTGCGCCTGCTGGCCCAGTACCATCAGATCGAAGAGCGCATGAAGAGCCTGTCCCGGGCCAATCAGGTAGAGGAGCTGCGCACGCTGCTGAACACCGAGCTGCTGAACAACTCGGACCAGATCAACGCCGTACTGAGCCGCCTGGCCGACACCAATAACAAGATGGCCCTTGCCACCAACCAGCAAGCCGCCGACCAGTACGACATGGCCTTTGAGCTGGTGGTGATCCTGCTGATTCTGGCCACCGCCCTGACGATGCTGTTTGCCTGGTTGCTGTCGCGCAGCATCACCCAACCGATCGCCCAGGCATTGGAGGCCGCCGAAGAGATCGCCGAAGGCAACCTGACGCGCCCGATCAAGGTCGAAGGCAACGACGAAGCCGGCCGGCTGCTGTTGGCAATGGCCAAGATGCAGGACAAGTTGAAAGACACGTTGCAGCGCATCGCAGGCTCGGCCACCCAAGTGGCTTGCGCGGCAGAAGAGTTGAACGCGGTGACCGACGAAAGCGCCCGTGGCCTGACCCAGCAAAACAACGAAATCGAACAGGCCGCCACGGCGGTCAATGAGATGACCAGCGCGGTCGAAGAAGTGGCCCGCAATGCGGTCAGCACCTCCGAAGCCTCGAAAAACGCCACCTCCTCGGCCGGCGATGGCCGTGACCTGGTGCAGGAAACCGTGGGCGCCATCGAGCGCATGAGCAGCGACGTGCAAGCCACCGCAACCCTGATCGGCAACCTGGCGGAAGAGTCCCGCGACATCGGCAAAGTACTGGACGTGATTCGCGGCCTGGCCGACCAGACCAACCTGCTGGCCCTGAACGCGGCGATTGAAGCCGCTCGCGCCGGTGAAGCCGGGCGTGGTTTTGCGGTGGTGGCGGATGAAGTGCGGGCCCTGGCCCATCGCACCCAGCAGTCCACCAGCGAGATCGAGCGAATGATCGGCAGCATCCAGGCCGGTACCGAGCATGCGGTGGACTCGATGCGTAACAGCACCGAGCGTGCGGAGTCGACGCTGAATATCGCCAAGGGTGCGGGGATGTCGCTGGACACCATCAATAGCGCCATCGTTGAAATCAACGAGCGCAACCTGGTGATCGCCAGTGCCGCTGAAGAGCAGGCGCAAGTGGCGCGGGAAGTGGATCGCAACCTGGTGAATATTCGTGATTTGTCGGTGCAATCGGCCACTGGCGCCAGCCAGACGAGTGCGGCGAGCAATGAACTGTCGCGCCTGGCGGTGGATTTGAACGGGATGGTGGGGCGCTTCCGGCTCTAATCCCTTGTGGGAGCTGGCTTGCCTGCTATAGCAATCTGACAGCCACGATCTCCAGTGACTGACACACCGCAATCGCAGGCAAGCCAGCGCCCACATTTGACCTGTGTACATCCCCAACACCTTTTTTGACAGCACAGCAATTCAACAGGTTAGAATCGCTGGCACGCAGACTGCATGGTCAGTTTGCGCCTCGCCTTACCTACTCATGGAGTACTGCCTTTGAATGCGACGACCATCAACAGCCTGTTCTTGATCGGCGCGTTGCTGGTAGGTGCGAGCATTCTGGTAAGTTCTCTTTCGTCCCGCCTGGGGATTCCGATCCTGGTGATCATCCTGGCCGTGGGCATGATCGCCGGCGTCGACGGCGGCGGCATCATCTTTGATAACTACCCTACCGCCTACCTCGTGGGCAACCTCGCCCTGGCCGTGATCCTGCTTGATGGCGGCTTGCGAACGCGGGTGGCCAGTTTCCGCGTGGCGCTCTGGCCCGCGTTGTCTCTGGCGACGGTCGGGGTACTGATCACCACCGGCCTCACCGGCATGGCAGCCGCCTGGCTGTTCAACCTCAACATCATTCAAGGCCTGCTGATCGGCGCCATCGTCGGCTCCACGGACGCTGCGGCGGTGTTCTCGCTGCTGGGCGGCAAGGGCCTGAACGAACGGGTCACCGCCAGCCTGGAAATAGAATCCGGCAGCAATGACCCGATGGCGGTGTTCCTCACCGTCACCCTGATCGACATGCTCGCCAGCGGCCAGACCGGCCTGCACTGGAACCTGCTGGGCCACTTGGTCCGCGAGTTCGGCATCGGCGGCATCATCGGCCTGGGCGGCGGCTGGTTGATGCTGCAGATGGTCAACCGCATCAACCTGGCCAACGGCCTGTACCCGATCCTGGTGATTTCCGGCGGCCTGTTCGTGTTTGCCCTGACCAACGCCCTGCACGGCAGCGGCTTCCTCGCGGTGTACCTGTGCGGCCTGGTGATCGGCAACCGCCCGGTGCGCAGCCGGCATGGCATCTTGCATATGCTCGACGGCATGGCCTGGCTCGCGCAGATCGGCATGTTCCTGGTGCTGGGCCTGCTGGTCACGCCCCATGACCTGCTGCCCATCGCACTGCCGGCCCTGGGCCTGGCGCTGTGGATGATTTTGTTCGCACGGCCGCTGTCGGTAATGGTCGGCCTGCTGCCGTTCAAGGCCTTCCACGGCCGAGAGAAAGCCTTTATCGCCTGGGTCGGCCTGCGCGGCGCGGTGCCGATCATTCTGGCGGTGTTCCCGCTGATGGCTGGCCTGCCCCACGCGCAGCTTTACTTCAACCTGGCGTTTTTTATCGTGCTGGTGTCGTTGCTGGTGCAGGGCACGAGCCTGCCGTGGGTCGCCAAACTGTTGAAAGTGACGGTACCGCCAGAGCCTGCGCCGATTTCCCGGGCGGCCCTGGAAGTGCACGTCACCAGCGAGTGGGAGCTGTTCGTGTACCGCCTGGGTGCCGAAAAATGGTGCATCGGCGCCGCCCTGCGCGAGCTGAAAATGCCCGAAGGCACGCGGATCGCCGCGCTGTTTCGTGGCCAGCAACTGCTCCATCCGTCGGGTAGTACGGTGCTGGAGGTCGACGATCTGCTCTGCGTGATCGGCCATGAACACAACCTGCCGGCCCTCGGCAAACTGTTCAGCCAGGCACCACAACGCGGCCTCGACCTGCGCTTCTTCGGCGACTTCGTACTGGAAGGCGACGCCCAGCTGGGTGCGGTGTCGGCGCTGTACGGGCTCAAGCTCGAAGGCATCGACCCGGACATGCCACTGAGCCGCTTCATCACCCAGAAAGTTGGCGGTGCGCCAGTGGTCGGCGACCAGGTGGAGTGGAACAACACCATCTGGACCGTCGCGGTCATGGACGGGAACAAGATCGGCAAAGTCGGCGTCAGATTCCCCGAAGGAAGTCGCCCGGGCCCCGGACTCTTCCTCTAAACTGCGGGGGCATTGCCCCCCTTCTCCATCTTGCTTGACCGGTCTCTATGACAATCCTGCGCACCTTTTTAGCCACTGCCCTGCTGGGCCTGACCCTCTGCGTCGGCACCGTACACGCGGCCGACCCGCCCAGCATCGACTCCGTCCAGCAAACCCTGGACAAGCTGCCAGACCGCAAGCTGCCCGACGCCGACATGAAGGCGCTGCAAACCATCCTGCAGCAGACCCTCACCTACCTGGGCAACCAGCAGGACTATCAACAGCGCCTGGTCGACCTCAAGCGCCAATTGGAAGACGCGCCGCGCCAGACCGTCGACAACCAGCGCGAACTGACCCGGCTCAAGGCCACCAAGGTGATTCCGGTGGCCCAACGCTACGCCACCTTGCCGGTGCCGCAACTTGAACAACTGCTGGTGCAGCGCACTACCCAGCAAGGCGACCTGCAAAAGGACCTGGCCGACGCCAACAGCCTGACCATCGCCGCCCAGACCCGCCCCGAGCGCGCCCAGACCGAAATCAGCAGCAGCCAGACGCGCATCCAGCAAATCAACTCGATCCTCAAAGCCGGCAAAGACAATGGCAAGACCCTCAGCGGCGACCAACGCAACCAGCTGAACGCCGAGTTGGCCGCCCTCAACGCCTTGATTCCGCTGCGCCGCCAGGAACTGGCCGGCAACAGCCAGTTGCAAGACCTGGGCAACAGCCAGCACGACCTGGTGCTGGAAAAAACCGCCCGCCTGGAGCAGGAAATCCAGGACCTGCAAACCCTGATCAACCAGAAGCGCCTGGCCCAGTCCCAGGAAACCGTGACCCAGCAATCCATCGAAGCCCAAAAAGCCGGTGGCAGCAGCCTGCTCGCCACGGAAAGCGCGGCCAACCTGAAACTGTCCGACTACCTGCTCAAAAGCACCGACCGACTCAACGAACTGACCCAGAAAAACCTGCAGACCAAGCAGCAACTCGACAGCGTTACCCAAAGTGACTCGGCGCTGGATGAACAAATCAACGTGCTCAAGGGCAGCCTGTTACTGTCCAAAATCCTCTACAAACAGAAGCAGGCCTTGCCGCGCCTGACTGTAGACCGCGACCTGGCAGACGACATCGCCAACATTCGCCTGTACCAGTTCGAGGTCAATCAACAGCGCGAACTGATCAGCACCCCGAGTACTTATGTCGACAGCCTGCTGGCCACCCAGCCGGCCGACCAGGTCACGCCACAACTGCGGCGTACCCTGCTGGAACTGGCAATCACCCGCAGCGACCTGCTGGAGCGCCTGAGCCGGGAACTGAGCGCACTGCTCAACGAATCCATCACCCTGCAACTGAACCAGAAACAACTGTTGAGCACTGCCACCACCTTGCGGGCGACCCTGGACGAGCAGATGTTCTGGATTCCCAGCAACAAGCCGCTGGACACCGAATGGCTGGAAACCGTCCCGGCGCACCTGAGCAAACAGGTGACTACCCTGCCGTGGGCCTCCAGCGTCAGCGAGCTGTATGACGGCCTGACCCAGCGCCCGCTGCTGTTCCTGCCCCTGCTGTTGTTGATCGGCGCACTGCTGTGGCGTCGCAGCTACCTGTATGCGCGGCTGAAAAAAATCCACATGGACATCGGCCACTTCAAGCGCGACAGCCAGTGGCACACGCCGGTGGCGATCCTGGTAAACATCGCGCTGGCGATGCCGGTGGCGCTGGGCCTGGCGCTGTGTGGCTATGCCTTGCAAATCGATGCGCGCGGGCAAAACGCCAACCTCGGCGCAGCTTTGTTGCAGATCGCCCAGGCATGGCTGGTGTTCTACACCGCCTATCGGATCCTCGCGCCCGGCGGCGTGGCAGAGCTGCACTTTCGCTGGGAAAAACCCCAGGTCGAATTCCTCCAGGGCTGGGTGCGCAAGCTCGGGCTGGTGGTGCTGGCGTTGGTGGCCGTGGTGGCCATCGCCGAGCATCAACCGGCGGCGCTGGCAGACGATGTACTGGGCATCGGCGTGGTACTGACCTGCTACGCCTTGATGGCTTGGTTGCTCAGTCGCCTGCTGCTCAACAGCCCGACCCACGAAAAAGCCTCGCTGTTTCGCAAAGCGGTTGGCCTGGTATTTACCGCGCTGCCGGTAGCGCTGTTTATTGCCGTGTGCTTTGGCTACTACTACACCGCCCTCAAACTCAGCGACCGGTTGATCAACACCCTGTACCTGCTGATGTTCTGGCTGGTGATCGAGGCCACCTTCGTGCGTGGCCTGGGCGTTGCCGCGCGGCGCCTGGCCTATGCGCGAGCCCTGGCCAAACGCCAGGCCGCCAAGGAAGCGGGTGATGGTGAAGCGGTGATAGAAGAGCCGACCCTGGACATCGAACAGGTCAACGAACAGTCGATGCGCCTGATTCGCCTGGCTTTGCTCGGCGGCTTTATCGCTGCGCTGTACTGGGTGTGGTCCGACCTGATCTCGGTATTTTCCTACCTGGACAACGTGACCCTCTACGAATACACCAGCGGCACCGGCGCCAATATCAGCATGGTGCCCATCAGCATCGGCGACTTGCTCGGCGCCCTGATCATCATCGGCATCACCTTCGCCCTGGCGCGCAACCTGCCCGGCCTGCTGGAAGTGTTGGTACTGTCCAAGCTCGACCTGGCCCAGGGCAGTGCCTACGCCACCACCACGCTGCTGTCCTACGTGATTGCCGGCGTCGGATTTGTCTCCACCTTATCGACCCTCGGCGTGAGCTGGGACAAGTTGCAATGGCTGGTGGCCGCGCTGTCGGTGGGCTTGGGCTTCGGGATGCAGGAGATCTTCGCCAACTTCATCTCGGGCATCATGATCCTGTTCGAACGCCCGGTACGGATCGGCGACACCATCACCATCGGCAATCTGTCGGGCACGGTGAGCAAGATCCGCATCCGCGCCACCACCATCACCGACTTCGACCGCAAAGACATCATTGTCCCGAACAAGACGTTCATCACCGGGCAACTGATCAACTGGTCGCTGACCGACACCATCACCCGGGTCACCCTGAAACTGGGCGTGGACTACGGCTCGGACCTGGACCTGGTGAAGGAGTTGTTGCTCAAGGCCGCCGCCGAAAACCCGCGCGTGCTGAAGGACCCGGCGCCCCACGTGTACTTCCTCAACTTTGGGGAAAGCACCCTCGACCACGAACTGCGCATGCATGTGCGGGATCTTGGCGACCGCAACCCAGTAATCGATGAGGTCAACCGCTTCATCAACCGCGAGTTCAAGAACCACCACATCAACATCTCGTTCCGGCAGATGGAGGTTTACCTGAAAAACCTGCATGGCCAGGAATACAAGCTGGTGCCGGTGGAAGAAGAAAACAGAACCCTCCTGCCGCCCGCCCAGGACCAGGACCTGCCCGAACCGCCGCCCGCCAAACTCGACTAAACGCGCTATCCCCAGCAGAATGGTCGGACATTCTGCTGGAGATGGCCCGTTGAAAGCCCTCGACGAACTGACCTTCGACAACCGCTTCGCCCGCCTGGGCGACGGCTTCTCAACCCATGTGCTGCCCGAACCCATCGACGAACCGCGCTTGGTGGTGGCGAGCGAGGCGGCCATGGCGCTGCTGGACCTCGACCCTGCCGTGGCCGAAACGCCGGTATTTGCCGAGTTGTTCGGCGGGCACAAGCTGTGGGCCGAGGCCGAGCCGCGGGCGATGATCTATTCCGGGCATCAATTTGGCTCCTACAACCCGCAACTGGGTGATGGGCGCGGTTTGTTGCTGGGCGAGGTTTATAACGAAGCGGGCGAACACTGGGACCTGCACCTCAAGGGCGCCGGGCAAACGCCGTATTCGCGCATGGGCGATGGGCGGGCGGTGCTGCGCTCCTCGATCCGGGAGTTTCTGGCCTCCGAAGCGTTGCATGCACTGGGCATTCCGAGCAGCCGCGCACTGTGTGTCATCGGCTCCACCACACCGGTGTGGCGCGAGAAACAGGAGCGCGCCGCCATGGTGCTGCGCCTGGCCCACAGCCACGTGCGCTTTGGGCATTTCGAATATTTCTACTACACCAAGAAGCCTGAATTGCAGAAGGAGCTGGCGAAGCACGTGTTATCGCTGCACTTTCCGCAGTGCATGGAACAGCCCGAGCCGTACCTGGCGATGTTCCGTGAAATCGTCGAGCGCAATGCCGAGCTGATCGCCAAGTGGCAGGCCTATGGGTTCTGTCATGGGGTGATGAACACCGACAACATGTCGATCCTCGGCATTACCTTCGACTTTGGGCCGTTTGCGTTCCTGGACGATTTTGACGCGCAGTTCATCTGCAACCATTCGGATCATGAAGGGCGTTATTCCTTCAGCAACCAGGTGCCGATCGGGCAGTGGAACCTGAGCGCGCTGGCCCAGGCGTTGACGCCGTTTATCAGTGTTGAAGCGCTACGGGAAACCCTGGGGCTGTATCTGCCGTTGTTCCAGGCCCATTACCTGGACCTGATGCGCCGCCGATTGGGACTCACCACCGCCGAAGATGACGACCAGAAACTGGTAGAACGCCTGCTGCAACTGATGCAGAACAGCGGCGTCGACTACACCCTGTTCTTCCGCCGGCTGGGAGATGAATCCGCCGCATTGACCGTTGCGCGGTTGCGCGACGACTTTGTCGACCTCAAGGGGTTTGATGAGTGGGCCGAGCTGTACAAGGCGCGCGTGGAGCGCGACGCCGGCGGCACAGAAGAACAGCGACGTGAGCGGATGCATGCGGTGAACCCGCTTTATATCCTGCGCAACTACCTGGCGCAGAACGCCATCCAGGCGGCGGAGCTTGGGGATTACAGCGAAGTGCGCAGGCTGCATGAAGTGCTGACCAAGCCGTTTGAAGAGCAGCCGGGGATGGAGCAATACGCCCAGCGGCCGCCGGATTGGGGGAAGCATTTGGAGATTAGTTGTTCGTCGTAGGAGCTAAACCCGAGCGACATATCAAGAAATAAATACCGGACGCGCCTGACATCATTAAACATCTCTTCGGCCTAGTGTTGGCCTGTTGCAATCACGCAACAAACCTAAGCAGATATGAATGGAGGTGCGTCATGGGCGTCGATGTTCCAAACCTGGAGTCGGTGTGCGATCACGCTACACCCGAGAAATATTCCGCTGTCCGTCTACACATGGACTTGTCCTTTCCTCACAAAGACCTTTCCCAAGTCAATGCCTGGCTGGAAAAGCGGGCATGGAAGCCACTTGAGCTGTTTTTGATTGAGCGATATCCACAGCACAAGGAAGTAATAGCGCTGTGGCTCAAAGGGAGCCAAGCCAGGGCCGAGGCGAATGAACCTGTCGCCACTCTGCGCGCAGTGAATACGTAAGCAGTGGTACAGAGGAGCTGGACCATCAGGCCGTGACCCCAGGTTTTAGGGTCGTGGTGGCCAGGACGCTGGTCAGTGCGGTTGTTTTCGATGCTCTTGTTCCTCTTTCTCCGTTAATCGCTCAGGACTTGAGTGTTTCTCCGGCATTCTTTCAAGGCATGCTCGGCTTGTGCCTGATGGCTTTCGCATTCAGCCAGTTGTTTTCAACGCCGCTGGTCAACCGACTGGGAACCAGCGTCAGCCTAGCCGGTGCATCGGTGCTGATCGCGCTGCTATGTGTCGCAGTGGCGTTATCAACGACCGTTCTCACATTATCGATCATCTTTACTTTCATGTTCATCGCCAACGCGGTGGCAGCAGCCTCTTCACGCCTTTGGCTACGTCAACGACTTGGGCAAACAACCTTCCAAAGCGCAACAGCTTATCTCTTGAGTGCGATTAGCGTCCTTACGGTACTAAGCCCGCCGACTGTGCTGGCGGCAGCCTCGTTTTGGGGATGGAGATGGGTTTTTGGCGTACTCGGTTGCCTGCTTTTTATAATCTGCCTGGGACTTCTGGCCACTCATCACGGTAAGGCAACCGACCAAGGCCAACAGGCTGCAACTGAAACCCAATCTTTACTGTGGAAACAGCCGAAGTTCATCTGTGGCTTACTCCTTGCACTCCTGATACAGAGCGCCTTTACACAGTTGAACCTCAGCAAGGCGTTTGCCCTGCAGGGAGTTTTTCATCTCTCACCACAAGCAGCAGGCATGATCCTTTCAGGCTGGGCGGCGCTCGTAGCGGCAGGTTTTTTCTTTTCAGGGAAAGCCGTCACGCGATTCAGTGACGCCCAACGCCTGAATGCTGGATCGGTCTCTCAGTGCCTTGCCGCGCTCTTGATGGTAGCGGCATGGCTGCATGTCAATATCTACCTTTACTTGGCAGCTGCAGCAGCAACCAGTATTGCCTTCTGCATTTTGTTGCCCCTTGCGACCGGCTGGGCATTGGATATCGACGCTCGTCACCAAGCCAAGGCTTCTGCAGTTTTCGGATGCATCACCGTGGCCGGGGCGGGGTTTTTAACTTGGCTTGGGTCTCAGTGGGATGCGCCACTGCTTTTCACTCTGATGCTGATGATTGCGGGTTGTGCTGTGGGCAACGTGTTTGCCTGCCAGCTGGCACGAAAGAAGATTGCACGCTGATGGCTTGTGTTGTTCCTTGATAAACCCCAACGGGGTCTCCAAATAGAACCCATTGGCCACTTTCACGGAGCCCACCATGTCCGACTCTCTCGTAATCCCCTGCCCCCACTGCAACGGTCTTAACCGTATCCCCAACGAACGCCTGGGTGATGCGCCGAAATGCGGGCGCTGCAAACAACCGGTGCTGTTAAGCAAATCCTTTGAGCTGAAACAGGGCGACTACGCCAGCCAGATCAAGGGCGACCTGCCGTTGCTGGTGGATGTGTGGGCCGAATGGTGCGGGCCGTGCAAGTCGTTTGCGCCGGTGTTTGAGCAAGCCGCCGGGCAGTTAGCCGGGAAATGCCGATTGGCCAAGCTCGATAGCGAGGCCAATCAGCAGTTATCCGCTCAGTTGGGGATTCGCTCGATTCCCAGCCTGATCCTGTTCAAGAATGGCCGGGAAGTGGCGCGTCAGAGCGGAGCGTTTCCGTTGCCGCAGTTGATGAGCTGGCTGCGCAGTCAGGGCGTTTGAGGTAACGGGACTTACCGCCCCCTTCGTAGCAGCTGTCGAGCCTTGGCGAGGCTGCGTCGGGGGCACCTCGATTTGGAGCCAAGCCGAAGTCGGCGGCGTGGCCAACGTAGCCTCGCCAAAGCTCGACAACTGCTACGCCCATCCTGCGCTCAGGTTGTTATCACGCGTTTTCCAACAGGTTATGCAACTCCACAAACTGCTGTGTCAGCTTGTGCCGTGGGTCCAGGTGGATCAGCGGCATGTTCGCCTGGTGTGATTCACGCATGCGCACCGAACTGGCCAGGTACACCGCCAGCACCGGCAAGCCTTCGGCAGAATGGCCGGGAAGTGGCGCGTCAGAGCGGAGCGTTTCCGTTGCCGCAGTTGATGAGCTGGCTGCGCAGTCAGGGCGTTTGAGGTAACGGGACTTACCGCCCCCTTCGTAGCAGCTGTCGAGCCTTGGCGAGGCTGCGTCGGGGGCACCTCGATTTGGAGCCAAGCCGAAGTCGGCGGCGTGGCCAACGTAGCCTCGCCAAAGCTCGACAACTGCTACGCCCATCCTGCGCTCAGGTTGTTATCACGCGTTTTCCAGCAGGTTATGCAACTCCACAAACTGTTGCGTCAGCTTGTGCCGTGGGTCCAGGTGGATCAGCGGCATGTTCGCCTGGTGCGATTCACGCATGCGCACCGAACTGGTCAGGTACACCGGCAGCACCGGCAAGCCTTCGGCAGAATGGCCGGGAAGTGGCGCGTCAGAGCGGAGCGTTTCCGTTGCCGCAGTTGATGAGCTGGCTGCGCAGTCAGGGCGTTTGAGGTAACGGGACTTACCGCCCCCTTCGTAGCAGCTGTCGAGCCTTGGCGAGGCTGCGTCGGGGGCACCTCGATTTGGAGCCAAGCCGAAGTCGGCGGCGTGGCCAACGTAGCCTCGCCAAAGCTCGACAACTGCTACGCCCATCCTGCGCTCAGGTTGTTATCACGCGTTTTCCAGCAGGTTATGCAACTCCACAAACTGTTGCGTCAGCTTGTGCCGTGGGTCCAGGTGGATCAGCGGCATGTTCGCCTGGTGTGATTCACGCATGCGCACCGAACTGGTCAGGTACACCGGCAGCACCGGCAAGCCTTCGGCAATCAGTTCATCCAGCATCTGCTGCGGCAGGCTCGCCCGGGCCTGGAACTGGTTGACCACGATGCCTTCCACTTCCAGCCCTTCGTTGTGGTCTTCCTTCAATTCTTCAATCTCTGCCAGCAGGCCGTAAAGCGCTTGGCGGGAGAAACTGTCGCAATCGAAGGGGATCAACACGCGATCAGCGGCAATCAGCGCTGAAACCGCATAAAAATTCAACGCCGGCGGCGTATCCAGGTAAATCCGGTCGTAGTCCTCGCTCAATTCATCCAGCAGCTTTCGCAGCTTGTTGATCTTGTGCTTGGCCTCAAGCTTGGGCTGCAAGTCGGCCAGTTCCGCCGTCGCGGTGATGACATGCAGGTTGTCGAACGGGGTTTCGTAGATATCCACCTGGTTTTTCTTCGAAAACGGCCCGGAAGACAGGGTTTGCTTGAAAAAATCGGCGATCCCCATCGGGATATCGTCGCCGGTCAGCCCGGTGAGGTACTGGGTTGAGTTGGCTTGGGCATCAAGGTCCACCAACAGGGTTCGATAGCCTTCACTGGCGCTGACCGCCGCCAGGTTGCAGGCAATGCTGGACTTGCCAACACCGCCTTTTTGGTTGAACACCACGCGCCGCATGGAAAAACCTCCGTGTATCAATGAATGACCGAGTGTAGAGGGCAAAAGCGCCGGTTCGCTACCTCGTTCGCTTCTGTACTACAGCATCAGAGGCTCTATCTCGCACAAGAATTTCCTGTCGGTCCGATAAATCAGGAAATACCTGACACCCGGTGCCCCACCTCCGCGACGGACAATCTGTAATTCTTTCCTTCGATTTTGTAATCAGCCGTGAATAATTCTTTACCAAAGTTTGCTAGAACCCCGCAGCACCGGGATAATGCGCGCCATTCGGCATTTGCACCCTGTCCCGGTATCCGGGGCCAATGGCCGCACAAGGAAGCCCGCAGGGGCGGGATAACTTCTCAGTGATCAATTTCAACATCGCCCAATGGCGAGCCTGGGCCCCCGGGCTCGAAAGCGCGGACGACTGGCGCGCCTGGTGCCGGCAGCCAACGCTGCTCGCCAGCAGCGACGCCGCCCCTGATGTGTCATTCCTGCCCGCCATGCAGCGCCGCCGCCTGAGCCGCCTGGCGCGCATGGCCTTCAGCGTGGGCTGGCCGCTGGCTGAAGGCCTGCAGCAACTGCCACTGGTGTTTGTTTCCCGTCACGGCGAAACCCCGCGCACCCTCGACATTCTCAGCGACCTGGCCAACGATGAGCCCCTGTCGCCAACCCAGTTCAGCCTGTCGGTGCACAACGCGGTGATCGGCCTGTGGTCGATCCTGCGCAATGAAACCAGCGAAATGACCGCCCTCGCCGCCGCCGGCGACGGCCTGGAGCACGGCATGCTCGAAGCCGCCGCCCTGCTCAATGAAGGCGCGCCGGCTGTGTTGCTGATCATTACCGAGGAGCAGCCGCCTGAAGCCTATGCGCGCTGGATCGATGACGTGCCCTTCCCCTACGCCCTCGGCCTGCTGCTGACCCCGGGCGACGAGTGGCAGCTGGAACTGAATACGACCGCTGTCCAACCCACCACCAAAGCCCAGTGGCCCCACGCCCTGAACCTGCTGCGCACCCTGCTGAACGAACAGGGCGCCTGCCAACATGCCTGGAAGAACCGAGTATGGAACTGGCAACGCAAGCCCTGACCGAAAAGCCACGGCAGGCCTACTACTGGCGCCTGTTCGCCACCGCCACCGCCTTCGCCCTGTTTGGCCTCGGCGGCCTGTGCCTGCGCGTGCTGGTGTTCCCGCTGCTCAGTTGCCTGCCGGGTGACGTCAGGCAGCACCAGCGACGGGCCCGCCACACCATCAGCTGCCTGTTCTGGCTGTTTAGCCGCATGATGATGCGCCTGGGCATCCTGACCTACAGCGTCGAAGGCGCCGAAAGGCTCGGCCGCCCAGGCCAGATGATCATCGCCAACCACCCGTCGCTGGTAGACGTGGTGTTCCTGATCGCCCAGATGCGCCAGACCAACTGCGTGGTCAAGCAGAGCCTGTGGCAAAACCCGTTCACCCGTGGGCCGGTGCGTGATGCCGGCTACATCAGCAATGACGGCAGCGCCGACATGCTCGACGCGGCCGCCGACGCCCTGCGCGACGGCCAGACCCTGATCATTTTCCCGGAAGGCACCCGCACCTCGCCGGGGCAGGCACCGACCTTTCATCGCGGCGCCGCCGCCATTGCCCTGCGAGGTGCGAGCATCATCACGCCGGTGGTGATCAAGGTCAGCCCCACCACCCTGACCAAGGCCGAACCCTGGTATCGCATCCCCCATCGCAGGTTTCACTTCAGTTTGCGCGTGGGTGCCGATATAGAACCACAGGCGTTTGCCGCACAAGGGCCCGCGCCCCAGGCTTCACGCAAGCTCAACGATTACCTGCACCAGTATTTTATTAAGGAGCTCGCCGAAGATGAGCGACCAACACCGCCTTGAGCACGACATAAAAACCCTGATCATCGAGGCCCTGGGCCTGGAGGACATCAGCGAGAGCGATATCGGCAACGAGCAAACCCTGTTCGGCGAAGGCCTTGGCCTGGATTCAGTCGACGCCCTGGAATTGGGCCTGGCGATCCAGAAAAAGTACGGCATCAAGATCGATGCCGACGCCAAGGACACCCGCAATCACTTCACCAACGTGGCCAGCCTTGCGGCGTTCGTCACGGCCCGACAGGCAGCTTGAGACCGTACCATGCAAACTCGTGACGATATTTTCAACACCTTGCGCAACGCCCTGGTGGAACTGTTTGAACTGGAACCTGAACGCGTCACACTCGACGCCAACCTGTACCAGGACCTGGAAATCGACAGCATTGATGCGGTAGACCTGATCGACCACATCAAGCGCCAGACCGGCAAGAAAATCGCCGCCGAAGAGTTCAAGGCCGTGCGTACGGTGAGCGACGTGGTCGAGGCGGTGTACCGTCTGGTTCAACCGGCCGCATGAGTCGGCTGATCGGCCTTGGCCTGTTGCTGGCAGGGTTGCTGTACCCGTTTGCGGTGTATTACGGCACGGAGCATTTTGCCCCGTGGCAGTTCGGCCTGCTGCTGGGCAGCCTGTGGCTATTGCGCGCGCTGACCGGCGCCAGGCGCCCGGGTGCACGCTGGATGGCCGCGGCGATCATCGTCTTTTGCCTGCTGCTCGCCTGGTTCGACAACCCGCAAATGCTGCGCTGGTACCCCAGCCTGGTCAGTGCGTTCATGCTGGCACTGTTCGGCCTGAGCCTGAAGTACGGGCCGCCGATGGTCGAGCGCCTGGCGCGCATGACCGAGCCGCAACTGCCTCAAAAAGCGATTGTGTATACCCGCCAGGTCACCGTGGTGTGGAGTGTGTTTTTCCTGTGTAACGGCCTGCTCGCCGCCGCGCTCACGCTGTGGGCGCCGCTGAGTTGGTGGACGTTGTACAACGGCATGATCGCCTACGGGCTGATGGGGCTGTTGTTTGCCGTGGAATGGCTGGTACGACAAAGGGTTCGAGGCCGCGTATGAATTGGTTGAATCTTGAGCACTTGCTGCTTGAGCCTGTAGGTCAGCGTTGGGTCACCACCGAACCTGCCCTGGATCACCTGCAATTGCGGGAAAAATCCCTGAGCCTGGCCGCCGGGTTGCAAGCCCTCGGCATCCAGCGCCTGGCGGTGCACCTGGAAGATGCCGGTGTGCTGGCAATCGCCCTGCTGGGTGCGTGGCGCGCCGGCGTCAGCGTGTTGCTGCCCGCCGACCTGCAACCACAGACCCGCCAACGCTGGAATGACGCCGTCGACGCCTGGCTGACCGAGGCCGGCGACCTGGACGCACTCTATCAAGCGCCATTAAGTGGCGCCGCCCTGGACCTGGACGCCTGCTGCCTGAGCCTGTGCACCTCCGGCTCCAGCGGCGAGCCCAAGCGCATCGACAAAACCCTGCGCCAGATGGCCAATGAAGTCCAGGCGCTGGAAACCCTGTGGGGCGCCGACCTGGGCCAGGCCTGCATCATCGGCAGCGTGGCCACCCAGCATATCTATGGCTTGCTGTTCCGGGTGCTGTGGCCGCTGTGCGCCGGGCGCACCTTTGTGCGCCGGCAGTTGGCATTCCCCGAGGATTTGCAGCGCGCCAGCCGCGAGCATTCGCAGTTCGCCTGGGTGGCCAGCCCGGCGCTGCTCAAGCGCATGGGCGACAACCTCGACTGGCCGGCGCTCATGCCGGTCAAGCGGGTTTTCTCCTCCGGCGGCGCCTTGCCCCTTGAAGCCGCCAGCAACCTGCATCAACGCTTGCAGCAATGGCCGACAGAAATCCTCGGCAGCTCGGAAACCGGCGGCATTGCCTGGCGCCAGGGCGCACAACCGTGGCAGCCGTTTGCCGACGTGCACCTGAGCCAGGACGCCGACGGCGCGCTGCGCATTGCCTCGCCGTACCTGCCCGCCGGCCATATTGAACAGACCGCCGACGCCGCAAAAATACACGCCGACGGCCGCTTCGAATTACTGGGCCGACTGGACCGCATCGTCAAGCTGGAAGAAAAACGCATCTCCCTGCCGATGCTCGAACAAGCGCTGATGAACCATGCCTGGGTCGCCGAAACGCGCCTGGGCGTGGTGCAGGAAAACCGTGCCTCCCTCGGCGCCCTCGTGGTGCTCAACAGCGACGGCCTGCACGCCCTGCGCAACCAGGGCCGGCGCAGCGTCACCCAAACCCTGCGCGAACATTTGGGCCAACACTGCGAAGCCCTGGCCCTGCCGCGCCGCTGGCGCCTGTTGCGCCAATTGCCGTTGAACAGCCAAGGCAAGCTGCCCCAGGCCGACGTCGAAGCCCTGCTGCTGGCACCCCGCCCGACAGCGCCGCAAGTGCTGGAGCGCGTCGAAGCCAACGGCGAATGGACCCTGCAACTGGCGGTCCCGCCGGACCTCGCCTACTTCAGTGGGCACTTCCCGCAAACACCGGTGCTGCCGGGCGTGGTGCAGGTGGATTGGGCGCTGACCCTGGGCCAGCAACTGCTCAACCTGCCGGGGCAATTTGCCGGGATGGAAGTGCTCAAGTTCCAGCAACTGGTGCGCCCGGATGACCGGATCGAACTGCACCTGCGGTTCGACCGGGAACGCAGCAAGCTGTACTTCGCCTACCGCAATGAGGCGGCAGCCTGCTCCAGTGGGCGGATCGTGCTGGAGAGGATCAGTGATTAAGCTTTTGTGGCGAGGGAGCTTGCTCCCGCTGGAGTGCGCAGCACTCCCAACCCAGGCACTGTGGTTTATCAGGCAAATCGGTGTCGCCTGTGTTGGGGCCGCTTCGCAGCCCAGCGGGAGCAAGCTCCCTCGCCACGCACAGCGCTTCTGCCAATGGGGTACCTGTTATGCATAACCCCTGCGCCCTGATCCCGGTCTACAACCACGAGGCCGCCGTGCCCGCCGTGGTGCGTACCGTGCTCGACAGCGGCTTGCCCTGCCTGCTGGTAGACGACGGCAGCAGCCCCGCCTGCGCCGCCGTGCTCGCGCAACTGGCCACCCTGGACAACGTGTCCCTGCTGACCCTGCCCACCAACCAGGGCAAGGGCGCCGCCGTCATGGCCGGTTTTCGCGAAGCGGCGCGCCTGGGCTTCACCCACGCCCTGCAAGTGGACGCCGACGGCCAGCACGACCTGCGGGAAGTCGGCACCTTCCTCGACGCCTCGCGCACCCACCCGAACGCCGTAATCTGCGGCTACCCGGAGTACGACGACAGTGTGCCCAAGGGCCGCCTTTATGCGCGCTACCTGACCCACGTGTGGGTGTGGATCAACACCTTGTCGCTGCAGATCCGCGACTCAATGTGCGGCTTTCGCGTGTACCCACTGCCACCGACCCTGGCCCTGATGGACTCGGCCAACATCGGCAAACGCATGGATTTCGACTCCGACATTTTGGTGCGCCTGGCTTGGCGCAACCAGCCGATGCGTTGGCTGCCGACCAAGGTGCATTACCCCACCGACGGCCTGTCGCACTTTCGCCTGGTGCACGACAACGCGCTGATTTCCTCGATGCACACCCGGCTGTTCTTCGGCATGTTGGTGCGCGCGCCGATGATCCTCTGGCGCCGGTGGCAGGCATGACCCAGGACACCAAGCACTGGGCCGACCGCAAAGAGCGCGGCAGCTTCTGGCTGATGAAATTCACCGCACTCGCCGCCAAGGTCCTCGGGCGCAGGCTGTTGAGCCCGCTGCTGTACAGCATCGTGTTGTACTTCTTCCTGTTCGGCCGCACGGCCCGCCAAAGCGCCTGGCAGTACCAGCAACGCCTGGCCGACTGGAGCCAGCGCGATGACCTGCGCCCTACCCACCGAAGAGTCTTCGGGCAGTTCATGGCATTCGCCGACGCCCTGCTGGACAAGCTCGACGTATGGAACGGCAAACTGCGCCTGGAACAGATTGAAATCATCGACCCGGCACACCTGCGCAGCCAGCTACGCAGCGAACGCGGGCAGATGCTGGTAGGCGCGCACCTGGGCAACCTTGAGGTGTGCCGCGCCCTCGCCGAGCTGGGCGAAAAGGTCACGATGAACGTGCTGGTGCACACCAAGCACGCCGAACGCTTCAACCGGATTCTGGGCGAGGCCGGCGCGACCAATTTGCGCCTGATCCAGGTCAGCGAACTGGACGCTGCGGTGATGATGCTGCTCAGTCAGCGCCTCGACGCCGGCGAGTGGCTGGCGATTGCCGGCGACCGTGTACCGCTGCACGGCGGGCGCACAGTGCGGGTGGCTTTCCTCGGCCATGACGCCGCCTTCCCCCAAGGCCCGTGGCTGCTGGCCGGCTTGCTGAAATGCCCGGTCAACTTGCTGATGTGCCTGAAGCATCAAGGCCGCTATCGCCTGATCATCGAGCCGTTCGCCCAACTGATCGAATGGAAACGCAGCGACCGCCAGCAGGTGATCGCACAATGGACCGCCCGCTACGCCGAGCGCCTGGGCCAGTTCTGCCTGGAAGCGCCCCAACAATGGTTCAACTTTTACCCTTTCTGGAAGACCGATGACGACGCATCTTGAGCCGGTAACCTTCGGCGAACTCCCCCTGCGCATCGAAGACGTATTGGCACTGGCCAACCGTCAAGCGCCGACTCAACTGCAAGCTGATGCCCAGTACCGCCAGCGCATCGCCAAGGGCGCGCAGTTCCTGGATTCGTTGCTGGACAAGGAAGGCGTGATCTACGGCGTGACCACCGGCTACGGCGACTCGTGCGTGGTGGCGGTGCCGTTGCAGCACGTCGAAGCACTGCCGCGTCACCTCTACACGTTCCACGGCTGCGGCCTGGGCAAGTTGCTGGATGCCCAAGCCACCCGCGCGGTGCTGGCGGCGCGCTTGCAGTCGCTGTGCCACGGCGTGTCGGGGGTGCGCGTGGAGTTGCTGGAGCGCCTGCATGCGTTTCTCGAATTCGACGTGCTGCCGCTGATTCCGGAAGAAGGCTCGGTGGGCGCCAGCGGTGATTTGACGCCGCTGTCCTACGTAGCCGCGACCCTGTCTGGCGAGCGCGAAGTGATGTTCCGTGGCGAACGTCGCCAGGCTGCCGACGTGCACCGAGAACTGGGTTGGGACCCATTGGTGCTGCGCCCGAAAGAAGCCCTGGCACTCATGAACGGCACCGCCGTGATGACCGGCCTCGCCTGCCTGGCTTTCGCCCGTGCCGACTACCTGCTGCAACTGGCCACGCGCATCACCGCGCTTAACGTGGTGGCGCTGCAAGGCAACCCGGAGCATTTCGACGAGCGCCTGTTCGCCGCCAAGCCGCACCCGGGGCAGATGCAAGTCGCCGCCTGGTTGCGCAAGGACTTGGCGATCGACGCACCGACCGCGCCGCTGCACCGCCTGCAAGACCGTTACTCGCTGCGCTGTGCGCCCCACGTTTTGGGCGTGCTGGCCGACAGCCTGAACTGGCTGCGTTCATTTATCGAGATCGAACTCAACAGCGCCAACGACAACCCGATCATCGACGCCGAAGAAGAACGCGTGCTGCACGGCGGTCACTTCTACGGCGGCCACATTGCCTTCGCCATGGACAGCCTCAAGACCCTGGTGGCTAACGTCGCCGACCTGCTGGACCGTCAGCTCGCGCTGCTGGTGGACGTGCGCTACAACCACGGCCTGCCGAGCAATTTGTCGGGCGCGCCAGCCGAGCGGGCGATGATCAACCACGGTTTCAAGGCGGTGCAGATCGGCACCAGCGCCTGGACCGCCGAAGCGCTGAAGAACACCATGCCGGCCAGCGTGTTCTCGCGCTCCACCGAGTGCCATAACCAGGACAAGGTCAGCATGGGCACCATCGCCGCCCGCGATGCAATTCGCGTGCTGGAGCTGACCGAGCAAGTCGCCGCTGCCACCTTGCTGGCCGCCAACCAGGGTGTATGGCTGCGGGCCCAGGCTGAAGACGCGCGCCCACTGCCACCGGCGCTGGCCGCCATGCACGCAGAGCTGGCCAAGGACTTCCCGCCAGTCATCGAAGACCGCGCTCTGGAAGGCGAACTGCGCCTGTGCCTCAAACGCATCGCCGAGCAACACTGGAGGCTGCATGCGTAGCCCCGGCGTGTTGCACTGCGACACTGAAATCCTCGTGCCGTTTTTTGATATCGACACCATGAACGTGGTGTGGCACGGGCACTACGTGAAGTACCTGGAAGTTGCCCGCTGCGCCTTGCTGGACACGCTCGGCCACAACTACACGGCGATGCTGGAAGCGGGCTATGCCTGGCCGGTGATCGACATGCAACTGCGTTATGTGCGCGGCGCGACCTTCGGCCAGACCATCACGGTGCGCGCCAGCCTGGTGGAGTGGGAGAACCGCTTGAAGGTCAATTACCTGATCAGCGACAAGGCCACCGGCGAGCGCCTGACCCGCGCCAGCACCGTGCAAGTGGCGGTGGAGATTGCCAGCCGTGAAATGCAGCTGGCGTCGCCAAAGGTATTTGTCGACGCAGTCGAGAGGGCGCTGTCATGACACACAACCCTGTGGGAGCGGGCTTGCCCGCGATGGTCGTCAACGATAACGCGAGACGCCTGACACTTCTCGGCGCCCTCAGGTTCTTCGCGAGCAAGCTCGCTCCCACAAGGACCGCGCTAATCCTGTTGTTATGCATTCCAGGCCTGGCCCACGCCTTCGACCTGCAACAACTCAGCGATCAGCTTGCAAAACCGTCGGTAATCCACGGCAACTTCATCCAGGAAAAACACCTGCGCGCCCTGCCGCAACCGCTGGTCAGCAAGGGCACCTTCGTCCTGGCCAAGGACCACGGCCTGCTGTGGCTGCTGAAAACCCCGCTGCAACAGGACTACCGCATCAGCGCCAACGGCATTGCCCGGCGTGACGCCAACGGCTGGCAATTGCTGCCGAACAAGAGCGCCGGCGCCGAGCAGAATCGGTTGTTCCTTGCCGTGCTGCAGGGTGACAGCAGCGGCTTGCAGCGTGACTTTGAGCTGCAACTGCAGGGCGAAGCCGAGCAGTGGAAACTCACGTTGATCCCGCGCTCGCTGCTGCTCAAGCAAGTGTTCACCCAGATCAATATCGACGGCGGCGAGCGGGTGCAAAAAATCGAGCTGCTGGAAACCCAGGGCGACAGCACCGTACTGCGCATGCAGGACAGCACCAGCAGCCAGCCCTTGAGCGACGCGGAGCAACACGATTTTGCCGAGTGAACGCTGGTTGCCGCGCCTGTTCCTGATCCTGCTGGTGGCCGTGTTGGCCCTGGCGGGTTGGCAATGGCGCGATGGCGCGCCGCTGTCGGCGAACCTGATGGAGCTGGTGCCGGGCACCGCGCCAGACGCCTTGGAGCTGCGCGCCGAACAACGCATGCAGGAACCGCTGAACCGCGAAATATTGGTGCTGGTGGGCCATGCCGACCGGCAAACAGCCGTGGCCATGGCCCAGCAATTGGGCGAGCGCTGGCAAGCCAGCGGCCTGTTTGAGAAGGTTCAGTGGAACCTGCAAGCCGACCTGCCGGCCCTGCGTCAGCAGTTGCTGCAAGGCCGGCTGGCGATGCTCTCGACCAAGGACCGCGAGCAGTTGATCGACGAGCCGCAGGCGTTTATCCAGCAACGCGTGCAAGCGCTGTTCGATCCCTTCAGCGGCTTCAGCCTGGTGCCCAGCCAGGACGATTGGCTGGGCCTCACCGGGCGCATCCAGAACAGCCAGCCGCAGCACGGTTCGGTGCAACTGGATATTGGCAGCGGCGCGTTGATCGCCGATGCCGACGGCAAAAGCTGGGTGCTGCTGCGGGCGCGCACCACCGGCAATGCCTTCGACATGAAACTGCCGCTGCAAGTGGCCGAACTGCTCAAGGCCAGCCGCGAACAGGCCGATCAGCAAGGCGCGCAATTGCTCGCCGCCAGCGGCCTGTTGTACGCAGCCAATGGCCAGCAACAGGCGACGCGGGAAATCACCTGGGTTGGCGGCGGCGCCACGATCGGCATCTTGTTGTTGCTGTTGCTGGCCTTCCGGCGCTGGCGGGTATTGCTGGCGTTTGTGCCAGTGCTGGTGGGCATGCTGTTTGGCGCGGTGGCCTGTGTGGCGCTGTTTGGGCATATGCATGTGATCACGCTGGTGTTGGGCTCGAGCCTGATCGGCGTGGCGGTGGATTACCCTCTGCACTACCTGTCCAAGAGCTGGAGCATGAGCCCTTGGCGCAGTTGGCCGGCCTTGCGCCTGACCTTGCCGGGCATGAGTCTGAGCCTGGCCACCAGTTGCATCGGCTACCTGGCGCTGGCGTGGACGCCGTTCCCGGCATTGACGCAAATCGCGGTGTTCTCGGCGGCAGGTTTGGTGGGCGCCTACCTGTCGGCGGTGTGCCTGTTGCCGGCCTTGCTCAAGGGTGTCGAGTTGCGCCCGGCCCAATGGCCGCTGCGCATTGCCGAGTTTTTGTTGAGCGTGCGCGAGTCGCTGCTCAAGCGCCTGCCGAGCCCGGTGTTGCTGGTATTGGTGCTGGTGTTTTGCGGCGGTGGACTGTGGCAATTGACCAGCAAAAACGATATCCGCCAATGGATCGGTGCACCACCACAGTTACTGCAGCAAGCCCAGGCCGTTGCACGGATTACCGGGTTTCAGCCCACCAGCCAGTTCTTCCTGGTGCGGGCGGACAATCAGCAGCAGTTGCTCGAGCGCCAGGCGGCCCTGAGCCAGCGCCTGGATCAGCTGGTGAACATGGACAAACTCCAGGGTTACCTGGCGCTCAACCAACTGGTCAGTACACCGGCCGAGCAACAGCAACTGCGTGAAGCCCTGAACCAGTTGCCGCGGTACTGGCAGCCGCTGCTGGACCTCGGCGTGCCTGCCACAGCGCTGCAAGCCGAACTGACCCAGTTGCAAGCCCTGCCCACCGAAGACATCGATGCCGCACTGGTCGGCCCGCTGGCTGAACCGTGGCGCGCGCTGTGGCTGGGGAATGTCGACGGCGGCGTGGCGGCGATGGTCAGCCTGCAAGGCTTGAACAACCCGGCGTTGCTGCAAGTGCAAGCCCTGGATTTGCCCGGGGTGCAGTTAGTAGACCGTTTGGGCGACTTGAACCAGGTGTTTGCCGCGACGCAAATCAGCGCCGCCGAATTGAAGTTAATGTCGTGCGTGTTGATCGTACTGTTGCTGATCCTGCCGTTCGGCTTCGGCGGCGCCCTGCGCATCGTTGCGCTGCCGTTGCTGGCGGCGCTGTGCAGCCTGGCCAGCCTTGGTTGGCTGGGGCAGCCTTTGACGCTGTTCAGCCTGTTCGGCCTGCTGCTGGTGACCGCCATCAGCGTCGACTACGCGATCCTGATGCGTGAACAAATTGGCGGCGCCGCCGTGAGCCTGTTGGGCACACTGTTGGCGGCCGTGACCACTTGGCTATCGTTCGGCCTGCTGGCGGTTTCCAGCACACCGGCGGTGAGTAATTTTGGGCTGTCGGTGAGCCTGGGGCTGGCGTTCAGCTTCATGCTGGCGCCGTGGGCCAGCCCGTCCGGGACAAGGAAGATGAAATGAGCAGCCAATACCTGAGTAAAAACTACGTCGAGGAAACCAAATTCGGCTTCTGGTTCCTGCGCAGCCACACCTGGCAGCACCATGTACTGCGCGTGGCGATCAACGACTTGCGCAGCCTGTTCAGCGATCCGCTGCCGGTTGCGCCGGTGCTGCTGGACGCTGGCTGTGGCCAGGGCAAATCGTTCCAGTACTTGCAGCAAACGTTCGCCCCCGAGCGCCTGGTCGGCCTCGACGCCGACCCGCACAGCCTCGACCTGAGCCGCGCCGAAGCCGCACGCCAGGGCATCGCCATCGAGTTGATCGGCAGTGATTGCGCCACCCTCGATGTGGCCGACGCCAGCGTTGACGTACTGTTCTGTCACCAGACCTTCCATCACCTGGTGGAACAGCATCGTGCCCTGAAAGAGTTCTATCGGGTGCTCAAGCCAGGCGGCTATTTGCTGTTTGCCGAGTCCACCGAAGCCTACATCGACACCTGGGTCATTCGTTGGTTGTTCCGTCACCCGATGCATGTGCAAAAAAGCGCAGAAGAGTACCTTGAGATGATTCGCGAGCAGGGCTTTGAGTTCGGCCCGCAGAACGTTTCGTACCCGTACCTGTGGTGGAGCCGCGCCACCGATTTCGGCCTGCTTGAGCGCTGGGGCCTGCGCCAGCCGAAACCTGCGGGCCAGCGCGAAGAAACCCTGGTCAACGTGGTTGCGCGCAAACCCCTGGCGAGCACTGGAACATGATCCGAATGCTGTTGATCGGCTGCCTGTTGCTGCTGGGCGCGTGCGCCAGCCAGCCACCGTTGCCGTCAAAAAACCCGGTGTTGAGCCTGCCGTTGCAATTGCATGTGCAGCGCGAGCAAGACGGCCAGCGTCAGGACTGGTTGCTGGTGATCCAGCGCGAAGCCGGCGGGATCCGCTGGTCGATGATGGACCCGCTGGGCATTCCCCAGGCCCGGCAGATGCTGACCAACGGCGCCTGGCAGGCCGACGGTCTGCTGCCGCCCAATCCCCAGGCACGGGAGCTGTTTGCCGCGCTGTTGTTTGCCCTGACTTCGGCGGATGAAGTCTCTGCACTGTATCCCGGCACTCAGGAACTGGACCTGACCCGCACCCTGCCGGCCCACTGGAAGATCACCTATCACTCCTCGCTGGTGTTTCGCGTGGACGTGATGGGGCAGCACCTGAGCTACCGCATCTCGCCGCTTGAGGCCGCCCGATGACCGCTTACCTCAATGCCCTTGGCGTGATCTGCGCCCTGGGCCGCGACAAGCAAGCCGTCAGCCGCAGCCTGTTTGCCGGCGACTGCTGCGGCATGCGCGCCGAAAGCGGCTGGGTGCCGGAGCGGGTGTTGCCGGTGGCCGGTGTGCACGGTGAACTGGCGGCCATCCCGCCTGGGCTGGAGCCCCATCGCAGCCGCAATAACCAGCTGTTGCTGGAAGCGGCGTTGCAAATTGACGACGAGATCCGCCAGGCGATCCAGGCCTTCGGCGCCTCCCGCATTGGCATCGTGCTCGGCACCAGTACGTCGGGCATCGACGAAGCCAGTCGCGGCATCGCCGATTACTTGCAGAACCAGCAATTTCCCGCCACGTACGATTACCAGCAACAGGAACTCGGCGCCCCCGCCAACTTCCTTGCCGATTGGCTGCAACTGAGCGGCCCGACCTATGTGATTTCCACCGCCTGCACCTCCAGCGCGCGGGCGCTGATGAGTGCTCAGCGCCTGTTGGACCTGGGCCTATGCGATGCGGTGATTTGCGGTGGCGTCGACACGCTGTGCAAGCTGACCCTCAATGGTTTTTCGGCGCTGGAAGCGGTGTCGGCACAGCGTTGCAACCCGTTCTCGGCGAACCGTAGCGGCATCAATATCGGCGAAGCTGCGGTTTTGTTCCTGATGAGCAAAACCCCCGCGCCAGTCGCACTGTTGGGCAGCGGCGCCAGTTGTGATGCCCACCATATTTCCGCCCCCGAGCCCACCGGCAAGGGTGCGTTGCAGGCAATGCGCAAGGCCCTGGCCAGTGCAAAGCTGGCGCCCGGGCAGATCGGCTACCTGAACCTGCACGGCACCGCCACGCAACACAACGACGCCATGGAAGCCCTGGCGGTCGCGGCCCTGTTCCCGGACGGCGTGGCCTGTTCGTCGACCAAGCCCATGAGCGGCCACACCCTGGGCGCGGCTGGTGCACTGGAAGCGGCGTTCTGCTGGTTGAGCCTTGCAGCAGGCGTGGTGCCCCCGCATGTCTGGGATGGCCAGGCCGACCCGGCGCTGCCTGTGTTGAAGTGGGCGCTGCCCGGCGACACCCTGCAAAAACGCTGCCTGATGAGCAACTCGTTTGCCTTCGGCGGCAACAATGCCAGCCTGATTATCGGAGACGCCCCATGATGAATTGGCCGCTCGCCGAACTGCTGCCCCACGCCGGTGACATGATCCTGATCGATCAGGTCCTGAGCTTTGATGAAGAACAGATTCAGACCCGCCTGACGGTCAAGCCCGGTGGTCTTTTCAACCGCGCCGACGGCAGCCTGCCGGCCTGGGTCGGGATTGAGTTGATGGCCCAAAGTGTCGCCGCCTACGCCGGTTGCCGCGCCCGCCAAAAAGGCGAAGCGGTGGAGTTGGGCTTCCTGCTGGGCACGCGCAAGTTCGAGTGCAATGTAGAGCACTTCCCCGCCGGCACCGAGCTGACCATTCACGGCTTGCGTTCCCTGGAAGACGACAACGGCATGGGTGTGTTCGAATGCCACCTGACCGGCGACGGTATCCAGGCGAGTGCACGCCTGAACGTATTTCGACCGCCCCAGGCGGCCAACTATTTAGCTGAATCGAAGGACACTACGCCATGACTGAATCCGTATTGGTTACCGGCTCCAGCCGTGGCATCGGCCGCGCCATCGCTCTGCGCCTGGCCCAGGCCGGGCACGACCTCGTGCTGCACTGCCGCAGCGGGCGTGCCGAGGCGGATGCAGTGCAGGTTGAAATTGAAGCACTTGGCCGCAAGGCGCGGGTGTTGCAGTTTGATGTGGCGGAGCGCGCCAACTGCAAGGAAATTCTGGAAGCGGACGTGGAAGCATATGGCGCGTATTACGGCGTGGTGCTGAACGCCGGGCTGACTCGCGATGGTGCGTTTCCAGCACTGTCGGAAGACGATTGGGACGTGGTGATGCGTACCAACCTCGACGGTTTCTACAACGTATTGCACCCGGTGATGATGCCGATGATTCGTCGTCGCGCAGCAGGCCGCATCGTGTGCATTACCTCGGTCTCCGGGCTCATCGGCAACCGTGGCCAGGTCAACTACAGCGCGTCCAAGGCCGGCTTGATCGGCGCCGCCAAGGCCCTGGCCATCGAGCTGGGCAAGCGCAAGATCACCGTCAACTGCGTGGCCCCCGGGCTGATCGACACCGCAATGCTCGATGAAAACGTACCCGTGGAAGAGTTGATGAAGATGATCCCGGCCCAGCGCATGGGCACCCCGGAAGAAGTCGCCGGGGCGGTGAACTTCCTGATGTCGGCAGAGGCCGGCTACATCACCCGCCAGGTGCTGGCCGTGAATGGAGGCCTGTGCTGATGAAACGCGTGGTAGTCACCGGCATGGCCGGCGTTACGTCTTTGGGCAGCGACTGGGCAACCATTGCTGCCAACTTTCGCGCCAACCGTAGCGGTATCCGGCGCATGGACGAGTGGGATCGCTTCACCGAATTGAACACGCGACTGGCCGGGCCAATTGATGATTTCGTGGTGCCCGCTCACTGGACCCGCAAGCAACTGCGCAGCATGGGCCGGGTTTCGCGTCTTGCGGTGTGGGCGGCGGAACAGGCGCTGAAAGACGCAGGTTTACTCGGCGACGAGTCGATCAAGGACGGGCGCATGGGCGTGGCCTGTGGCTCGTCCACCGGCAGCACCGATGAGATCAAGGCCTTCGGCAATATGCTGCTGAACTCGGTGGCCGAGGGGCTCAACGCCAACTCCTACGTGCGGATGATGCCCCACACCACGGCGGCAAATATCAGCATCTTCTTTGGCCTCACCGGCCGGCTGATCCCCACGTCAAGCGCATGCACCAGCGGTAGCCAGGGCATCGGCTACGCCTACGAGGCCATCAAGTTCGGCCGCCTGCCGCTGATGTTGGCAGGTGGTGCTGAAGAGCTGTGCCCCACCGAAGCCATGGTGTTCGATGCGCTGTACGCCACCAGCCTGAAAAACGATGCGCCGCAGACCAGCCCGCGCCCGTATGACAGCGGCCGCGACGGCCTGGTGATCGGCGAAGGCGGCGGCATGCTGGTGCTTGAAGAACTGGAACACGCACTGGCCCGTGGCGCGCATATCCACGCCGAAATCGTCGGCTTTGGCAGCAACGCCGACGGCCAGCACACCACACGTCCCGAACAGAAAACCATGCGCCGCGCCATGGAGCTGGCCCTGGAGGACGCGGGACTGCAACCCGATGCCATCGGCTATGTGAACGGGCATGGCACCGCCACCGACCAGGGTGACATTGCCGAAACCCTGGCCACCAGCAGCCTGTTCGGCAGCCGCATGCCCATCAGTTCACAGAAAAGTTTCCTCGGGCACACCCTGGGCGCATGTGGCGCGCTGGAGTCGTGGTTCAGCATCGAGATGATGAACCGTGACCAATACGTGCACACCTTCAACCTCGATGAGATAGACCCGCGTTGCGGCGAGTTGGACTACCTGCAAGGTGAGTTCCGCGAGCTGCACAGCGACTACGTGATGAACAACAATTTTGCTTTTGGCGGCGTCAACACTTCGCTGATTTTCCGCCGCTGGGCGTGAGTTTTTTACTGACTGGAGAAATGGAATGTCTTCCCTGCTACGCGCAACACTGGTCGCTTTGGCCCTGCTCACCACCGCTGGCTGCACCAACAAACCGGTGCTCAACCCCCAGCACGACTTGCCGACGAACCCGCAGGTCAACGAAGAAAAAATGAAGCAAACCATCGTGGCGGCCTTGAACAAACGCGAATGGGTGGTTCAGCGCCTGAGCCCGCAACTGGTCCAGGCCGAGATCAACGTGCGCAACCAGTACCACGCTGAAATCGACATCCGCTACACCGCCACCCACTACGCCATCACCTACCGCGACAGCCGCGACCTGGGCTACAAGGACGGCAAGATTCACCGCAACTACAACCGCTGGGTGAGCATGCTGGACCGGGACATTCTGGCGGCATTGCGCACCAATGGGGTGAGTGACACCGGGTCGGCGGCGCAGTTGTTCCAGCAGACCGGGACTTCGAAGCAAAACTGAAATACCAGAAACGACAAAGGGCGCCTTTCGGCGCCCTCTTCACAAACAGGTTGGCTTGTCATCGCCGGTTCCTGCCTGGCTCTGCGATGGCTGGTTGCCCAGGATCCTCAGAGTCTCACAAGCCCCTTTCGGGAACTCGGCCAGTATGCCTGAAAACCTGCACCCGGCAATCGGTGGCAAAGCGCCTGTCTTTGACAGTTGGCCCCTCGCTACAATCCCAGCGCACTGCGCACCGCCGCTTTTATCGCTGAAAACTGCTCACTGGAAAGCTCCGCGATTTTGTAAGTTCGTTTTCCATGCCGGTCTTTACTCTTGATTCGATCAAGCCTGCCAAGACTGACAGTGGCAACAATGTCGCACTTCGCCCAGCAGACCGGATTAGCTCCCTGCAGGTGGCTTTCGAGCTGCAAGTGGTGCTCAAGCAACGTCTGCGGTGCTGTAGTGCTTAACGGGACTACCGTTACCAACAGCTTATTCGTTCGGTGTTTGCGTATCACGATAACGGGCCTGATCTTGATAATCTCCGGCACCTCGTATCCCCGAAAATCACAAATCAGCACACTGCCTTCTTTCGGCTGGTAGAGAAGTGTCATCCATGTCACTCGCTTAAGAAAGAAGCGATTCTGCGCAAATCCACTGCAAACCACTAAGAAGGTTCCGTTACCTGATATGTGATCGCGGCTGCACCGCCGCCTTGCGCGTCAACAGCTCCACAAACGCCTTGGCCATCGGCGTTTGCTGGCCCTTGCGCTGCACCAGCCACACCGCCGTCACCGCCTCCTGATCCAGCAAGGTGCGGTAAACCACGCCATCAATGCGGATCCGCTGATACGACGCCGGCAGCACCGAAACACCCAACCCCGCTGCCACCAGGCCGATGATGGTCATCGCCTCGCCTGCCTCCTGTGCAAAGTGCGGGCTGAAGCCGGCATCCCGCGCCAGGTTCAGCAATTGGGCATATAAGCCGCTGCCGTAAGTCCGCGGGAAAAACACAAAAGGTTCTTCGGCCAATTGCGCCAGGTGCAAGCCGCGCTCACTGCCCTCCACCAACGGATGACCGGCGTTCAGCACGGCCACCAAAGGCTCGCGCATCAACTCCACGACACTCAGCGAATCAGGCAATGGCAACGGCCGCATGAGCCCCACCTGTATCGACTCATCCACCAGCGACTCGGCCACTTGCGTGCTGCTCATCTCCTGCAAATTCAGATGCACCGCCGGGAATGCCTGGCGAAACGCGAAGATCGCCTGTGGGATGCTGGAGTTGAACGGCGCAGAAGAGGTGAAGCCAATTTTCAACTCACCCAGCTCCCCCAACTGCGCCCGGCGCGCCACGTCCGCTGCTTTATCCACTTGCGCCAGCACCAAACGCGCCTCTTGCAGGAACAGCCTGCCCGCCTCGCTTAACTCGACCCGACGATTGGTACGCTCAAATAACCGCGCTCCAATCTCCTGCTCCAGCGCCTGGATCTGCTGGCTCAGTGGTGGCTGGGAAATGCCCAGCACCTGCGCAGCGCGGCCAAAATGCAGCTCTTCAGCCACGGCAATGAAGTAACGCAGGTGGCGCAATTCCATGAAAACCTCATTAGGTCGTAAAACCTCTTAAACAGGTCGAACAATATATTGGAAAGAATCATTAGCGAGCTATATTCTTTTTCCATTGCCAGCCCTGGCAGCCTTTCCTCCCCGAGGTCCCGCGTGAAATCTGCTGTCGCTCCGCTCGCTCAAGAAGTACCGCCCACCGCCCTCGATGACGTGGTGGCGCAGCTCAACGAGCAGTACATCGAAAAAGGCACCCCGATGTTCATGCGCACGGTGCTGGCGCTGTTTTCCGGTGGTTTCGCCACCTTTGCCCTGCTCTACTGCGTACAGCCGATGATGCCGGCGCTATCCCACGAATTTTCCATCAATGCCGCGCAAAGCAGCCTGATCCTCTCGGTGGCCACCGGCATGCTCGCCATTGGCCTGCTGATTACCGGGCCGATTTCCGACACCCTGGGACGCAAGCCGGTGATGGTCGCTGCGCTGTTCTGCGCCGCGCTGGCCACCATCGCCAGCGGCCTGATGCCGAGCTGGGAAGGTATCCTGCTGATGCGCGCCCTGGTGGGCCTGTCCCTCAGCGGCCTGGCGGCAGTGGCCATGACCTACCTGAGCGAAGAGATCCACCCGCAACACATCGGCCTGGCCATGGGTTTGTACATCGGTGGTAACGCCATTGGCGGCATGAGCGGGCGTTTGATCATCGGCGTCTTGATCGACTTCGTGAGTTGGCACACGGCGATGCTGATCATCGGCGCCCTGGCGCTGATTGCGGCCACGGTGTTCTGGAAAATCCTCCCCGAATCGCGCAACTTCCGCGCCAGCACCCTGCGCCCGCGCAGCCTTATTGATGGCTTCACCCTGCACTTCAAGGATGCCGGCCTGCCGTGGTTGTTCCTCGAAGCCTTCGTGCTGATGGGCAGCTTCGTCACGATGTTCAACTACATTGGCTACCGCTTGCTGGCCGAGCCGTACGACTTGAGCCAGGCCGTGGTCGGCCTGCTGTCGCTGGTGTACCTCTCGGGCATCTACAGCTCGGCGAAAATCGGCTCCCTGGCCGACCGCCTGGGCCGTCGTCGCGTGCTGTGGGGCACCATCGTGCTGATGCTCGGCGGCATCGCCCTGACGCTGTTCACGCCCCTGTGGCTGGTGGTGCCCGGCATGCTGATCTTCACTTTCGGCTTCTTCGGCGCCCACTCGGTGGCCAGCAGCTGGATTGGCCGCAGGGCGCTGAAAGCCAAGGGGCAGGCGTCGTCGCTGTACCTGTTCAGCTACTACCTGGGGTCGAGCATTGCGGGGACGGCGGGTGGTTTCTTCTGGCACTACGCGGGATGGAACGGGATAGGCGGGTTTATCGTCGTGCTGTTGATCGTTGCGTTGCTGGTGGCATTGAAGCTGGCGAAATTGGCGCCGTTGCAGGAAGCCAAGGCTTAACCATCGCCCACAAAAAAGCCCGGCATCTGCCGGGCTTTTTCATTGGCGCATTATCACTCGTGATACTGCGCCGACAACTCATGCACCGCCCGCAGGAACGCGCCGGCGTGCTCCGGATCAACCTCCGGGGTGATGCCGTGGCCAAGGTTGAACACGTGACCGCTGCCTTTGCCGTAGCTGGCGAGGATGCGACCGACTTCAGTGCGAATGGCCTCCGGCTTGGCGTACAACACGGTCGGGTCCATGTTGCCTTGCAGCGCCACCTTGTTGCCTACGCGGCGACGGGCTTCGCCGATGTCGCAGGTCCAGTCGAGCCCCAACGCGTCGGCACCGGCGTCGGCGATGCTTTCGAGCCACAGGCCGCCGCCCTTGGTGAACATGATGACTGGCACTTTGCGGCCTTCATGTTCGCGGATCAGGCCGCTGACGATTTTGCGCATGTAGGCCAGGGAAAATTCCTGGTACGCCGCCGCCGACAGGTTGCCGCCCCAGGTGTCGAAGATCTGTACCGCCTGGGCGCCGGCCATGATCTGGCCGTTGAGGTAGGAGGTGACCGACTGCGCCAGCTTGTCCAGCAACAGGTGCATGGCTTGCGGGTTGTCGTAGAGCATGGCCTTGGTCTTGCGGAAGTCTTTCGACGAGCCGCCTTCGACCATGTAGGTGGCCAGGGTCCATGGGCTGCCGGAGAAGCCGATCAGCGGCACGCGGCCATTGAGCTCGCGGCGGATGGTGCTGACGGCGTCCATCACGTAGCCCAGGTCTTTGTGCGGATCAGGGATCGGCAAGGCTTCGATGTCGGCCAGGGTGCTGACGACTTTCCTGAAACGCGGGCCTTCGCCGGTTTCGAAGTACAGGCCCTGGCCCATGGCGTCAGGGATGGTCAGGATATCGGAGAACAGGATGGCCGCATCCAGCTGTGGATAGCGGTCCAGCGGTTGCATGGTGACTTCGCAGGCGAACGCAGGGTTCATGCACAGGCTCATGAAGTCGCCGGCGTGGGCGCGACTGGCGCGGTATTCCGGCAGGTAGCGACCGGCCTGGCGCATCATCCACACAGGGGTGACGTCCACGGGTTGCTTGAGCAGGGCACGAAGGAAACGGTCGTTCTTGAGGGCAGTCATGTCGGCATCCGCAAAAAAAGTGCGGGCATTTTCTCAGAGCGCGACGCAAAAGGCACGACAAGAGCCGTGCCTTTTGTCTATCGGGTCAATTTGTCGCAATGAGTGGCAGCACAAACCCCAATGTGAAATGAGGTTTGTGTGGGAGCTGGCTTGCCTGCGATAGCATCAACTGGGTCTGGTTGACAGACCGAGTTGCCTGCATCGCAGGCAAGCCAGCTCCCACATTTGAGCGCATGATCAGACCTGCAGGTAATCCAGGATCCCTTCTGCGGCATTGCGCCCTTCGAAGATCGCGGTTACCACCAGGTCAGAACCGCGAACCATGTCGCCACCGGCGAAGATTTTCGGGTTGCTGGTCTGATGCTTGTACTGGCCTTGTTCCGGGGCTACTACGCGGCCCTGGCTGTCGGTCTGGATCTCGAACTGCTCGAACCACGGCGCCGGGCTTGGGCGGAAACCGAAGGCGATGACCACGGCGTCCGCCGGGATGATCTCTTCGGAACCCGGGATCGGCTCAGGGCTGCGACGGCCACGGGCGTCCGGTTCGCCGAGACGGGTCTCGACCACTTTCACGCCTTCGACACGGTCCTCGCCCACAATGGCGATCGGCTGGCGGTTGTAGAGGAATTTCACGCCTTCTTCCTTGGCGTTCTTCACCTCTTTGCGCGAGCCCGGCATGTTGGCCTCGTCACGACGGTACGCACAGGTCACCGACTTGGCGCCCTGGCGAATCGACGTGCGGTTGCAGTCCATCGCGGTGTCACCACCGCCCAGCACCACGACCTTCTTGCCTTTCATGTCGACGAAATCTTCCGGCGACTTTTCAAAGCCCAGGTTGCGGTTGACGTTGGCGATCAGGAAGTCGAGCGCGTCATGCACGCCCGGCAGGTCCTCACCGGCAAAGCCGCCCTTCATGTAGGTGTAGGTGCCCATGCCCATGAACACGGCATCGTATTCTTCAAGCAGTTGCTCCATGGTCACGTCTTTGCCGATTTCGGTATTGAGACGGAACTCGATACCCATGCCGGTGAAGACTTCGCGACGATGGCTCAATACGGTTTTTTCCAGCTTGAACTCAGGGATGCCGAAGGTCAGCAGGCCACCGATTTCCGGGTTCTTGTCGAACACCACCGGGGTCACGCCGCCACGTACCAGCACATCGGCACAGCCCAGGCCAGCAGGCCCGGCACCGATGATCGCGACACGCTTGCCGGTCGGCTTGACCTTGGACATGTCCGGGCGCCAGCCCATGGCGAACGCGGTGTCGGTGATGTACTTCTCGACCGAACCGATGGTCACTGCGCCGAAGCCGTCGTTAAGGGTGCACGCACCCTCGCACAGACGATCCTGCGGGCACACCCGCCCACACACTTCCGGCAGGGTGTTGGTCTGGTGCGACAGCTCGGCGGCGGCGAGGATGTTGCCCTCGGCCACCAACTTGAGCCAGTTCGGAATGAAGTTGTGCACCGGGCACTTCCATTCGCAATACGGGTTACCGCAACCCAGGCAGCGGTGGGCCTGGTCGGCCGAGTGCTGGGGTTTGAAGGGTTCGTAGATCTCCACGAACTCTTTCTTGCGTTGACGCAACAGTTTCTTCTTCGGATCTTTGCGCCCGACATCGATGAACTGGAAGTCGTTATTCAGACGTTCAGCCATGTTAAAACCTCATCAAACTCTTCAGGCGCATATCACTGCGGGTTGGCACGGATGCTGGAAAGCAACGATTTCAGGTTGGCAGCCTTGGGCTTGACCAGCCAGAAACGGCGCAGGTAGTCATCAAGGTTTTCAGCGAGGTTACGACCCCATTCGCTGTTGGTTTCCTCGACATATTCGTCCAGCACATGCTGCAAGTGGTTGCGATAGGATTCCATCGCTTCGCCGCTGATCCGCTGGATCTCCACCAACTCGTGGTTCACCTTGTCGACGAAGGTGTTGTCCTGGTCGAGCACGTAGGCGAAACCGCCGGTCATGCCCGAACCGAAGTTGTAGCCGGTCTTGCCCAGCACCGCGACAAAACCACCGGTCATGTACTCGCAGCAGTGATCGCCGGTGCCTTCAACCACGGTGTGGGCACCGGAGTTACGCACTGCGAAACGCTCACCGGCCGTACCGGCTGCAAACAGCTTGCCGCCGGTTGCGCCGTACAGGCAGGTGTTACCGATGATGGCACTGTCTTGAGTCTTGTAGACGCTGCCCACCGGCGGGACGATCACCAGCTTGCCGCCGGTCATGCCCTTGCCCACGTAGTCGTTGGCGTCGCCTTCGAGGTACATGTTCAGGCCACCGGCGTTCCATACGCCGAAGCTCTGGCCAGCGGTGCCCTTGAAGCGGAAGGTGATCGGCGCCTTGGCCATGCCCTGGTTGCCGTGCTTGCGTGCAATTTCGCCGGAGATGCGTGCGCCGATGGAGCGGTCGCAGTTGCAGATATCCAGGGCGAATTCGCCACCGCTCGCATCATTGATAGACGATACAGCCATCTCGACCATCTTCTCGGCCAGCAAGCCTTTGTCGAACGGCGGGTTGCGCTCAACCTGGCAGAACTGGGGTTTGTCGGCCGGGATGTGATCGCTGCCCAACAGCGGAGTCAGGTCCAGGTGCTGTTGCTTGGCGGTCTGGCCTTGGAGGATGTCCAGCAGGTCGGTACGGCCGATCAGCTCTTCCAGCGAACGCACGCCCAGCTTGGCCAGCCACTCACGGGTTTCTTCGGCGACGTAGGTGAAGAAGTTCACCACCATGTCGACGGTACCGATGTAGTGGTCCTTGCGCAGCTTCTCGTTCTGGGTGGCCACGCCGGTGGCGCAGTTGTTCAGGTGGCAGATGCGCAGGTATTTGCAGCCCAGGGCGATCATTGGCGCGGTGCCGAAGCCGAAGCTTTCGGCGCCGAGGATCGCGGCCTTGATCACGTCGAGGCCGGTTTTCAGGCCACCGTCGGTTTGCACCCGGACCTTACCGCGCAGGTCGTTGCCGCGCAGGGTCTGGTGCGTTTCCGCCAGGCCCAGTTCCCACGGTGCACCGGCGTACTTGATGGAGGTCAGCGGCGAAGCGCCGGTGCCGCCGTCGTAGCCGGAGATGGTGATCAGGTCGGCATAGGCCTTGGCCACACCGGCGGCGATGGTGCCCACGCCGGCTTCTGCTACCAGTTTCACCGAGACCAGGGCCTTCGGGTTGACTTGTTTGAGGTCGAAAATCAGCTGCGACAAATCCTCGATCGAGTAGATGTCGTGGTGCGGCGGCGGCGAAATCAACGTCACGCCCGGCACCGCATAACGCAGCTTGGCGATCAGGCCATTGACCTTGCCGCCTGGCAGTTGCCCACCTTCACCCGGCTTGGCGCCTTGGGCGACCTTGATCTGCAGCACTTCGGCGTTCACCAGGTATTCCGGGGTCACACCAAAGCGGCCAGTGGCGACCTGCTTGATTTTCGAGCTCTTGATGGTGCCGTAGCGCGCCGGGTCTTCACCGCCTTCGCCGGAGTTGGAACGCGCACCCAGGCGGTTCATGGCTTCGGCCAGGGCTTCGTGGGCCTCGGGCGACAAGGCACCCAGGGAAATACCGGCGGAGTCGAAACGCTTGAGGATCGATTCCAGTGGTTCGATCTCGCTGATGGCCAGCGGCGTGTCCAGGGTTTTCACCTTGAACAGGTCGCGGATCATCGACACCGGGCGGTTATCCACCAGCGCGGTGTATTCCTTGAACTTGGCGTAGTCGCCCTGCTGCACGGCGGCTTGCAGGGTGCTGACCACGTCCGGGTTGTAGGCGTGGTATTCGCCACCGTGAACGAACTTCAGCAGGCCACCTTGCTGGATCGGCTTGCGCGCGCTCCAGGCTTCGGCGGCCAGGGCTTTCTGCTCGGCTTCGATGTCGACGAAACGTGCGCCCTTGATGCGGCTCGGCACGCCACGAAAGCTCATCTCGCAGACTTCTTCCGACAGGCCGATGGCTTCGAACAATTGAGCGCCACGGTAGGACGTGACGGTGGAGATGCCCATCTTCGACAGGATCTTCAGCAGGCCCTTGGTGATGCCTTTACGGTAGTTCTTGAACACCTCGTAGAGGTCGCCCAGGACTTCACCGGTACGGATCAGGTCGCCGAGGACTTCGTACGCCAGGAACGGGTACACCGCCGAAGCGCCGAAGCCGATCAACACCGCAAAGTGATGCGGGTCGCGGGCAGTGGCGGTTTCAACCAGGATGTTGGAGTCGCAACGCAGGCCCTTTTCGGTCAGGCGGTGGTGCACCGCGCCGGTGGCCAGCGAAGCGTGGATCGGCAGCTTGCCCGGGGCAATATGACGGTCGGTCAGCACGATCTGGGTGCGACCGGCACGCACGGCTTCTTCAGCCTGATCGGCGACGTTGCGCACAGCGGCTTCAAGGCCGAGGCTCTCGTCGTAGTTCAGGTCGATGATCTGGCGGTCGAAGCCTGGGCGATCCAGGGTCATCAACGAGCGCCACTTGGCCGGGGAAACCACGGGCGAGCTGAGGATCACGCGCGAAGCATGCTCAGGCGACTCCTGGAAGATGTTGCGCTCGGCACCGAGGCACACTTCCAACGACATCACGATGGCTTCACGCAGCGGGTCGATCGGCGGGTTGGTCACCTGCGCGAACTGCTGGCGGAAATAGTCGTACGGCGTACGCACGCGCTGGGACAGCACGGCCATTGGCGTGTCATCGCCCATCGAGCCAACGGCCTCGTAGCCTTGCTCGCCCAATGGGCGCAGCACTTGGTCACGCTCTTCGAAAGTGACCTGGTACATCTTCATGTACTGCTTGAGTTGGTCCACGTCATAGAAAGCCGAACCGTGGTCGTTGTCTTCCATGGTTGCCTGGATGCGCAGGGCGTTCTTGCGCAGCCATTGCTTGTACGGATGACGCGACTTCAAGCGGTTGTCGATGGCGTCGGTGTCGAGGATCTGACCGGTTTCGGTGTCCACGGCCAGGATCTGGCCAGGACCTACGCGGCCCTTGGCAATCACATCTTGCGGCTGGTAGTTCCACACGCCGATTTCCGACGCCAGGGTGATGAAGCCGTTGGTGGTGGTCACCCAACGCGCCGGGCGCAGGCCGTTACGGTCGAGCAGGCACACGGCGTAGCGACCGTCGGTCATTACCACGCCGGCCGGGCCGTCCCACGGTTCCATGTGCATCGAGTTGTACTCATAGAACGCCCGCAGGTCGGGGTCCATGGTCTCAACGTTCTGCCACGCTGGCGGAATGATCATACGCACGCCACGGAACAGGTCGATGCCGCCGGTGACCATCAGTTCGAGCATGTTGTCCATGCTGGAGGAGTCGGAACCCACGCGGTTGACCAGCGGGCCGAGCTCTTCCAGGTCCATCAGGTCGTTGGCGAACTTGGTGCGACGGGCCACAGCCCAGTTGCGGTTGCCGGTGATGGTGTTGATCTCGCCGTTGTGGGCGAGAAAACGGAATGGCTGGGCCAGCGGCCATTTCGGCAAGGTGTTGGTAGAGAAGCGCTGGTGGAACACGCAGATCGCGGTTTGCAGGCGCTCGTCTTTAAGGTCTGGATAGAAGGCGGTCAAATCCGCCGGCATCATCAGGCCTTTATAAATGATGGTCTTGTGCGAAAAGCTGCAGATGTAGTGGTCGGTGTCAGCGGCGTTGGACACCGACGAGCGACGACGCGAGGTGAACAGCTTGATCGCCATGTCCTGGTCGCTCAGGCCGTCGCCTGCGATGAACACTTGTTCGATCTGTGGCAGACGCTCCAGGGCCAGGCGGCCGAGTACGCTGGTGTCGATCGGCACTTTGCGCCAGCCGACGAGTTGCAGGCCGGCGGCCAGGATCTCGCGGTTCATGTGCTCGCGAGCGGCTTCGGCTTTTACCGGGTCCTGGTTGAAGAACACCATGCCCACGGCGTACTGCTTGGGCAAATCGGCGTCGAAATGCTCCTTGGCGACTGCGCGCAGGAACTGGTCGGGCTTTTGAATCAGCAAGCCGCAACCGTCACCGGTCTTGCCGTCGGCGTTGATCCCACCGCGGTGGGTCATGCAGGTCAGGGCCTCGATGGCCGTTTGCAAAAGGGTATGACTGGGCTCGCCCTGCATATGGGCTATCAGGCCGAAACCGCAGTTATCCTTGAATTCATCGGGTTGGTACAGACCTGCTTTCATAGACACTTTCTCACCAGGCTGCCTCTTTTTTCGAGGCAAATTTCTTTTCAATTCAACCGGTTACCTTCCACGCCGAACGTACGCCGGCTTAGCGGGGGCAAAAGGGAGGTCATTGTACACACCGACACAGACGCTCACAAATTTAGCGACGAAATGTCGCAAATCTATGTCGCATTTATGAAAGGTTTAAAGCGATATGCTGTGCTAGTCAAAACTTTTTTAATTCTGACCGCTACGACTCAAAAGCTGGTGTGACGCAGACACCACAAAGCGCGCGGCCTTCAGGGCTGCACGCTGTGCTGTTTTTTTTTGAGGTGCCTAGAGGGCGGCCTGGGTAAGGCCGCCGGTTCTTCAGCGAGTTGTTGCCAGTTCTTGTTGAACGCTGGCCACAGTGCGAGGCCAAGGTTTACCAGCCTGGACCTTCGCTGGCAAGGCCTTGATAGCGGATTCAGCTGCTGCACGGCTGGAGAAGTTGCCGTAAGTGATCACGAAGAGAGGCTTGCCGTTGAGCACTTTCTTGAAATAACGGTACTCGCCGCCCTGCTCTTTCACGAACGCCTGGGCGTTGGCTTCGGAGCTGGTGCCAAGGATCTGCACCACGAAGTTGCCGGTAGGCTGGCTGGTGTACCAGCTGCTGCCGGTAGCGCCGGCCTTGGCCACGGTCACAGGCTTTTCAGCAGGCTTGGCGGCAGGCGCCGGTTTGGCCGCAGGTGTTGGAGCTGCAGGCTTGGCAACAGGCGCCGGCTTGGCGGTGGCCACCTGGGCCGGTGCAGGCGTCGGCTTGGCAGCCGGTTGGCCCGCTGGCACGCCAGCCGGTGGTGCAGTGGTGGTGACGGTCGGCGGTGTGGCGCTGGAACCTTCGACCGGTACGCCGTCGTCGCCTTCGTTGATGCCGCCTGCTGCTTCAGCCAGAGGGCCGCGCATCACAGGCTGGCCAACCATCGGCAGGTTGGTCGGCTGGCCGGAGTTGGCAAACTCTACGTTCGGTGTTGGTTTGCCCAGTGGCAACTGCGCCTGTTCGGTTGGCGCGCCAGCGGTGGTCGGGGCCTTGCTGCGACCTGGAATCAACCAGGCGGCGGCGACGGCAACCACGACAACGGCAGAAATTGCCAATACGTGCTTCTTCGGCATAGTAAACCCCATCTTTGGACGCTTAACCGCTGAACGGCTGGCAATCATGGCTTCGATCATCGCATCCCGGGCAACCTGGTTGATGGTGCCAGGCCAGCCGTCGGAGCTTTCGTGAATATCAGAGATCTGCGAAGCAGAGAAAAGTTCGATGCCCTGCCCTGCGCCTTCAAGCCGCTGGGCCAGGTATTCGCGGGTTTCTTCTTCTTCGTACGGCTGCAACTCGATGACGTGGAACAGCTCCTGCTCGCCGCTGATCTGCTCAAGCTCGGCGATCAGTGACGATTCGCCAAACAGGAACACATGCGGGCGGCCTTCCGGGGTACCGGCCGCCAGGGCCAGCAACGCTTCCAGGGCGGATTCGTCGAGCTGCTCGGCGTCGTCCACCAGCAGGTAGACTTCCTGGCCGGTCAGGCCCAGTTGCACCACTTGCTTGAGGATTGCGTTCGGCTCGGCGGTGGACACGTCCAGGGCCTGGGCCACTTGGCGCAACACACCTGCTGCATCACCGGCACCCCGGGCGGAAACCACCACGCTCTGCACCGATTGCTTGTTGGTGCTGGCTACCAGCGCCTGGCGCAGCAAGGTCTTGCCGCTGCCCAGAGGGCCGGTGACCACCAGCAGCAACTGGCTGTAGCGCGCCAGGTGGTGCAATTGCCCCAGCACCGGCTTGCGTTGCGCAGGGAAAAATTTGAAACCAGGCACCCGTGGAGCAAAAGGGTCGTGGTTTAACTGGTAATGGCCGAGGAACGCCTCGTCGGCATGCAAACTAGTCATCGGGATCTTATTAACCTTTAAGCTGGGCCAGGGCGCGGTAATCCGCTCCCAGCGTGGCCTGTAAAATCTCTTTCGGATAATCGTCGGTCACTACCGCTTCGCCCATTCGGCGCAACAGCACCAGTCGCAGTCGACCGTCGATCACTTTCTTGTCTATTGCCATGTGTTCGAGAAAATCTGCCTCGGTCATCTCCTCGGGAGGAATGACTGGCAACCCGGCGCGCTGCAACAGGCGGATCCCGCGATCACGCTCCTGGGCGCTGATCCAGCCCAAGCGTTGCGACATCTCAAGTGCCATCACCGTGCCAGCCGCTACGGCCTCTCCATGCAACCACACACCATAGCCCATGTGGGTCTCGATCGCATGGCCGAAGGTATGGCCGAGGTTCAAGGTGGCGCGCACGCCGGACTCACGCTCGTCGGCATTCACCACCAACGCCTTGGCGGCGCAGGAACGGGAAATCGCTTCAGTCAGCGCCACCTGGTCCAGGGCGCGCAAGGCGTCAACATGCTCTTCGAGCCAGGTCAGGAAGGGTTCGTCGCAGATCAGCCCGTACTTGATGACTTCTGCCAGGCCCGCCGACAGCTCGCGGGGCGGCAAGGTATTGAGGGTTGCGGTGTCGATCAGCACTACATTCGGCTGATAGAACGCGCCGACCATGTTCTTGCCCATCGGGTGGTTGATACCGGTCTTGCCGCCTACCGACGAATCAACCTGGGACAGCAACGTGGTTGGCACCTGGATGAAGTCCACGCCGCGCTGGTAGCAGGCAGCCGCAAAGCCGGCCATGTCGCCGATCACACCGCCACCCAGCGCCACCACGGTGGTGCGACGGTCATGACGGGCAGTCAGCAGGCCATCAAAGATCAGTTGCAGGGTTTCCCAGGTCTTGAAGGCTTCGCCGTCGGGCAATACCACCGAGATCACCGAGTACGCCGAAAGGCTGCGGCTCAGACGCTCAAGGTACAGCGGCGCGACCGTTTCATTGGAGATGATCGCCACTTGTCGCCCGGCAATATGCGGTGCGAGCAACTCGGGCAGGTCCAACAAACCTTCGCCAATATGGATCGGGTAGCTGCGCTCGCCAAGATCGACCTTAAGTGTCTGCATGTGTCCCCGCGTTGAAGATGAAAGCAGGCGTATCGCCCTACATTAACGTTGTCGGCAACGTCGGGCCCCGATGCTGCCTAATGGCTCTACGCCATAACTCGGACGGTCATGACGCGCCGCCGAGAATAGCGCATTTCGGCCCTGGCTTTAACGGGGAGGCAACTGCGCCAGGCGCTCAAGAATGTCGAGAACGACCATTCGTGGCGGCCGCTCATCGGTTTCCACCACCAGATCGGCGATTTCTCGATACAGCGGGTCACGCAGCGTCAGCAGGTCCCGCAGGGTTTTGGCCGGATCGGCGGTGCGCAGCAACGGGCGATTGCGATCACGCGCGGTACGGCCCACCTGCTGCTCGACAGATGCATGCAGGTAAACCACGCGACCGCCGGCATGCAGCGCCCGGCGATTCTCTTCGCGCATCACCGCGCCGCCGCCGGTGGCCAATACCACGCCATCGCAGCCGCACAGCTCGGCGATCATCGCCTGCTCGCGGTCACGAAAGCCCAGTTCGCCTTCCTTATCGAAGATCCACGGGATATTGGCGCCCGTGCGCAATTCAATTTCCTTATCGGAGTCTTTGAATGGCAGGCGCAGCTCTTTGGCCAGCAAACGGCCGATGGTGCTTTTTCCAGCGCCCATCGGTCCAACAAGAATCAAATTTCGCACAGAATCAACGACTCACAGCAATCGCCTGGTTATTCATAATACGCGGAGTCAGGAATACCAGCAGCTCGGATTTTTTCTCCGAAACCACATCCCGCCGGAAAAGGCGGCCAAGATACGGCACATCGCCCAAAAATGGCACTTTATCTACCACTTTGCTTTGGGCAGTGGAGAAAACCCCGCCTATGACGATGGTCTCGCCATCCTTGACCAGCACCTTGGCGTTCACCTCGTTTTTCTTGATCGGCGGCACATCGTTGAGCTTGTTCAGGTAGTCGGGTTCGTCCTTGGTGACCTTGACCTCCATGACCACCCAGCCATCCGGGGTGATTTGCGGCGTCACCTCCAATGACAACGAGGCCTCCTTGAATGACACCGAGGTGGCGCCGGTGGAGCTGGATTCCTGGTAGGGAATCTCGGTGCCCTTGAGGATTCGCGCGGTTTCCTTGTCGGAGGTGACGACCTTGGGCTGCGAGACAATTTCCCCGTTGCCGGTTTTTTCCATGGCGGTCAGCTCCAGGTCCAGCAGCAGGTTGTCGGTGATAAACGCGATGCCCAGGCCGGCGCTGCCATTGACCGTGCCCAGGTCCACAAACGGAGCGCTGGTTGGGTGCTCGGCCGGCTCGGTACCTTCGGCCAGCGCTTTCCTGATTCCGCCAGCACTCCAGTTACCTCGGTTGACCTGCCCACCCCAGCGCACCCCGAGGCTTTTGTCGTAGTCGACATTGGCCTCGACAATGCGCGCCTCAATCATTACCTGGCGCACGGGGATGTCCAGTTGCGCGACGATCCGGCGCAGCTCCTCCAGGCGCGCCTGGGTCTGGTAGGCGATGATGTTGTTGGTGCGATCGTCCACCGCCACCGACCCGCGTTCATCGGTTGCACCTTCCAGGCCCACTGCCGACTGGAACAGCTTGGCGAGGTCCGAGGCCTTGGCGTAATTGACCTGCAGCAGCTCGCGGCGCAGTGGCGCCAGCTCGGTCATTTGTTTGCGCGACTCCAGCACCAGCAGTTCGCGGGCAGCCAACTCCTCGGCCGGCGCGACCAGCAGCACGTTGGCCGTAATGCGCTTGTCCAGCCCCTTGGTTTGCAACACCAGATCCAGTGCCTGATCCCAGGGCACATCCTTGAGGCGCAGGGTGATCGAACCCTGCACATCATCGCTGGCCACCAGGTTGAGGCCGGCGACGTCGGCGATCTGCTGCAGCACCGCGCGCAACTCGATGTTCTGGAAGTTGAGGGACAGTTTGCTGCCGGTATAAGCCACGCGCTCGGTGTTCAGCGGGACATTGCCGGGTGGCGGCAGGTGAATCAGGTCGATTCGATTGGGCACAGCCATGACCATCGGTGCCGTGAACGCTATCCATAGCGCCACACCGAAGGACGAAAAAGTCCTTTTCATTGTTTGTTTCCGTTATGAGTTGACGTTGTTCAGGGCAAGGATTTGTGAGCGTTCCAGCCAGGCGCCCTGGCCGTCCGGAAAAAGCTCGGCCAGTTCGACATGGGCGTCATGAATCGCCGTGATGCGCCCGTGGTGCGGGCCCAGGTAGTCGCCGATTGCCAGGCGATGGATCGACGATGCTCCGCGCAGCAGGGCAAAGGTTTGGGCCCCCATGGACAAGGTGCCGACCATTTCGAACTGATCGACGGCGAATCCCTCAAGCATCGCGCGCGGCCTGGCGAGATCAGGCCCGGCAGCCGGGCGCCCGACTGGACGTACAGACTGGCGAGTGGTTGGCTGGAAGGGATCGCGCAAGGAGGCAAAGTCGTAGGCCACGGGCTGCTGCGGCCCGGATTCGGCGACAGGCTGCGACAGCTCGCGCCTGCCCGCCTGAGGGTTGTAGCGATAAATTTTCGCCACCAGGCTCAACCGTAACAAAGAAGGTTCGACATGGCTGAACGCCAGGTCATGCACCGTGACAACCCTCGGTAAACCAGCCATGCCATTGATGAACGACGCCAGGTCGTGAAAAGTCCCGGTGACGCTTATCTGCAGGGGTGATTCGATGTACAGGGGCCGGGGCTGCTCATCCAGAAGCTCGATGGCCTCCAGCACCAGGCCATTGGCGGCGCCCAGCCGGGCGATGTCTTCAAGCAGGCCTGGCACTTCGGTATTGGCAGGCAACTGGCGCAACAGGTTGTCGAAACTGCCTTGCATGGTTTCCAGTGCGTGGGCCTGGGATTCAAGGCCGAACGCCTGGCTGGTTGTTAACGCTACCTGCTGCTCAAGCGCCACTTGCTGCGCCTCAAGCGCGTGCAGTTGCTCCCGCGACCCGCTCAAGTAGAAGGTGTTGCCCACGACCCACAGCAGGCCAACCAGCGCGCCGCCCAGCAACGCCTTGCCGGGTAGGGGCCAGTTGGCGGCGTTTCGGTAGAGTTGGGCGATTTCGGGTTCCATCAGCCTTGCCAGGCCTGACAACCCGCTCATTGGCGCGCCTCATCCAAGTGACCATGGCGAACCGTCAACTGAAAGCCATTGTCGTTGCCGTCCTGCGCGGCGCGAACCCGCTGAAGCCTTGGCGCCCGCAAGTCATCGGCAGCCTCAAGACCACGCACCAGCTGGGCAATGTCATGGTTTGACTCGGCAGTGCCGCTGATCGAAACGGCACCACCCTCAACGCTTACCTCGCGCAACTGCACGCCGTCCGGTACGGCACGCGCCAACTGGCCCAGCAGTTGAGCACCCGCCGAACGATCATCCTGCAAACCCTGCACAACCTTCATCCGCTCCATCAACTGCTGGCGCTGTTCATGCAACTCGTCGATGGCCTTGATCCTGGAGTCGAGCCCGGTGACACCCTGGCTCAACTGGCTGTTGCGGGCCAATTGCCGATCGATCGCACGACCGATCACCTGGTCTGCCAGCCACACCGTTGCCAGCGCCACAGCCGCAGCCCCGAGCAAGAACACCAGAAAGTATTTGCGTCGCCGCTCGTTGCGCTCTGCCCGCCACGGCAGCAGGTTGATTCGTGTCATCAGTCGAAACTCCTCAGGGCCAACCCGCAGGCCACTTCCATTCCCTGGGCATCCACCGCCCATTGAGCGCCATCGACGCGACGGCCCGGCGTGATGCTGTCCGAAGCCTGCCTGCCCGCGCGGGCCAATGCAAATGCTTCGACATCGACGATCGCGTCGCCAGGCCCGCCAGGGCCAGAACCGCCTCACGGGCTTCGACCTGTTCCTTGAGGCAGGTGGCAAGCAATACGTCGACGCGCTGCGGATCATGGGCCGATGGCCCCTGGATGTGAAAGTCGATGGCCACATCCTCTAACGGATAAGGAATGTACTGGTCGGCCTCGGTGTGGATCCGGCGCACCATTTCAGCATCAGTAAGCCCCGCCTCCATTTCCAGTACGCGGGTGATTACCGAGGGCCCGGCCACAGCCACGGCAGCATGGCGCAGTGAGGTCTGCGCCTGTACCAGCGCCCTGGAAAGCGCCTGCGCCACACCCTCAAAATCAACCACGCTGCTATCGACCACCGCATGGGCCGGCAACGGTTGCATGGCATACCCCCTGACGCGGTAGCCGCTGCCCGAAACCTCGAGTTCCACCAGCCGGACGCAGGTGTCGTTGATGTCGACACCCAGGACCGCATCGGCTTTTCGCCTGAAAAATCCCTTTCGCATAAAACTCCCCAAAACTTTCCCTGTCTTACGGACTGATTGCTGCCAGGTTTCATGCATTCGGTCGGCTTGTATGAGCGGCGCGAATGACGCCCCAAGCCGAAAAATGCTTTAATGCCCAGCGTTTTTTCCCGCGTTTATCTGCTGGCCGGGTCGAGCCACCGCTTGCCGTGCATGCCCCGACGCCTAACCCTTTCTTTTCCTTGGAAATCCAAAAGCCTTGATTCGTCTGCTGAAGTTTTTCGGGTACTCCATTGTCGCGATCGTCTGCGGGCTGATGCTCGTGTTCAGCGGGGCCTATCTCTACCTTAGTCCGGGTTTGCCCTCCGTAGAGGCCCTGAGAAGTATCCAGTTGCAGATTCCTTTGCGGGTCTACAGCAGCGATGAAAAATTGATCGCGGAGTTCGGCGAAATGCGCCGCACCCCGATCCGTTTCGCCGACATTCCACCCAATTTCATCAACGCCCTGCTGTCGGCTGAAGACGATAATTTCGCCAATCACTATGGCGTCGACCCCAGCAGCTTGGTGCGGGCCGCCACGCAGTTGGTAAAAAGCGGACACATTCAATCCGGTGGCAGCACCATCACCATGCAGGTGGCGAAGAATTTCTTCCTCACCAGCGAGCGCAGTTTTTCGCGCAAGGCCACGGAGATTCTCCTGGCGCTGCAGATCGAACGACAGCTGACCAAGGACGAAATCCTCGAGCTGTACGTGAACAAGATCTACCTCGGCAACCGTGCCTACGGCATCGAGGCGGCGTCCCAGGTCTACTACGGCAAGTCGATCCGTGACGCCAGCCTGGCGCAGATGGCGATGATTGCCGGCCTGCCCAAGGCTCCTTCGCGCTTCAACCCGCTGGCCAACCCGGCGCGCAGCAAAGAACGTCGCGACTGGATCCTGGGCCGCATGTACAAGCTGGGCAAGATCGACCAGGCCGCGTACGAAAGTGCGGTGGCCGAGCCGTTGAACGCCAGCTACCACGTGCCGACGCCGGAAGTGAATGCCCCGTACATCGCGGAAATGGCCCGTGCCGAGATGGTCGGCCGTTATGGCAGCGAGGCGTACACCGAAGGCTTTCGCGTGACCACCACGATTCCGAGCAACCTGCAGGATATCGCCAACAAATCGGTGCACGACGGCCTGGTCGCCTACGATCAGCGCCACGGCTACCGTGGCCCCGAATCGCGCCTGCCGGGCAAGACCCTGAGCGCCTGGACCGTCGAGTTGGGCAAGCAGCGCCCAATCAGCGGCCTTGAGCCCGCCATCGTCACCCAGGTGAAGAAAGATGGGGTGCAGGTACTGACCCGCACCGGCGAAGAGCATGTGTCGTGGGACAGCATGAAATGGGCTCGCCCCTTCCTGAACACCAACAGCATGGGTGCGATGCCCAAGCAGCCGTCGGACGTGGCGCAGGTCGGTGACCTGATCCGCGTGCAGCGCCAGAAAGACGACAGCCTGAAATTCAGCCAGGTGCCGGTGGCACAGGGCGCACTCGTGTCGCTTGACCCGCAGAACGGTGCGATCCGCGCCCTGGTCGGCGGTTTTGCCTTCGAACAGAGCAACTACAACCGCGCCACCCAGGCCAAGCGCCAGCCGGGTTCGAGCTTCAAGCCGTTTATCTACAGCGCTGCCCTGGACAACGGCTATACCGCCGCCAGCCTGGTCAACGATGCACCGATCGTGTTTGTCGACGAGTACCTGGACAAGGTCTGGCGTCCAAAGAACGACACCAACACCTTCCTCGGCCCGATCCGCGTCCGCGAGGCGCTGTACAAGTCGCGTAACCTGGTGTCGATCCGCCTGCTGCAAGCGATGGGTGTAGGCAAGACCATCGACTACATCACCCGGTTCGGCTTCAACAAGCAGGACCTGCCACCGAACCTGTCCCTGGCACTCGGTACCGCCACGCTGACGCCGATGGAAATCGCCACCGGCTGGAGCACCTTTGCCAACGGCGGCTACAAGATCACGCCGTACCTGATCGACAAGATCGAAAGCCGTAACGGCGAAACCCTGTTCACCGCCAACCCGCCGCGCGTACCGGGCGATGTGGTCAACGGCGTTGCAGCCACTGACGGCCAGGCAGCCCCGAGCAATGGCGGCATCACCATCAATCCGACACCTGGCGAAGCTCCGGCAGCCGGCGCACCTGCCGCACCGCAAGCGCCCGCGGTGGCCGAACGTGTTGTGGATGGCCGTACTACCTACATCCTCAACAGCATCCTGGAAGACGTGATCAAGAAAGGCACCGGCCGTCGCGCACTGGCCTTGGGCCGCGCCGACATCGCCGGCAAGACCGGTACCACCAACGATTCCAAGGATGCGTGGTTCTCGGGCTACAACGCCGACTACGTGACCACCGTATGGACCGGTTACGACCAACCGGAAAGCCTCGGTCGCCGGGAGTTCGGCGGTACTGTCGCGCTGCCGATCTGGATGAGCTACATGGGCGCCGCGTTGAAGGATATGCCGCTGCATACCCAGCCGGAGCCGGAAGGCATTCTTAGCCTGCGGATCGACCCGGTCAGCGGGCGTGCGGCAGCGCCGAGCACGCCGAACGCGTACTTCGAGCTGTTCAAGAGCGAAGACACGCCGCCATCGGTCAATGAGTTGGGCAATGGCGTTGCACCGGGCAGCCCGCTGCCGGCGGATGAAGCGGCGCCGATCGACTTGTTCTAACGCAAATCCCCTGTGGGAGCGGGCTTGCTGTGGTGAGGGGGCTTGTCCCCCGTCGGGTTCACCACAGCAAGCCCGGCCCCCACATTTGGATCGTCGCAAGCCTTGAACTGATCAACAGGCAACAAAAAGCCCCGACTCGCAAGAGCCGGGGCTTTTTGTTGGTGCGCTACAACGGATTAGCCGTTGAACACATCATCCACGCTTTTCAGCGGGTAGTTCTTCGGATACGGCAGGGTGGCCACACCGGTCTCGATCGCAGCTTTAGCCACGGCATCGGAGATCAGGGTGATCAGGCGCTTGTCCATTGGCTTGGGAATGATGTACTCACGACCGAATTCCAGTTTGGCGCCACCGTAGGCGTCGCATACATCCTGAGGCACCGGCAGCTTGGCCAGTTCACGCAGGGCGTTGGCGGCCGCTACTTTCATCTCTTCGTTGATGCGCTTGGCGCGAACGTCCAGGGCACCACGGAAGATGAACGGGAAGCCCAGCACGTTGTTGACCTGGTTCGGGTAGTCCGAACGGCCGGTGGCCATGATCACGTCGTCACGGGTGGCGTGGGCCAGTTCCGGGGAGATCTCCGGGTCCGGGTTGGAGCACGCGAACACGATCGGGTTGGCCGCCATGGACTTGAGGCCTTCGGCGCTCAACAGGTTCGGGCCGGACAGGCCAACGAACACGTCTGCACCGTCAAGGGCGTCAGCCAGGGTACGTTTGGAGGACGGATGCGCGAACATCGCCTTGTACTGGTTCAGGTCGGTACGCTCGGACTGCACAACGCCCTTGCTGTCGACCATGTAGATGTTTTCCAGCTTGGCGCCCATGCTCACCAGCAACTTCATGCAGGAGATGGCTGCAGCGCCGGCGCCCAGGCAAACGATCTTGGCTTCGCCGAGGGTTTTGCCTGCGATTTCCAGGGCGTTGATCATGCCGGCCGCGGTAACGATCGCGGTGCCGTGCTGGTCATCGTGGAATACCGGGATGTCGCACTGCTCGATCAGGGCCTTTTCGATCTCGAAGCACTCAGGTGCCTTGATGTCTTCCAGGTTGATACCACCGAAGGTGATGGAGATGCGCTTTACGGTGTCGATGAAAGCCTGTGGGCTTTCGGAATCGACTTCGATGTCGAATACGTCAATGCCGGCGAAGCGCTTGAACAGCACGCCCTTACCTTCCATGACTGGCTTGGAAGCCAATGGGCCAAGGTTACCCAGGCCGAGGATCGCGGTGCCATCAGAGATCACTGCAACCAGGTTGCCTTTACCGGTGTACTTGTAAGCCAGTTCAGGGTCGCGGGCGATTTCACGTACGGGCTCGGCAACGCCAGGGCTGTAGGCCAGCGACAGGTCGCGGGCGGTGGCAGTGGCTTTGGTGAGCTCTACACTCAGCTTTCCTGGACGAGGATGGGCATGATATTCGAGAGCGGCAGTTTTCAAATCAGACATATCGGCATTCCGCTTTTACTGTTGGTCGACGGACCGCCGAGGATACGCGTGTCGCAAAGTCCCCACAAGACTGGGCAGTCACAGGTGTCAAGGGCCCTGCCCTACGACTTTTGGCCAAGAGCCACGGGATACAAGGGCTCAACTGTTCACAATCATACGAAAAAATGTCTACAATTTTTTTCTTAGGGTGCTTGCTGAAACATACCGGGATCAGTCAATGGCAGTAGCCAGCGCGCCTGGCCCTTTTTCAGGCCCTCGCGTCGGGAGCGGTCCAGCACCCAGCCGCGGGCCTCGATGGACTGGCCCTGCAAACCCTTCAGCAACGCACCGTCGAATCGGCCCGCCAGATTGGGCGCAATGCGTAATACCAGTGAGCCCTGCAGCTCAATCCAGACTCCGCCGCGATTGCGCTCGACTTTGCTCACCTGGCCGCTGACCACCGCAAAACCCGAGCGCCGGACCTTCGCTGCATCTATCACCGGTGACTGGCGCCACACCCCTAAACGGGCAAGGCGGGCGCTGCGTTCGGCGGCTTGCTGGCAGGCGACCAGCTCCACGTTCGGCGCGACCGCCACTTGGAAGCCGAGGCCTTCGGCGAGCAACTGCGCCTCCAGGTTCGCCCCGTTGGCACCGTAGAGGTGGGCCAGGGTGCGCCCGTAACGGTCCTTGCCCTCCCGGCCGGGCACCACGCCAACTCGCCCGTTGCTCGCATCCACCAGGCGTTTCAAGCGCTCGCGAGCGGCCACGGCGAAGGGCTCGTCAGAGCGTCCCTTCTTGCCGGTTTCCGGGGCATTGATGCCGATCATACGCACGCTACGGCCGTCCTTGAGGCGCACGGTGTCGCCGTCCACCACCCGCTGCACGTCGAAGGTGACCACGGACGATGGCGCAGGGCAGAACACCTGCGCCTGGGCGGGCGCCAGCCAAATCGCAGACACAAAAAAGGCGCCCGCAAGGGGCGCCTTTTTTATCAACACAGAAAAGCCAAACTGGCTTTTCAAGCCGATCGCCTTACTCAGCTTCTGGAGCTGGAGCAGCAGTTTTAGCTGCGCCGAAAGCACCGAAACGGGTCTTGAAGCGATCAACACGGCCGCCAATATCCAGAGTCTTCTGCTTACCGGTGTAGAACGGGTGGCACTCGTTGCACACGTCGATTGGCAGAGCTTTGCCGAAAGTCGAACGGGTTTCGAACTTGTTACCGCAGCTGCAGGTAACGTCGATGGCAACATAGTTTGGATGGATATCGGCTTTCATGGTGTATTCCTCAGGCTAGCGTGCCGCCAATCAACACTATTGTTGAATACCGCACGTAATTAGGCCGCGGATTCTACCAGACCTTTTTAAACGCGCAAGAAGCACTACGCCCCCTTTCATCAGAAAAGCGTGGCATACACAAGGCCCTGTGGGAGCCGGGCTTGCCCGCGATGCAGGCGCTGCGGTCTCTCAGGCGCACCGTATCGACTATCGCGAGCAAGCACGGCTCCCACATCCACCGCTGGTCTGCTAGGCTCGCGCCCTTCTTCACCGCCCGCCATATGAGAACCCCCGCGTGCCCGACGCCATTTTGCGCCTCGCCCTGCCCTCGCCCCTGCGCCGCCTGTTCGATTATCGGGCACCTGCCGGCGTATTGCGGTCGCAGTTGCAGCCCGGCATGCGCGTGCGGGTGCCGTTTGGCCGGCGGGAGATGATCGGCATTCTGGTGGAAGTCGCCGATCACAGCGAAGTGCCCGCCGAGAAACTCAAGCCCGCGGTGGCGATCCTCGACAGCACGCCGCCATTACCCCCCGCGCTGTTCAAGCTGTGCCTGTGGACTTCGCAGTACTACCAGCACAGCCTCGGCGACACCTTGAGCTGGGCGCTGCCGGTGCTGTTGCGCCAGGGCGAACTGGCCGAGGCGCGCCAGGAGCGTTTCTGGTCGATGGTGCCGGGGGCGCGCATGGACGACCCACGCATCGCCCGCGCCCCGCGCCAGCGTGAAGCCCTGGCGACGCTGGCCCAGCATCCCCATGGCGTCGCCCATCAGCTATTAAGCAAGCTGATGTTGAGCAAGGACAGCCTGGACTTGCTGCTGGCCAAGGGCTTGGTACAGGTAGAGATTCGCAAGCACGCCCCCGGCGAGCGCCACGAACACTGGCTGGCCCAGCCAGAGTTGCCGCTCAACCCGGAACAACGCGCTGCCTACGAGGCGATTCGCGCCGGTTTCGACAGTTTCCATGCGTTTTTGCTGGCCGGCGTCACGGGCAGCGGCAAGACCGAAGTCTATTTGCAACTGATCCGCGAAACCCTCCAGGCAGGTAAACAGGCGCTGGTGCTGATCCCCGAGATCAACCTCGGCCCGCAAACCCTGGCGCGTTTCGAACAGCGCTTCAATGCACGCATCGCCCTCGTGCACTCGGCGGTCAACGACCGCGAGCGCCTGGAATCCTGGCTCGCCGCCCGGGACGGTGAGGCCGACATTATTATTGGTACCCGTTCGGCGCTGTTCACCCCGATGAAAAATCCCGGGCTGATCATCATCGACGAAGAACATGACGGCTCCTATAAACAGCAGGAAGGCCTGCGCTACCACGCCCGCGACCTGGCGCTGGTGCGCGCCCGCCAGGAAAACATCCCGATCGTGCTGGGTTCGGCCACGCCGTCCCTGGAAAGCCTGCACAATGCCTACACCGGGCGCTACGGCCTGCTGCGCCTCAACGAGCGTGCCGGCGGCGCCAAGCAGCCACGTTTCCTGCGCCTGGATGTGAAAAGTCGCCCACTGGACAGCGGCATTTCCGGGCCGATGCAGCAAGCCATCGGGCAAACCCTCGCGGCGGGCCAGCAAGTGCTGGTATTCCTCAACCGCCGAGGGTTTGCGCCGACGCTGCTGTGCCATGACTGCGGCTGGATGTCCGAGTGCAAGCGCTGCGATGCGCGAATGACCGTGCACCAGCGCTCCGGCGAACTGCGCTGCCATCACTGCGGCCACGTGGAACGCGTACCGCGTCACTGCCCGCAGTGCGGCAAAGTCGATTTGCGCCCGGTTGGCGCAGGCACCGAACGCGCCGAGGAACGGCTGGGGATTTTGTTCCCGGACTACCCGGTGCTGCGGGTCGACCGTGACAGCACCTCGCGCAAGGACGCGATGAATCAGCTGTTCGCCACCATTCAGAAGGGCCAGCCGTGCATTCTGGTGGGCACACAGATGCTTGCCAAAGGGCATCACTTCCCACGGGTGACCCTGGTGTCGATCCTGGATGCCGACGGCGGGCTGTTTTCCGGGGATTTTCGCGCCAGCGAGCGCATGGCCCAGCTTATCGTGCAGGTCGCAGGCCGTGCCGGGCGGGCTGAAGAGCCAGGCAAGGTGATCATCCAGACGCACCTGGCCGACCACCCGCTGCTGATTCAACTGACAGAACAAGGCTATTTTGCCTTCGCCGAACAGGCCTTGAGCGAACGTCGCTCCGCCGGCTTGCCGCCGTTTGCGCATCTAGCGCTGCTGCGGGCCGAGGCGCACAAGCCGGGGCAGGCCGAAGGTTTCCTGGATGAAGCGTGCAGCGCGGCTGAACGTTTGCTGGGTGAGCTGGGTCTGACCGGCATCGAATTGCTCGGCCCGGTGCCCGCGCCCATGGAGCGCCGCGCCGGTCGTTACCGCGCCCAGCTACTCTTGCAAGCCATTGCGCGTGCCCCGCTGCATCGTTTATTAAGCAGCTGGTTACTTGCCCTGGAGCAAATGCCCAGCGGTCGCCAAGTGAGATGGTCGTTGGACGTAGACCCGGTAGATTTGTACTAGACCCCTGTGGCGAGGGAGCTTGCTCCCGCTGGGCTGCGTAGAAGCCCCAAAAAAGCCGGGAGCGCTACGCACTCCAGCGGGAGCAAGCTCCCTCGCCACAGCAAGCTCCCTCGCCACAGCAAGCTCCCTCACCACAGGTTAATCGTCCGTCAAGGTCCAGCGAAGGTTGGCAAGCCCGCCCTCGCCACGGATAATGCCCAGTTTTTCCACCTGCGCATCGCGCGCCACCGCTTGCGGTCGAAAGAGAACACGATGAAAGACACCATTCGCCAGCTGATCCAACAAGCCATCACCCAACTCGTCAACGAAGGTGTGTTGCCTGAAGGCCTGACGCCGGCGATCCAGGTGGAAAATACCCGCGACAAGACCCACGGTGACTTCGCCAGCAACATTGCGATGATGCTGGCCAAGCCTGCCGGCCTGAAGCCGCGCGACCTGGCAGAAAAAATCATCGCCGCATTGCCGGACGACCCGCAGGTCACCAAGGCTGAAATCGCCGGCCCGGGCTTTATCAACTTTTTCCAGAATACCCAGGCCCTGGCGTCTCGCCTGGACGCAGCCCTGGCCGACGCCAAAATCGGCGTGCGCAAGGCTGGCCCGGCCCAACGCGTGGCCATCGACCTGTCGGCACCGAACCTGGCCAAGGAAATGCACGTGGGCCACCTGCGCTCCACCATCATCGGTGACGGCGTGGCGCGGGTCCTGGAGTTCCTCGGCGATGACGTGATCCGCCAGAACCACGTGGGCGACTGGGGTACCCAGTTCGGCATGCTGATGGCCTATCTGCAGGAAAACCCGATCACCAGCAACGAGCTGTCGGACCTGGAGAACTTCTACCGCGCCGCCAAGAAGCGTTTCGACGAATCCGAAGAATTCGCCGACCGCGCCCGTGGCCTGGTGGTCAAGCTGCAAGCCGGCGATGCCGAATGCCTGGAGCTGTGGAGCCGCTTCCGCGAGATCTCCTTGTCTCACTGCCAGGAAATCTACGAGCTGCTCAACGTCAAATTGACCATGGCCGACGTGATGGGCGAAAGCGCCTACAACGACGACCTGATCAATGTGGTCAACGACCTCAAGGCCAAGGGCCTGCTGGTTGAGAGCAACGGCGCGCAGTGCGTGTTCCTCGAAGAATTCAAGACCGCCGATGGCGAACCGCTGCCGGTGATCATCGTCAAGGCCGATGGCGGCTACCTTTACGCCACCACCGACCTGGCCGCCGTGCGCTACCGCAGTGGCGTGCTGAAAGCCGACCGCGCCCTGTACTTTGTTGACCAACGCCAGGCGCTGCACTTCCAGCAAGTGTTCGAAGTGGCACGCCGCGCCGGTTTCGTGACCCACCCGATGCAGATGGAACACATGGGCTTCGGCACCATGAACGGCGCCGACGGCCGCCCGTTCAAGACCCGTGACGGTGGCACCGTGAAGCTGATCGACCTGCTGAACGAAGCCCAGGAACGCGCCTACAACCTGGTGAAGGAAAAGAATCCGGAACTGGCCGAAGCCGACCTGCGCAACATCGCCCGCGTGGTAGGGATTGGCGCGGTGAAATACGCCGACCTGTCCAAGCACCGCACCAGCGACTACAGCTTCAACTTCGAACTGATGCTCAACTTCGAAGGCAACACCGCGCCATACCTGCTGTATGCCTACACCCGCGTGGCCGGCGTGTTCCGCAAGCTGGGCAAAGACTTCAGTGAAGTCCAGGGCCAGATCAACCTTGAGGCGCCACACGAGCAGGAACTGGCCGCCAAGCTGGCGCAATTCGGCGAAGTGCTGAACAGCGTCGGCGAAAAAGGCACCCCGCACATCCTCTGCACCTATTTGTACGAAGTCGCCGGTTTGTTCTCCAGCTTCTACGAGAACTGCCCGATCCTGACCGCAGACGACGAAGCCCAAAAGCAGAGCCGCCTGCGCCTCGCCGCACTGGCAGGACGGACCCTCAAGCAAGGCCTGGAGCTGTTGGGCCTGGAAACTCTGGAGCGTATGTAAGTTGGCTGCCAAGAAAAAACCTGCACCCAAGCGCGGCGCCAGCCGCTACCAGGCACCGGCGAAGAAACCTATCCCGGGCTGGTTGTGGATGGCCATCGGCCTGACGGTCGGCGCGTTTGTCGTGTTCCTGATGAAGCTCGACCCGGGTAAGGGCGATGACGTTAAACGCGTCAAACAAGAGCAGCAGAGGGCCACGAAAATGGCCGAAGCGAACAAGACGCCACCTAGCCCGACCGCGCCGGTAAAGCCGAAATACGACTTCTACACGCTGTTGCCGGAATCGGAAGTGATCGTGCCGCCGGACGCCGTGCCAGAAAAAACCCTGCCAACGCCGCAGCCTGTGCCGACCACGCCGGTAACGCCTGCAGAAGCGGCGAAAATCGACACAGCGCGAGCCCAGGCTGCGTTGGCCGGGATTACCCCGCCGCCACCGCCGCCGGTCGCCACCACCAAGGCAGCGCCGGTGACCAAGTTCTTCCTGCAGGCGGGTTCGTTCCCCAAACAGGCGGATGCAGACCGTGTGCGTGCGCAGATTATTCTGCTGGGGCAAGCGGTAACGGTTGAATCCGGCACGGTAAAAGATGCGACTTGGTATCGCGTATTGGTGGGGCCGTTCAGCAACCGTGAACAGCTGACCGTGGCTCAGAAGCAACTGGCCGGCGCCGGGTTTAGCAACCTGTTGTTACAACAACGTCAAAGCCGCTGATTCCACGACCAACGCAAAACCAATGTGGGGCCGGGCCTGCTGTAGTGAGCGGGCTTGCTGTGGTGAGCGGGCTTGCCCCGCGCTGGGCTGCGCAGCAGCCCCAAAACTGACCCACCACCCGTCTGAAAAAACACCATGTTCTGGTTGAAGCCGCTGCCCAGCCCAGCGCGGGGCAAGCCCGCTCACCACACGTCCTACAGTTGAAATCCCCTTCACCACCCCCATATGAGTTCCATCAGGGCATTTTCGCCCCGCAGCGTGGAGACTCTCCCCTTGACCACCATCGTTTCAGTTCGCCGCCACGGCAAAGTCGTCATGGGCGGCGACGGCCAGGTTTCACTTGGCAATACCGTGATGAAAGGCAACGCGAAAAAAGTCCGTCGCCTGTACCACGGCCAGGTCCTCGCCGGTTTCGCTGGCGCCACCGCTGACGCCTTCACCCTGTTCGAACGTTTCGAAGGCCAACTTGAAAAGCACCAGGGCCACCTGGTTCGTGCCGCCGTCGAGCTCGCCAAAGAATGGCGCACCGACCGCTCCCTCAGCCGCCTGGAAGCCATGCTGGCTGTCGCCAACAAAGACGCTTCCTTGATCATCACCGGCAACGGCGACGTGGTTGAACCCGAAGAAGGCCTGATCGCCATGGGTTCCGGCGGTGGCTATGCCCAGGCCGCGGCCAGCGCGCTGCTGAAGAAAACTGACCTGTCGGCCCGGGAAATCGTCGAGACTGCCCTGGGTATCGCTGGCGACATCTGTGTCTTCACCAACCACAACTTCACCATTGAGGAGCAGGACCTCGCCGAATAAGCCGCCGGCTTATTCCCGCTTGAGGGCCGCCACTAATTATGTCCATGACTCCCCGCGAAATCGTCCACGAACTCAATCGCCATATCATCGGCCAGGACGATGCCAAGCGCGCCGTTGCCATCGCCCTGCGTAACCGCTGGCGCCGGATGCAACTGCCCGAAGAATTGCGCGTTGAAGTAACCCCCAAAAACATCCTGATGATCGGCCCGACCGGTGTCGGTAAAACCGAGATCGCGCGGCGCCTGGCCAAGCTGGCCAACGCTCCGTTCATCAAGGTCGAAGCCACCAAGTTCACCGAAGTCGGCTACGTGGGCCGTGACGTCGAGTCGATCATTCGTGACTTGGCTGACGCTGCCCTGAAACTGCTGCGCGAGCAGGAAATGACCAAGGTCAGCCATCGCGCCGAAGACGCCGCCGAAGAACGCATCCTCGACGCCCTGCTGCCGCCGGCACGCATGGGGTTCAACGAAGACGCCGCGCCAAGCTCCGATTCCAACACCCGCCAGCTGTTCCGCAAACGCCTGCGTGAAGGCCAGCTGGACGACAAGGAAATCGAGATCGAAGTCGCCGAAGTGTCCGGCGTCGACATCTCCGCGCCGCCTGGCATGGAAGAAATGACCAGCCAGTTGCAGAACCTGTTCGCCAACATGGGCAAGGGCAAGAAAAAATCCCGCAAGCTCAAGGTCAAGGACGCGCTGAAACTGGTGCGTGACGAAGAGGCCGGGCGCCTGGTCAATGAGGAAGAGCTCAAGGCCAAGGCCCTGGAAGCGGTCGAGCAGCACGGCATCGTGTTTATCGACGAGATCGACAAGGTGGCCAAGCGCGGCAACTCCGGCGGCGTCGACGTGTCCCGCGAAGGCGTGCAGCGCGACCTGCTGCCGCTGATCGAAGGCTGCACCGTCAACACCAAGCTGGGCATGGTCAAGACCGACCACATCCTGTTTATCGCCTCCGGTGCGTTCCACCTGAGCAAGCCAAGCGACCTGGTGCCGGAACTGCAAGGCCGCCTGCCGATTCGGGTTGAACTCAAAGCGCTGACGCCGGGCGACTTCGAACGCATCCTCAGCGAGCCGCATGCGTCGCTGACCGAGCAATACCGCGAACTGCTGAAAACCGAAGGCCTGGCCATCGAGTTCTTGCCGGACGGAATCAAGCGCCTGGCCGAGATCGCCTGGCAGGTCAACGAGAAGACCGAGAACATCGGTGCCCGTCGCCTGCACACCCTGCTTGAGCGCCTGCTGGAGGAAGTGTCCTTCAGTGCCGGCGACATGGCGGGCGCGCAGAATGGCGAGGCGATCAAGATCGACGCCGAGTACGTCAACAGCCACCTGGGCGAATTGGCGCAGAACGAGGACCTGTCTCGTTATATCCTGTAGGCCATGTGAACCCCCTGTAGGAGCCCGGCTTGCCGGCGATGGCGATTTCAAGGTCGCCATTGCCGGCAAGCCGGGCTCCTACATGACCTGCTCGGATCCCGTCATGACCAAACTGCCTACTGCCATCAACCTGCACAAAGCCTCCAGGACACTGGGCCTTACCTACGGTCCCGACGAGGTGTATCAACTGCCCGCCGAATTCCTGCGGGTGCACTCCCCTTCCGCCGAGGTCCAGGGCCACGGCAAACCGATCCTGCAATTTGGCAAGCTCAATGTCGGCTTGAGCAAGATCGAACCCGCCGGCCAATACGCACTGAAATTGACCTTCGACGATGGCCATGACAGCGGGCTGTTCACCTGGGACTACCTCTACCAACTTGCCGTGCGTCAGGACGCACTGTGGGCCGATTATCTTGCCGAGCTCAAAGCAGCCGGAAAAACCCGCGACCCGAGCCAATCGGTCGTGCGGCTGATGCTCTAGCCCAGGCCTTTTGCTCATTAGTGGGCATTTTCTAATTCCATCTGCTTGAATGCCCCTCTGTCGTGGCCAACGATTGGCCCGCTTGCGAAAAAAATTAAACTCGGGTAACCAATGGAACTGGCAAGTTCCCTGCATTTGACGATGCGGTATTAACGGTCACCCGAGCAGTAGTACCAGGCTGTGCTGTGTGGCAAGTAGTGGTACACAGCGGTACCCGGTACTCGTCTGTCGGACAATGGAGCGTCGTAGATGAGTAACAAGAACAACGATGACTTGAAACGCCAGGCCTCGGAAAACACCCTGGGGCTGAACCCGATCATCGCGTTACGGAAAAAGGATTTGCTGGCATCCGCTCGGATGGTGCTGACCCAGGCCATCAAACAGCCGTTGCACAGCGTCAAGCACGTCGCGCATTTCGGCGTGGAGTTGAAGAACGTGGTGTTCGGCAAATCACAGCTGACACCCGAGGCCGACGACCGTCGCTTCAACGACCCGGCGTGGACCCAGAACCCGCTCTACAAACGTTACCTGCAAACCTACCTGGCGTGGCGCAAGGAGCTGCACGACTGGATCGGTGACAGCAACCTGTCGGAACACGACATCAGCCGCGGCCACTTCGTCATCAACCTGATGACCGAAGCCATGGCGCCCACCAACAGCGCGGCCAACCCGGCGGCGGTCAAACGCTTCTTCGAGACCGGCGGCAAGAGCCTGCTGGATGGCCTGTCGCACTTGGCCAAGGACATGGTGCACAACGGCGGCATGCCGAGCCAGGTCAACATGGGTGCCTTTGAAGTGGGCAAGAGCCTGGGCACCACCGAAGGCGCCGTGGTGTTTCGCAACGATGTGCTGGAGCTGATCCAGTACCGGCCGATCACCGAGCAGGTGCACGAACGCCCACTGCTGGTCGTGCCGCCGCAGATCAACAAGTTCTATGTATTCGACCTGAGCCCGGACAAGAGCCTGGCGCGCTTCTGCCTGCGCAATAACCAGCAGACGTTTATCGTCAGCTGGCGCAACCCGACCAAGGCCCAGCGCGAGTGGGGCCTGTCGACCTATATCGAGGCGCTCAAAGAAGCGGTCGATGTGGTGAGCGCGATTACCGGCAGCAAAGACATCAACATGCTCGGCGCCTGCTCCGGCGGCATCACCTGCACCGCCCTGCTGGGCCACTACGCCGCACTGGGCGAGAAGAAGGTCAACGCCCTGACCCTGCTGGTAAGCGTGCTGGACACCACCCTGGACACCCAAGTGGCGCTGTTCGTCGACGAACAAACCCTGGAAGCGGCCAAGCGCCATTCCTACCAGGCCGGCGTGCTCGAAGGCCGCGACATGGCCAAGGTGTTTGCCTGGATGCGCCCCAATGATCTGATCTGGAACTACTGGGTCAACAATTACCTGCTGGGCAACGAGCCGCCGGTGTTCGACATTCTGTTCTGGAACAACGACACCACGCGCTTGCCGGCTGCGTTCCACGGCGACCTGATCGAACTGTTCAAGAACAACCCGCTGATACGCGCCAATGCCCTGGAAGTGTGCGGTACACCGATCGACCTCAAGCAGGTCACCGCCGATATCTATTCTTTGGCCGGCACCAACGACCACATCACCCCGTGGCAGTCCTGCTACAAGTCGGCGCAGTTGTTTGGGGGCAAGGTCGAGTTTGTGCTGTCCAGCAGCGGGCATATCCAGAGCATCCTGAACCCGCCGGGCAACCCCAAATCGCGCTACCAGACCAGCGATACCCTGCCGGGCAAGGCCCTGGACTGGCAGGAGAATGCCACCAAGCACACCGATTCGTGGTGGCTGCACTGGCAGGCGTGGCAGGCCGAACGCTCGGGCAAGCTGAAAAAAGCGCCGACAGCACTGGGTAATAAAGCGTACGCAGCGGCTGAAGCGGCGCCGGGCACATACGTTCACGAAAGGTAGGCTGGAATAGGATCAAATGTGGGAGCTGGCTTGCCTGCGATGGCATCAACTCGGTGTGCCTGATACACCGCAGCGTCTGCATCGCAGGCAAACCAGACTCCCACATTGACCGTGTTCCCGCAGGGAAATAGCGCCATTTTGCAGGGTAAGCCCATGCCGCAACCGTTCATCTTCCGTACCATCGACCTGGATGGCCAAGCCATCCGCACGGCGGTGCGCCCGGGCAAGCCTCACTTGACGCCGTTGCTGATTTTCAACGGCATCGGCGCCAACCTTGAGTTGGTGTTTCCGTTCGTCCAGGCCCTGGACCCGGACCTGGAAGTGATTGCCTTTGATGTGCCAGGCGTCGGCGGTTCGTCGACGCCCAGCCGACCTTATCGCTTTCCCGGCCTGGCCAAGCTCACTGCGCGCATGCTCGATTACCTGGATTATGGCCAGGTCAACGCGGTGGGCGTTTCCTGGGGCGGCGCGCTGGCGCAGCAGTTTGCGTATGACTACCCGGAGCGCTGCAAGAAGCTGATTCTTGCCGCCACCGCCGCCGGGGCTTTCATGGTGCCGGGCAAACCGAAAGTCTTGTGGCTGATGGCCAGCCCCCGGCGCTATATCCAGCCGTCCCACGTGGTGCGCATTGCCCCGATGATCTACGGCGGCTCCTTCCGTCGGGATTCAAAACTGGCTGCCGAACACGCCAGCAAAGTCCGTTCGGCGGGCAAGCTGGGTTACTACTGGCAACTGTTCGCCGGGCTCGGCTGGACCAGCATCCACTGGCTGCACAAGATCAAGCAGCCGACCTTGGTGCTGGCCGGCGATGACGACCCGCTGATCCCGCTGATCAACATGCGCATGCTCGCCTGGCGCATTCCCAACGCCCAACTGCACATCATCGACGACGGCCATTTGTTCCTGATTACCCGGGCCGAGGCCGTGGCGCCGATCATCATGAAGTTTCTCCAGGAGGAACGCCTGCGCGCGGTGATCCATCCGCAACCCGCCCTATGAGCAAGCCCTCCGTAGCAGCTGTCGAGCGCCAGCGAGGCTGCGTCAGCCGCGACTCGGTCCTGCGCCAGGCTCATCATCGGCGGCGCGCTCAACGCAGCCTCGCTGGCGCTCGACAGCTACTACGGAATTACGAATCACGGGGGTTACAGGGAAGAAATTTTGGTCGCGCATAGGGTCACTTGGCCAGGACCGACTATGGTTCTGAATTGGCGTGCTTGTTGATGGCTTGACGAAGGAGTGTTGGCGCATGCGAGAAAGACCCGTATCGAACCCGGTGCCCACACCTGCCGCGTTCATCAATGCACAAAGCGCGATCACCGGCCTGCGCGGTCGGGATCTGCTCTCGACCCTGCGCAGCGTTGCCGCACACGGCTTGCGCAACCCGATGCACACCGCCCGGCACGCGTTGAAGTTAGGCGGGCAATTACGCCGGGTATTGCTCGGGGAAACGGTGCACGAGCCAAACCCGGCCGACAACCGCTTCGCCGACCCGACCTGGCAACTCAACCCGTTTTATCGACGTAGCCTGCAGGCCTACTTGAGCTGGCAAAAACAAACCCGTCACTGGATCGACGACAGCAACCTCGGCGCCGACGACCGGGCTCGGGCACATTTTGCCTTTTCCCTGCTCAACGATGCGGTGTCACCGTCCAACACGCTGCTCAACCCGCTGGCGATCAAAGAGCTGCTCAACTCCGGCGGCAACAGCGTGGTGCGCGGCGCCAGCAACCTGCTTGACGACCTGCTGCACAACAACGGCTTGCCACGCCAGGTGACCAAGCAGGCCTTCGAAGTCGGCAAGACCGTCGCCACCACGCCCGGCTCGGTGGTGTTTCGCAATGAGCTGCTGGAGCTGATCCAGTACAAGCCCATGAGCGAAAAACAGTACGCCAAGCCGCTGCTGATCGTGCCGCCGCAAATCAACAAGTACTACATATTCGACCTGAGCCCGAACAACAGTTTCGTCCAGTTCGCCCTGAAAAACGGCCTGCAAGTATTCATGGTCAGCTGGCGCAACCCGGATGTACGCCATCGCGAATGGGGCCTGTCCACCTACGTCGCCGCCCTGGAAGAAGCACTGAACGTGTGCCGCGCAATCACCGGTGCGCGCGAGGTCAACCTGATGGGCGCCTGCGCCGGTGGCCTGACCATCGCCGCGTTGCAAGGCCACCTGCAGGCCAAGCGCCAGTTGCGCCGCATCTCCAGCGCCAGCTACCTGGTGAGCCTGCTGGACAGCCAGATTGACGGCCCCGCCATGCTGTTCGCCGACGAGCAAACCCTGGAAGCCGCCAAGCGCCGTTCCTATCAACAAGGCGTGCTCGATGGCCGCGACATGGCCAAGGTGTTCGCCTGGATGCGCCCCAATGACCTGATCTGGAATTACTGGATCAACAACTACCTGCTGGGCAAGGAACCGCCGGCGTTCGACATCCTGTACTGGAACAACGACAACACCCGCCTGCCCGCCGCGCTGCATGGCGACTTGCTGGACTTCTTCAAGCACAACCCACTGAGCCATCCCGGCGGCCTGGAAGTCTGCGGCACGCCCGTTGACTTGCAGAAGGTCACGGTGGACAGCTTCAGTGTGGCCGGGATCAACGACCACATCACGCCGTGGGACGCGGTGTACCGCTCCACCCAACTGCTGGGCGGCGACAAGCGCTTCGTGCTGTCCAACAGCGGGCATATCCAGAGCATCCTCAACCCGCCGGGCAACCCCAAGGCCAACTATGTCGAGAACCTCAAGTTGAGCAGCGACCCGCGCGCCTGGTACTACGACGCCAGTCACGTCGAAGGCAGCTGGTGGCCCAATTGGCTGGCGTGGATCCAACAGCGCTCCGGCGTGCAGCGCGAAACCCTGACCGCCCTGGGCAACCAGAATTACCCACCGATGGAAGCGGCGCCGGGCACGTATGTGCGAGTCCGCTAAACCCAACGACGATTTTAAGAAGACTGGATGAAGACCCGCGACCGTATCCTTGAATGTGCCTTGCAGTTGTTCAACCACAAGGGCGAGCCGAACGTGTCGACCATGGAGGTGGCCAATGAAATGGGGATCAGCCCAGGCAATCTCTATTACCACTTCCATGGCAAGGAGCCGCTGGTGCTTGGGCTGTTCGAACGATTCCAGGCCGAGTTGGCGCCGTTGCTCGACCCGCCCGAGGACGCCCAACTGGCGGCCGAGGATTACTGGCTGTTTTTGCACCTGATCGTGGAGCGCATGGCGCACTACCGGTTTCTGTTCCAAGACCTGTCGAACCTGGCGGGGCGCTTGCCGAAACTGGCCAAGGGCATTCGCAACCTGCTGACGGCGCTCAAGCGCACACTGGCCTCTTTACTGGCACGGCTCAAGACGAATGGGCAGTTGGTCAGTGACACCCAGGCGCTGGGCCAATTGGTGGAACAGATCACCATGACCCTGCTGTTTTCCCTGGACTACCAACGGATTCTCGACCGTGAAGGTGAGGTACGCGTGGTGGTGTACCAGATCATGATGTTGGTGGCGCCGCATCTGCTGATGCCGGCAAGGTTGGCGACAGAGCGGTTGGCGCTCAGGTACCTGGACGACTCGAATATCTGAAACGACCCCGGCCAAATGTGGGAGCCGGGCTTGCCCGCGATAGCATCGCCTCGGTATGTCAGTTACACCGAGGTGATGCTATCGCGGGCAAGCCCGGCTCCCACAAACCTTCGCAGGCCGGGCGTTTTTATGTGTCCCGTAAAAATCAGGACTGACTGGTAGGCGTCGGGGTTGCCGGCGTTGCAGTCGGGGTAACAGCAGGCGTCGGTGGCGTGACCGAGTTGGTCGCCGGCGCTGTAGTTGCAGGCTTGGCCGCTACCGCTGGCTTCGGCGCTGCTGGCTTTTTGGCTACGGCAGGCTTCTTCGCCGCGGCCGGTTTTGCAGCTGGCTTGGCCGCTGCAGGTTTTGCAGCAGCAGGCTTGGCGGCGGGTTTGGCAGCAACCGGCTTGGCTGCAGGTTTGGCGGCGGCGGTTTTAGCCGCAGGCTTGGCTGCTGCTTTTGCTACCGGCTTGGCTGCAGGTTTCGCCGCAGGTTTTGCAGCTGCTTTAGCGGCCACTGGTTTAGCGGCAGGCTTGGCGGCCGGTTTAGCCGCTGCGGTTTTAGCCGCAGGCTTGGCAGCCGGTTTAGCCGCAGCTTTGGCAGGCGCCTTGGCGGCTGGCTTGGCAGCCGGTTTGGCGGCGGCCTTGACCAGAGGTTTGGCGGCTGTTTTTACCGCGGGCTTGGCCGCAGCCGTTTTCGCGACAGGCTTGGCAGCCGGTTTAACCGCTGCAGTTTTAGCCGCAACTGGCGCAACTTTCGCGCCGGTGAGTTTTTCGATTTGCCGGGTCAATGTATCAACCTTGCTGTGCAGCGCTTTCACTTCAGTACGGCTAGGCACGCCCAGTCGCGAAATGGCACTGTTCAGGCGCTTGTCAAAAGCCCCTTCCAGTTCGCCCCACTTGTCGCTGATACGCGATTTGGCAGAACCGGCGGAAGCCTTTGCCGCATCGACTTGTTTACCCACTGTGCTCTTGGTCAACTTCTCGGCCTTCTCGCCGTCTTTAACCAAAGTCTCGAAGTATTTGCCGCCGTCACTGCTCACCTTCGAGTACACGCCTAAACCGGCCAGCCAGATCTTGCGGGAGTATTTTTCAACTTCCCCAATCCACGAGCTGCCTTCTTTATCAGTAGTCTTTTTACCAGCCATCCCGTTGTCTCCTTAGTGTTTACGCGCGACACGTTCGAGCAATGCCGTCAGCTCATCGAGCTTAGCAGAGAGTGTCTCCACGTCATGTTTAGACGGAATGCCGATCCGATTCAAGGCACTTCCAACACGACTATCAAAAGCGCTTTCAACTTTATCCAGTTGTACTTCGACTCGGCCTTTGACGCCGAAGACTTCGCTCTTGACTTGATCAATCTGACTGTTGGCGGCATCAAGTTGTTCACTCACAACTTTTTTGCCTTTGCTTTCAACATGTTGACCAGTCTTTACGAGTTCCTTGAAGTACTCGGCGCCCTCGCTGCCGACCTTGGCATAAGCCCCCAAACCGGCCAGCCAGATCTTGCGGGCATAGGATTTAACGTCGGTCAGGGCGTTAGTTCCGGTAGCAATTTTTTTCTTCAAAATAACTTTGGCCATGGTGCACCTCACGCATAAAGGGGGGAGGAACTGCCCACAGAAGTTGAGGGCGTGGGCACAAAGTAGGCAGAAAAATTAGAATCGGCACCCTAAGAAGGTCGTAATCAGGCCAGGGCTTTATCCAGCGCCTTCTCGATTTCGGACTTGATGGTGCCACTCATGGCCGACATCAACAGGCCGAGTTCGACTTCAATCCGCAGGGAATCTTCAGCCACTTTCACCGTGCCTTTAACGCCCGAGCGTTTGAGATTCAGTGTGTCGCCGGCCCACGAAGACTCCAGGCCATATTGATCCTTGAGTTTGCTCGCCAACTTGTCGGCTTTTTCGCGGGCAGCGTCTTTGCCCAGTGTATGAGCACGTTCAACCTGTATACGGGCCATTTGAATGACTCCTCGTTATAGAGACTTGCGGACCTGCCATGCGGCAAAAGGTCTCGGTGGCCACCTATCTTACCTTCAGCCTTGCCAAGACAAAGCATGCCTTGGGGATTAGAATGCCCCCATTCTCTTTTGGTGACAGCGATATGACTGATCAGCGCAAAGGCAGCGATGCCGAACCCACCACTCACTTCGGCTTCAAGAACGTCCCGGAAAGCCAGAAAGCGGAAAAAGTCGCCGAGGTGTTCCATTCGGTAGCCGCCAAGTACGACTTGATGAACGACGTGCTGTCCGGCGGCATGCACCGCCTGTGGAAGCGCTTCACCATCGAGTTGTCGGGCGTACGCACCGGCAACCGCGTACTGGATATCGCCGGCGGCACGGGCGACCTGGCCGCCAAGTTCTCCAAGCTGGTGGGCCCCACCGGCCAAGTGGTATTGGCCGACATCAACGGCTCGATGCTCAAGGTCGGGCGGGACCGCCTGTTGGACAAAGGCGTGGCGGGCAATATCGAGTTCGTCCAGGCCGACGCTGAAAAGCTGCCGTTCCCGGACAACCATTTCGACTGCGTGACCATCGCCTTCGGCCTGCGTAACGTGACCCACAAGGAAGACGCGCTGCGCTCCATGCTGCGCGTACTCAAGCCCGGCGGTCGCCTGCTGGTGCTGGAGTTCTCCAAGCCGACCAACGCGCTGATGTCCAAGGTCTACGACACCTACTCGTTCGCCTTCATGCCGTTGATGGGCAAGCTGATCACCAATGACGCCGAAAGCTACCGCTACCTGGCCGAATCGATCCGCATGCACCCGAACCAGGAAACCCTGAAGTCGATGATGGTAGAGGCCGGTTTCGACCGGGTGACCTACCACAACATGACCTCGGGCATCGTCGCCCTGCACCGCGGCATCAAGCCCTGATGCTGTTCGCAGGCCTTCTCGCCAGCGTTGAACACGGCCTCAACCGTGTGCTGCGCCTGGACAGCACCGCCCTGGCGCGGCTGGCGCACCTGAACGGCAAGATCATCGCCGTCGATTGCACGAGCCCCGCCTTGCAGCTGTTTATCCTGCCCAGCGATGAAGGCCTGTTGCTGGCGACCCACTGGGCCGCCGACGCCGACTGCACCCTGCGTGCTTCCGGTTCAAGCCTGCTGCGCCTGGCTCTGAGCGGGAACAAGACGGCGATCCTCCACGGCCCGGACGTGGAACTTGAAGGCGACAGCGCGGTGCTGATGGACCTGGCCGCCGTGCTGCAGGACCTGGAACTGGACTGGGAATACGAGCTGTCCCGCTGGCTCGGCCCGGTGGCCACGCAACTGATCAGCGGTCACCTGCGCAGCCGCACGCGCTGGTACCAGCAGGGTTTTGCCAGCCTGAACCAGAACCTCGCCGAATACCTGAGCGAAGAATCGCGCACCCTGGTCGGACAACGGGAAGCGCAAGCGCGTTTTCGCGAGCTCGACCAGGCCAAACTCGACCTGGAACGACTTGAGGCGCGCTTCGAACGCCTTAGCCGCTCCCTTGATTCAAGCGATAACGCATGAAGCTGCTCGCCGTCCGCCGTTTGTTTCGTATCCAGCGCGTCGTAATCCGCTACCGCCTCGATGACCTGCTGTTCGCCCTGCCGCTGCCGTGGTTTCTGCTGGCGGTGCGCTATGTGCTGCCGTGGCGCTGGTTCCCGCGCAAAACCCTCGACCTGAGCCGTGGCGCACGCCTGCGCCTGGCGTTGCAGGACCTGGGGCCGATCTTCATCAAGTTCGGGCAGATCCTCTCCACCCGCCGCGACCTGTTGCCCGAAGACATCGCCGACGAACTGATGCTGTTGCAGGACCGCGTGCCGCCGTTCGACTCGCAACTGGCAGTTACGCTGATTGAAGAACAGCTGGGCAAGAAGATCAGCGAAGTGTTCAGCCGCTTCGACATCGCGCCGCTGGCTTCGGCCTCGGTGGCCCAAGTGCACGCCGCGCAGCTCAAAAGCGGCGAAGAAGTGGTGGTGAAGGTGATCCGCCCGGGCCTCAAGCCGATCATCGGCCAGGACCTGGCGTGGCTGTTCATCCTCGCCCGCGCCGCCGAGCGTTTCTCGGCCGATGCGCGCCTGCTGCACCCGGTGGACGTGGTGCTGGACTACGAAAAAACCATCTACGACGAACTCGACCTGCTGCGCGAAGCGGCCAACGCCAGCCAGCTCAAGCGCAACTTCGAAGGCTCGCAACTGCTGTACGTGCCGCAAGTCTATTGGGACTGGTGCCGCCCGAAAGTGCTGGTGATGGAGCGCATCTACGGCGTGCAGGTCACCGACCTCGCGACCCTGGCTGACCAGCGCACCGACATGAAGATGCTCGCCGAGCGCGGTGTGGAGATCTTCTTCACCCAAGTGTTCCGCGACAGCTTCTTCCACGCCGACATGCACCCCGGCAACATCTTTGTCAGCACCGTGAACCCGTGGAGCCCGCAGTACATCGCGATCGACTGCGGCATCGTCGGCAGCCTGACCCCGGAAGACCAGGATTACCTGGCGCGCAACCTGTTCGCCTTCTTCAAGCGGGACTACCGCCGCGTGGCGCAGTTGCACATCGATTCGGGCTGGGTACCGGCTGAAACCAAACTCAACGAATTCGAAGCGGCGATCCGCACCGTGTGCGAGCCGATCTTCGAAAAACCGTTAAAAGATATTTCCTTCGGCCAGGTGCTGATGCGTCTGTTCCAGACGGCGCGGCGCTTCAACATGGAAGTGCAGCCACAGCTGGTTCTGCTGCAAAAGACTCTGCTGAATATCGAAGGCCTGGGCCGCCAGTTGTACCCGGACCTCGACCTGTGGAACACCGCCCAGCCGTTCCTTGAACGCTGGATGCGTGACCGTATCAGCCCGAAAACCCTGTTGGGCAACCTGCAAAGCCAGGTCGAGCAACTGCCGCACCTGGCCAACATGACCCGCGACCTGCTGGAGCGCATGTCCCAGCCCCACGCCAAGGACCCGCCGCCGCCATGGCACAAGCGCAAGGACGACTGGTTCCTGCGCCTGCTGGGCGCCGCGCACCTGGTGGGCGGTACGATACTCGCCGCCGGTGGTCCGCTGAATGAACTGGGCCATTGGCCGGCTGGCATTATGGTCGCCGTGGGCGTGTATCTGATCGTGCGTCGATAGCCAATCCGGTTATACACTGTCGCAAATTGCCGGAGCCGAAAATGAAAGACTGGCTGGACGAGATCAAGTGGGACAGTGACGGCCTGGTGCCGGCCATTGCCCAGGACTACAAGACCGGGCGTGTATTGATGATGGCCTGGATGAACCGCGAGGCCCTGAGCCTCACGGCCGCCGAGAACCGCGCCATCTACTGGTCACGTTCGCGTGGCAAACTGTGGCGCAAGGGCGAAGAGTCCGGGCACGTGCAAACCCTGCACGAGATGCGTATCGACTGCGACGCCGATGTGGTGATCCTCAAGGTCGAGCAGATTGGCGACATCGCCTGTCACACCGGCCGTCACAGCTGCTTCTACCGCGTGTTCGAGAACGGCGAGTGGAAGACCGTCGAGCCCGTACTCAAAGACCCGCACGCTATCTATTCGGCAGGACACTGAACATGAGCGATACCCTGAACCGTGTGGCCCAGGTGCTGGAAGACCGCAAGGGCGCGGCAGCCGACAGCTCCTACGTCGCCAGCCTGTACCACAAGGGCCTGAACAAGATTCTGGAAAAACTCGGCGAAGAGTCCGTCGAGACGATTATTGCTGCCAAGGACGCGCAAATCAGCGGCGACTGCAGCGACGTGATCTACGAAACTGCCGACTTGTGGTTCCACAGTCTGGTCATGCTCGCCCAACTGGGGCAGCATCCACAGGCAGTGCTTGATGAACTGGACCGTCGCTTCGGCTTGTCCGGGCATGCCGAAAAGGCCTCGCGCCCGTCCGCCTGACCAACTTTTACAGAGGAATTGCAGCATGGGCATTTTTGACTGGAAACACTGGATCGTCATTCTTGTGGTCGTTGTGCTGGTGTTCGGCACCAAGAAACTGAAAAACCTCGGCACCGACGTTGGTGAGTCGATCAAGGGCTTTCGCAAGGCCATGAACGACGACGAAAAGCCTGCCGACCCGGTCGTCAACCCGGTGCCACCGGCGCAGCCTGTACACCCGCAGGCTACTCAGCCGATCACTGAACGTCGCACCTTCGACGTACAGGCCGAGCACGTCAAAGAGCAGAACCAAAAAGACTCGTGAGTACTGAATAATGTTTGGTATCAGCTTCTCTGAACTGCTCCTCGTCGGCCTCGTGGCCCTGCTGGTACTGGGGCCGGAACGCCTGCCCGGTGCCGCGCGCACGGCCGGCCTGTGGATCGGGCGCCTGAAACGCAGTTTCAACGCCATCAAACAGGAAGTTGAACGGGAAATAGGCGCCGACGAGATTCGCCGGCAACTGCACAACGAACACATTCTGTCGTTGGAGCAGGAGGCACGAAAGATTCTCTCTCCGGTGCAGGAAACGCCCAAGCCGGTTGAACCGGTGGCCGAGCACTCGATTGCGCCGCCCGCCGCACCGGCGCCGGTCGTTGAGCCCGTGCATGCCGCCGAGCCTGCGCCCGCCGCGCCAGTGACCCCGACCGAACCCGCGCCGACGCCTGCCGTGTCGCCCGCTCCCCACGACCCTACATTGCCGCCGCGAGCCCCATGAGCGCTGATAAACCGGAAACCGACCAGCACATGCCACTGGTCTCGCACCTCACCGAGTTGCGCACCCGCCTGCTGCGTTGTGTCGCGGCGATCTTCATCATCTTTGCCGGGCTGTTTGCCTTCACCCAGCAGATCTACACGTTCGTCTCCACGCCGCTGCGCAATTACTTGCCGGCTGGCGCGACGATGATCGCCACCGACGTGTCCTCGCCATTCCTCACGCCGTTGAAGCTGACGATGATGGTCTCGCTGTTCCTGGCGATCCCGGTGATCCTGCATCAGATCTGGGGCTTTATTGCGCCGGGCCTGTACAAGCATGAGAAACGCATCGCCGTGCCGCTGCTGGTGTCGAGCATCCTGCTGTTCTACACCGGCATGGCCTTCGCATACTTCCTGGTGTTCCCGTTGATCTTCAAATTCTTCGCCGCCGCGACGCCGGCCGGTGTGGAAATGATGACCGACATCACCAGCTACCTCGATTTCGTGATGACGCTGTTCTTTGCCTTTGGCGTGGCGTTTGAAATCCCGGTGGCCGTGGTGCTGCTGGTGTGGATCGGCGTGGTCGACGTCAAGTACCTGAAGAAGATCCGCCCGTACGTGGTCATCGGCTGCTTCGTGGTCGGCATGATCCTGACCCCGCCGGACATCTTCTCCCAGACCCTGCTGGCCGTGCCGATGTGGATGCTGTTCGAGATCGGCATCCTGTTTGGCAGCCTGGTGAGCAAGCGTGGCGACCACCCGGATGACCAACCCGCCGACGACGACCAGCCGCCAGCGACCCAGCCGTGAACCTGCTGCTGCTTGAGGAGGCCGACTTTATCGCGGCCGACCGGGTGGTGCTGCGTGATCGGCGCCTGGTGCATATGCAGGAAGTCCACCGCGCCGCCGTTGGCGACAGCCTGCGTGTCGGACGCATTGGCGGGTTGATGGGTAATGCGCAGTTGCAGCGCCTGGAAGACCGTGAAGCCGAGCTGCAAGTCACCTTCGACCAGCCGCCGCCGGCCAAGCTGCCCCTGACCTTGCTGTTGGCCCTGCCCCGCCCGAAAATGCTGCGCCGGGTGCTGCAAACCGTGGCGTCCATGGGCGTGCCACGGGTGGTACTGGTGAACAGCTATCGCGTGGAGAAGAGCTTCTGGCAGACGCCGTTCCTTGAGCCGGAAGCGATTCGCGAGCAACTGATCCTCGGCCTGGAACAGTCCCGGGACACGGTGCTGCCCGAGATCGTGATCGAAAAACGCTTCAAGCCGTTCGTCGAAGACCGCCTGCCCGCCCTGGCGCAAGGCACCCTCGGCCTGGTTGGCCACCCGGGCGACTATCCGCCCTGCCCACGCGGGCTGGATGAGCCGGTCACCCTGGCCATCGGGCCGGAAGGTGGCTGGATTCCCTACGAAGTGGATTTGTTGGCCAAGGCCGGGTTGCAGCCGGTGCAACTGGGCGCTCGCATCCTGAGAGTCGAAACTGCCGTCACCGCGTTGCTCTCAAGACTCTTCTAAACCCCACAGCAAGCTCCCTCGCCACAAATACATTCGTCCTACAGAAAGATCCCAGCCAGCCGATACGCTCTGAATAAGTCCAAGCCTTGTTCCAGGGGAGTTCGCAGCATGTATCGTTGGTTAGCCGAGAAACTGGGGAATGTCAGCGTCAACCGTAAGCTGGGCATAGGCTTCGGCCTGGTGCTGCTCCTGACGCTATTGATCACCTTCACCGGCTGGACGGGCCTGAGCGGCGTGATCAGCCGTGGCGACAAGCTGGGCTACATCTCCAGCCTCAACGCGCTGACCAAGGACCTGCGCCTGGCGCGCCTGGACTTCGAAATGCGCCGTGGCGAACAAGGCACCAGCGCGGTAAACGACCTGATCACCCAGCTGGACAGTGGCCTGAAAACCGCCGCAGACCTGATCGAGCAACCCGACGACAAACTCGTGGTAGAGCAGCAACAGGATGCCTTGGGCCAATATAAAAAGGCCTTCGGCGCCATGGTGCAGGCCGGCCTCAAGCGTGAAGGCGCCCGCAGCAAACTGGGCGATACCGCCGACAACGCCGTCGCAAAAATCAACGAAGTGGAAAAATCCCTGCTGCAAGGCGACAGCGTCATCCTGTTCAACAGCGTGGTCGACCTGAGCAAACTGATCCAGCAGGCGCGCTTCCAGGTGCGCGGCTACACCTACAGCGCCAAGGTCGAGGCCGAACAGCCGGCGCTGGATGCCATCGACAACGCCCTGAAAAAAATAACCACCCTTGGCGACCAGTTGCCCGAGCAATACCGGGCGAACCTGCAAGAGGCCAGCGTCTCGCTGCAGGCCTACCGCGCTGCCGTGAGCCAGTACCGCAACTCCCAGGTGGCCAGTGCCGCCGCGATGAAAATCATGGGTGAGCAAGGCGATATCCTGCTCGACCGCAGTAACAAGCTCACCACTTCGCAAACCGTGGTGCGTGATACCGATGCCGCCCACGCCAAGAACCTGTTGCTGCTGGCCACTGCCCTGGCGCTGGCCTTCGGCATACTTGCCGCCTGGGCCATTACCCGGCAGATCGTCATCCCGTTGAGCCAGACTCTCAAGGTGGCCGAGCGTGTAGCGGCGGGCGACCTCAGCCACAATTTGATCTCCGAACGCCGCGATGAGCTGGGCCAGTTGCAACGGTCCATGCAGAGCATGACCGTGGGCCTGCGGGAACTGATCGGCGGCATCAGCGACGGTGTCACCCAAATTGCCAGCGCCGCCGAGCAACTGTCGGCGGTCACCGAACAGACCAGCGCCGGGGTCAACAGCCAAAAGGTCGAGACCGACCAAGTGGCCACCGCCATGAACGAAATGGCCGCCACCGTGCAGGAAGTTGCGCGTAACGCCGAGGAAGCTTGCGAAGCGGCTGTAGCCGCTGACCAGCAGGCCCGTGAAGGCGACCGGGTGGTCGGTGAGGCCATCGCCCAGATAGAGCGCCTGGCCGGCGAGGTAGGCAACTCTACCGCGGCCATGGGCCATCTCAAGCGCGAGAGCGACAAGATTGGCAGCGTGCTCGACGTGATCAAGGCCGTGGCCCAGCAAACCAACCTGCTCGCCCTCAACGCGGCGATTGAAGCGGCGCGTGCCGGCGAAGCCGGGCGTGGTTTTGCGGTAGTGGCCGATGAAGTGCGCAGCCTGGCCCAGCGTACCCAGAAGTCCACGGAGGAAATCGAAGAGTTGATCGTCGGCCTGCAAAACGGCACACAGCAAGTGGCAACCATCATGGACAACAGCCGCGGCCTCACCGACAGCAGCGTCGAGCTGACTCGCCGGGCAGGTAATGCACTGGGCAACATCACGCGCACAGTGTCGGCCATTCAGGCGATGAACCAGCAGATAGCCACCGCCGCCGAGCAACAAAGCGCCGTGGCCGAAGAGATCAACCGCAGTGTGCTCAACGTGCGGGACGTTTCCGAACAGACGTCGGCGGCCAGCGAAGAGACCGCCGCTTCCAGTGCCGAGCTGGCGCGCCTGGGGGTTTACCTGCAAAGCCTGGTAGGTCGCTTCAAGGTTTGACCCGCTTGCGGCGGCCATCAGGGCCGCCATCCTGACAACTTGTGAAATTTCCTACGCGTTTTTCAGGTCGTGGATTACACACCTGGCGCCGAATAAAAGTAGCGTTTCAACTCCCCTGACCGTTGTCAGCCGGACGCTTGAGACGCGCCTTTTGATTCGTTGGAGGTTCACCATGTTTCGTCCACTGACCCGCCTGCTGGGAAACATCAGCATCAGCTTCAAACTTGCCCTGGGCTTCGGCCTCGTGCTCAGTCTAAGCCTCATGATCGCGGCCACAGGCTGGCAAGCCTTGAACGCCTCTCTTGATCGATCACAAAAACTCACGATCCTCTCGCAATTGGCCGTCGTCGGCGAAGAGTTGCGCGCTGATCGTATTGTCTATCGCACCCTGAACGACCCGGCCAGCCTGGCAAAGATAGGCTTGCACATGGACAGGATCGACCAACATCTGGTGGATCTTTCCCCGAGGTTTACCGACCCGGTCAACCAACAACAATTGCAGGAAAGCCGCCGCTTTGTCACCAGTTTCAAAACCGCCTTGAGCGGCCTGGATGGCCTGATCAAACAACGCGAGAACGCCCGCGAACAGCTCAAGCGCAGTTCTGTCCAGAGCAGTGACAGCCTTTCTGAACTGTCCAGCAACCTGCCCAACCAAGACGATGAGAAAGCTCTCGACGCCGTGGAGCAATTGCGCCAGGCCATGGAGCAAGCCGAAGACCGGGCCCTCAGCCCCGTCTGGGCCGCCGCCTCACTGGACGCTTATGCCAACGCCGTGAATGACGCGCTGGTGGCACTCGGTGGCGCTCAAGCCGTTGTAGACACACTGCCGGTTGATGCCAGCGCCCTGAAAAACGTCCTGCTCGACTATAGGACTCAACTGACACGCCTCAAGGATGCCCAGCTCTCCACCGAAACCATCCAGAACCAGCTTGAGCAGTGGCTGGATCAGTTGCTCAAGGAAAGCGACCTGCTGGGCCAGGACCAAACCGCCAAGCGTGACAAGGAAGCCAGCCTCGCCCGCACCGTGCTGCTCAACGTCACTGGCGCCGCGCTATTGCTCGGTATCGCCGCCGCCTGGCTGATTGCCGGCCAGATCGTCGCGCCGCTGCGCCAGGCCCTGCACGTGGCCAACCGGATTGCCGAAGGTGACCTGAGCCACCACATCCAGACCTCGCGCCAGGATGAACTGGGGCAGCTGCAACGCAGCATCGGGCAAATGACCCTCAACCTGCGGGGCTTGATCGGTGGCATCGGCGACAGCGCCCGACAGATCGCCAGCGCCGCCGAGCAATTGTCGGCCGTCACCGAGCAGACCCGCGCCGGGGTTGACGGCCAGAAGCAGGAAACCGAACAAGTGGCCACCGCCATGAACGAGATGCTTGCCACTTCCCAGGAAGTCGCGCGCCATGCCGAGCAAGCCTCATTGGCCGCCACCGAGGCCGATCGGCAGGCGGGCCAGGGTGATCGGGTGGTGGCTGAGGCCATTGCCCACATTGAGCACCTGGCCCAGGAGATGGCCCGTTCAAGCCAGGCCATGCAAGGGTTGCAACAGGAGAGCCGGAAGATCGGCAGCGTGCTGGAGGTGATCAAGTCGGTGTCGGAACAGACTAATTTGCTGGCCCTCAACGCCGCGATCGAAGCGGCCCGCGCCGGCGAGGCAGGCAGAGGTTTTGCCGTAGTCGCCGATGAAGTGCGCAGCCTGGCGCAACGCACCCAGCAATCGGCCGAGGAAATCGAGGAGTTGATCAGCGGCCTGCACCGGGGCACGCAACACGTCGCCGATATCATGGACAACAGTCGCAGCCTCACCGACAACAGCGTGCAACTGACCCGCCGCGCAGGCGATGCGCTGGCTGGCATCACCCGCACTGTGTCAGTAATCCAGGAGATGAACCCGCAGATTGCCGCTGCCGCAGAGGAACAAACAGCGGTGGCCGAGGAGATCAACCGCAGTGTGCTGAAGGTCAAGGATGTGTCAGAACAAACCGCAGCCGCGAGTCAGGAGACGGCGGCGGCCAGTATCGAACTGGCGCGCCTGGGTTCGGACTTGCAGGTGTGGGTGGGCAAGTTCAAGGTCTAGCCGTTACAACACCTGACGCAGGAAGGCTTGGGCCCGGGGGTCCTTCGGCGCATCGAAGAATTGCGCCGGAGCGGCGTCCTCCAGCAGTTTGCCGTGATCGAAGAACAGCACACGGTCGGCCACCTCCCGGGCAAAACCCATTTCATGGGTGACGCAGACCATGGTCATGCCTTCCAGGGCCAGGGTTTTCATCACGTCCAGCACTTCGCCGACCATTTCCGGGTCCAGCGCCGAGGTAGGCTCGTCAAACAGCATCACCTTGGGCTCCATCGCCAGCGCGCGGGCAATTGCCACCCGCTGCTGCTGGCCGCCGGAAAGCCGCGACGGGAACTCGTTGGCTTTTTGGGCGATGCCGACTTTTTCCAGGAGTGCCAGGGCCTTGGCCTCGCGCTCTTTCTTGCCGCGCTTGCGCACGACTTTTTGCGCCAGGCACAGGTTTTCGAGCACGGTCATGTGGGGGAACAGGTTGAAGTGCTGGAACACCATGCCGACTTCACGGCGGTAGGCGTTCACGTCGGTTTTCGGGTCTGCCAGTTGCAGGCCGTCGATGCTCACCGAGCCCGAATCGAACTCTTCCAGGCCGTTAAGGCAGCGCAGGAACGTCGACTTGCCGGAACCGGACGGGCCGATTACCACCAGTACTTCACCCTTGGCCACCTGGGTGGTCACGTTGTCTACCGCGCGCACTACGTGGCCACGGGTGTCGAAGACTTTTACCAGATCGCGGACTTCAATCACTTTGCGCGAGCCTCCGCTCAAGCCGGCTGGCGATTTTCGACAGCGGCAGGTTGATCAGCAGGTACAGGCCTGCGACGCAGAACAGGATTTCAAACGGCGAGAATGAGGTGGTGATGACCTCGCGGCCGCTTTTGAGCAGTTCGGTAATCGCGATCACCGACACCAGCGACGTATCCTTCACCAGGCTGATAAATTGCCCGGCCAACGGCGGCAGCACGCGCTTGAAGGCCTGCGGCAACACCACATGGCGCATCGACTGGCCAGCACTCAGGCCCAGGGACCGCGCCGCCTCGTTTTGACCACGGGTAATCGATTGCACACCGGCGCGGATGATTTCCGCCACGTAGGCACCGGTAAACAGCGACAGCGCGGCAATCCCGGCAAACTCCCGCGACAGGTTGAGCACCGTGCCGATGAAGAAATAGAAAATGAATATCTGTACCAATAGCGGCGTGCCGCGCACCAGTTCGACGTAGATCGTCGACAGATCGCGCAAAGTCGGGTTATTCGACAAGCGACACAACCCGGTCGCCAGGCCGATCAGCAGCCCGAGCACACCAGACACCACTGACAGCCACAATGTGGTCCACAAGCCCCACAGCAACGGCCCCGCGGCCCAATGCCGGGTGACGCCGACCACATCGCCCTCGGCCACATCATCGCCCTTGGCCACTTGCAGGCTGTTCTCGGCCACGCTCAGGTGCTGTTCGTTGCCCTCGTCATTGCGCAGGGTGACTTCAGCCACATCGCCCTTGCGCACTAGCTCGCTGACGGTGGAAATTTCCGACGCACGCTGGGACTCTTCGGCCTGGTAGACGAAGTACTGCGGCACGCGGTTCCAGCGCCATTCGTAAGACATCAGGGAGGTGGCGTAGTAGAGCGCACCGGCCAGGCCGACCAGTACCAGCATCGTCAGCAGGTGCCAGGGCCATTGGGCTTTTTTCTGTTTCATTTCAGGTTCCGGGATGTGTATCGCCTGGCAGGCCCTCATCGCGGGCAAGCCCTGCTCCCACATTTGAACGCATTGTCAGGACTGACATCGATCAATGTGGGAGCTGGCTTGCCTGCGATGAAGTCGACGCGGTATCGCGTTATTCCATGTCCTTGAGCCACTCGGAACTCTTGAACCACTTGTCATGGATACGATCGTAGGTGCCGTCGTTGCGGATCTGGTGCAGGAAGTTGTTGATGAAGTTGATGCTGTCGTAGTCGCCCTTCTTCAGGCCGAACGCCAAGGGCTCAAAGGTGAACGGCTGGTCGAGGAACACCAGCTTGCCGGCGCCCACCTTGTTCACCGCCACCACGTTGTACGGCGCGTCATAGACGAAGGCGTCAGCTTTGCCGTTGACCACGTCCAGCACAGCTTCCTGCTCGTTGTCATAGCCGTGGTACTTGGCCTTGGAGATCAGCTTCCTGGCGACCATCTCGCCAGTGGTGCCAAGCTTGGAGGTCAGGCGGTACTTCTCGTCGTTCAGGTCTTTGTAGGACTTGATGGTGCCCTCCAGTTCCTTGCGGATCAGCAGCGTCTGGCCAACCACAATGAACGGTTCGCTGAAGTTCAGGCGCAGGTTGCGTTCCTGGGTCAGGGTCATGCCGCTGCCGATCATGTCGAACTTGTTGGTCAGCAGGGCCGGAATGATGCCGTCATAGCCGGTGGAGATTGGCTCGAACTTGACGCCCATGGACTTGGCCATGGCCTTGAGGATGTCGACTTCAAAACCGATGATTTCACCGCGCTTGTTGGTCATCTGGAACGGCATGTAGGTCGGGTCCATGCCGACTTTCAGCGTACCGCGCTTGACCGCATCATCGATGGCGCCGGCATGGGCTGCATTGACCGCCACCAGTGCGGTGACGCCCAGCAACAGCATCGAAAGATACTTTTTCATCATCAAGTCCCCTGAACTCATTTCTTGTGAGGTCGGCGCGCAAAAGGGCTGCACCATTTCGGGGTGCGATCCTAACCCACTCACCGCCTGGCACAAAGGTTTCGCCCCGATTTGTTGCCAGGGGATGACAGAAAAGCCCCACAACTGTGCAGAAAACGGTACAGCTAGACACGTCACCGCATTGGCCAGCCAATCGATTGATGTGTAAGCAGTTATGACTACCGATCGATTGCCTGCATCCAGTCCGTGTCCTTGAACCACTTGTCGTGCAGCCGATCGTAGGTGCCATCCTGGGCCACTTGGTTAAGGAAATGATTGATCCAGTTGAGGCTGTCGTAATCACCTTTTTTTACACCGAACGCCAAGGGCTCGTAGGTGAAGGGTTGCTCCAGCGCCAGCAGGGCACTGTTTTGGGGCTTGCCGATGGCGATCAGGTTATAGGGCGCATCATGGATAAACGCGTCGGCCTTGCCCTCCACCACCTGGCGAACGCCTTCTTCAGGCGTCGGAAAACTGCGCAGCCGTGCAGCGCCGAGGAACCTTTTCGCCGCCGCCTCACCTGTCGTACCTTCGGCGGCCACGATGCGGTAACCGGCTTCGTTCAAGTCCTCGATGCTCTGGACCTTGTCAGCCAACCGAGGGTTCAGCAGTACAGTCTGGCCGACGATGATGAACGAATCGCTGAAATTGAGGGTCAGGTTGCGCTCCTGCGTCACGGTCATGCCGCTGCCGATCAGGTCGAACCGGTTGGCCAGCAGGCCTGGGATCAGGTCGGTATACGGCACCGAAACCAGCTCCAGCCGGACCCCCAGCGCCTTGCTCATCTGCCGCAACAGATCGATTTCAAACCCGACGATACGGCCTTCCTTGTCGGTCATTTCGAAGGGGACGTAGGAGGGATTGGTACCGACTTTCAGCACGCCCCGCCGGACGGCTTCGTCTATGGCCCCGGCGTGCGCCAGGTAACCGTGGGAAAACGTGACGATGCCGAGCAGCAGCATCGACAAATACCTTTTGATCATGAAAAGCCCCTGTTCCGTTAAGCACCCGCGCACCGAGCCACGCATACGTACGCGTAAACCAGGGGCATCGAGTCAGATTTTGGGGGCGATGCTAACCCACTCGCAGGCACGGCAATACGCTTTGGCGAAGGGTCTTTTGTTTCGAAATAACAAGAAGTTAGCGGGATGAAACAGAAACGAAAAACAGCGTAGGACGGTGACCAAAACGCCCCCGAGGCGAGACCTCGGGGGCGTCGGAATCAGGCCGGTTGAGCCTGGGACGACAGCGGTTTCAATGGCAGCAACGGCGCATGCGGATCGGCCTTGACCGATTCGCGCCAGGCACTGAGCCACTGCTCGTGACCTTCGCTCCACACCTGCTCATGCAAGCGTGCGAGGGCGACCGGATCACTGAGCAACGCCAGGCGCTCGCCGTTGGTGAGGCCGGCCGGGCCGACTTTCACTGCATGGCGAACCCGCTCCACACGCAACCATTCAATCGGCTCCGCCTGCCCGTGACGGGAAGTCGCCAAGGCGCACGCCAGGGCGTTCTGCTGGGGATCGACCACTGCCCGCACAAAGCCGTCGTTCAACGCATGCCAACGGTTTTCGTGGGTGTACTTGTCGGTCGAAAGCAGCGCTTGGGGTGGGTTGTATTCCTCGGGGATCAAAAACAGGCTTTCGTCGCGAGACTTGAGGCCCAGCTTGACCCGGCTGGAAATCACCGACACCGGGATCGACAGCATCAACGAACCCACGATCGGCACCAGCCACCACAGGAAGCTTGGGTTCAACCACACCACCAGCAGTGCCCAGAAGAAACCGAGCAAGGTCTGCGGACCGTGGCGCTTGACCGCCTCGCTCCATGGCGTGGAGTCATCGTCGCGCTGTGGCGAGTTCCAGGTCGCGGCCCAGCCAAGGAACGCGGCGAGTACGAAACGGGTGTGGAAGATCATCCGCACCGGCGCCAGCAACATGGAGAACAGCATCTCCAGCAGCATCGACAGCGTGACCTTGAACTTGCCGCCGAACTCTTTCGCGCCCTTGGCCCAGATCAGGATGATGCTCAACAGTTTAGGCAGGAACAGCAGCACGACGGTGGTGGAGAACAGCGCTACCGCCTTGTCCGGGTGCCATTGTGGCCACAGCGGGTATAGCTGGCGTGGCGCCATGAAGTACTGCGGTTCCATCAGTGTGTTGACCGCCAGCAAGGCCGTCGACAGCACCAGGAAGAAGAACCACAACGGCGCCGACAGGTACGACATCACGCCGGTCAGGAACACCGCACGGTGCACCGGGTGCATGCCTTTGACCAGGAACAGGCGGAAGTTCATCAGGTTGCCATGGCACCAGCGACGGTCACGCTTGAGTTCGTCCAGCAGGTTGGGCGGCAGTTCTTCGTAGCTGCCCGGCAAGTCGTAGGCAATCCACACGCCCCAGCCGGCACGGCGCATCAGCGCAGCTTCAACAAAGTCGTGGGAAAGGATTGCACCGGCAAACGCACCTTTACCCGGCAACGGCGCCAGGGCGCAGTGCTCGATAAACGGCTTCATGCGGATGATCGCGTTGTGGCCCCAGTAGTGGGATTCACCCAACTGCCAGAAGTGCAGGCCAGCGGTAAACAGCGGGCCGTACACCCGGGTGGCGAACTGCTGCATGCGCGCATACAGGGTGTCCATGCCCGACGCACGCGGCGCGGTCTGGATAATCCCGGCATCCGGCGTGGCTTCCATCAAGCGCACCAGGCTGGTCAGGCATTCGCCGCTCATTACGCTGTCGGCGTCGAGCACCACCATGTACTTGTAGTCACCGCCCCAGCGACGGCAGAAGTCGTCGAGGTTGCCGCTCTTGCGTTTGACGCGACGGCGACGGCGGCGATAGAAGATCTTGCCAAACCCGCCAGCATCGCGGCACACGTCGAGCCAGGCCTGCTGCTCGGCGATGCAGATATCGGCCTCGTTACTGTCGCTGAGGACGAAAAAGTCGAAACGATCCAGGTCACCGGTGGCGGCGACCGATTCGAACGTCGCGCGCAGGCCGGCAAATACCCGAGGCACGTCTTCGTTGCAGATCGGCATGACCAGCGCGGTGCGGGCATCTTTCGCAATCGGCTCGTTACCGGCACTTTTACCGGAGATACGGTATTTATCGTGACCAGTGAGCAATTCGAGGAAGCCCATCAGCGCGGTCCAGAAACCGGCCGAAACCCAGCAGAACAGAATCCCGAACAGTACCAGGATGCTGGTTTGCAAGGCGTAAGGCAGTACTTGGGTTGCGGTTTGCAGCAGGGTCTGGTTGCGGATCTCGTCAAAGTCGACGAACGACCAGCCCTGGTACGGCATGATGCCTTTCATGTACCAGCCGGCGACGATCGTCTGGCCGAGCATCAGCACCAGCAGGATATAGCGACGGATCGAACCGACGGTGCGCCAGCGGGCAGCCGGCAGCACACGTTCATCTTTGGGCGGGGCCGGTGGGTTGGTGCGCCCGGTCAGGCGGCGCCAGCCACGCACCAGGATATTGGTGCGCCACGGCTCAGGCACGACCTTGGTCCGACGGATCGGCGGCGTGGCCTTGAGGCAAACCCGGCCACTGGCGTCGAGCGCCAGCATTTCGGCGTCTTGCAGCTCTTCGGCGGTGTTGAGGGTCAGCCGGGCGCCTACCGACGCTTGGGCAGCGTCGGCAGGTGCGTCGAACGTGGACGATGACAGGCGCTTGTGCAATTCACTGAAGGAGTCGCAGCCCGCCAGCTCGGCGCGCTGCTCGTCGGTCATCGGTAGATGCGCCAGGTACTCGGCAAGAGTCTCTGGCTGGACTTGAGAATTACTCATCGGCAGGCAACTGATAGCTCCAGGTTTCGGTCAGGACTTGCTCTGTCTTGGCCGGCTCCGGTGTGGCTGGGGCCGCAGCTTCTGGCTGCTTGGCATCCTTGTCTTTCGGGTCTTTCTTGGCCGCCTTCTCGTGTTGCTTGGCCAGGAGCTTGTCGGCCTTGAGCACTTGGGTCGAAGCCTTCTCGGGCTCCGGCGCCACAATGTCCTGGACCAGGGCGGCACGCATTTCAGTCGGCTTGCCCGCGTCCTTGATCTTCATGCGCAGAGTCAGGCGCCAGCCTTGGGTGTGCGGGTTGTAGCGCACGCTGTTTTCAACGATTTCGGCGTTGTCGCCCACGCTGACCTGGCTGCGCACCGGAGCATCGGCCGGCAGTTTCTTCAGGGACGGGCCCTCGAAGTCCACCAGGTAAGCCACGCTGCCGTCTGGCTGGCGGATCAGGTTGGATTGCTTGACGTCGCCGGTGGAACGCAGGGTCTGCTTGACCCAGGCGCTTTCTGGCGAATGGAACTCGGCGTCTTTCAACGTCCAGTGCAGGCGGTAGGCGACGTCCAGCGGCTTGCCCGGCTCCGGCAAAGTTTCCGGGCTCCAGAAGGCAACGATGTTGTCGTTGGTTTCGTCGGCGGTCGGAATCTCTACCAGGTCGACGGAGCCCTTGCCCCAGTCGCCATCGGGCTCGATCCAGGCGCTTGGGCGCTTGTCGTAGTTGTCGTCGAGGTCTTCGTAGTGGCTGAAATTACGACCGCGTTGCAGCAGGCCGAAACCACGCGGGTTTTCCACGGTGAAGTTGCTGACCGACAGGTGTTTGGGGTTGTTCAGTGGGCGCCAGATCCACTCACCATTACCGGCATGGATCGACAGGCCGCTGGAATCGTGCAGCTCGCGACGGTAGTTGAGGACCTTGGACGGCTGGTTGGCGCCGAACAGGAACATGCTGGTCAGCGGGGCGATGCCCAGCTTGGTCACCTTGTCACGCAGGTACATCTGGGATTTGACGTCGACGACGGTGTCGGTGCCAGGGCGCAGGATCAGGCGATAAGCGCCGGTGGCCCGTGGAGAATCCAGCAGGGCGTAGATCACCAACTGCTTTTCACCCGGCTTTGGACGCTCAATCCAGAACTCGGTGAAACGCGGGAACTCTTCGCCAGACGGCAAGGCAGTGTCGATCGCCATGCCACGGGCCGACAGGCCGTAGACCTGGTCTTTACCCACGACGCGGAAATAGCTCGCGCCGAGCATGGTCATGATTTCGTCTTGCTTGTCGCCCTTGTTGATCGGGTACAGCACACGGAAGCCGGCATAACCCAGCTGTTCGGTGGCCTTGGGATCAAACTTGACGTCGCCGAAATCGAAACGAGCCGGGTCGTACTTGATTTCCTGGACGCTGTCGGCGGTGACTTCGTTGATTTTCACCGGCGTGTCGAAGTGCATGCCCTGGTGATAGAAGGACAGCTTGAACGGGGTGTTTTGATCGGCCCACTCGGCTTTTTCGTTGCGGAAACGAATTTTCTGGTAGTCAGCGAATTTCATTTCGCGGAATTCGTTCGGCAAATTGCTGCGCGGAGCTTCGTATTTCTGCCCGGCCAGCTCTTTTGCCTTGGCCGACACATCGTCCAGACTGAATGCCCACAGTTGACCCGCGCCGAACAGGCAAAACAGGGCAGAGCCCGTTACCAGTGCGTTTCGTAACCGTTTGGCAGACAATTTTGGTGCATTACAGGGACTAACAATCACGAGCAACCCTCGCCGAAAACAGATCAAAAAACCAACGGCCAGCTATCTATATGCCAGGTTGGCGAGCATTGTTCCGACTCCTCTGGGGCTAAATGATTCCCCAATAGCGATCGGACAAGTCTCTACCTAAGTCAAAAATGGACCAATTAACGCTGATCCCCGTAGCGCGCGATTATCTAGTAGCCCGCGAGACAACGCATCAGGGACAGCGAAGTATTTGTAGCGAAATCCCGGTTTTTTGGGCATCACAAGTCGTTTTCAGTACATTCACGTCTGTAACAGGAAGGTGACCGGCCCGTCATTGACCAAATGTACCTGCATATCCGCGCCAAAACGCCCTGCCGCTACCGTGCCATGCAATTGTTGCGCTTGTAACAGCAGGTAGTCGAAAAGTGCCTCGGCCAACGCCGGCGGTGCCGCCGTGGAGAAGCTCGGTCGCAGGCCACTCTTGGTGTCTGCCGCCAGGGTGAACTGCGACACCAGCAGCAAACCGCCGCCAATGTCTTTCAAGGACAGGTTCATCTTGCCCTCGCCGTCGCTGAACACCCGATAGTTAAGCAGCTTATTCAGCAGCTTGTCGGCGCAGGCCTGGGTATCTGACGGCTCGACGGCCACCAGCACCAGCAAACCCTGGTCGATCGCACCGACGACTTGCCCCTCCACCTCGACCCGGGCGCCGCGCACCCGCTGCAAAAGCCCCTTCATGCTTCTTCGGGCGGCAGATCGAGCAGGCGCCGTGCCATTTCACTCGCCGCACGCACCAGCGCATCGGTAATGCCCGGCTCGGAAGCCGCGTGGCCGGCTTCGCGGATGATCTGCAATTCGCTGTTGGGCCACGCCTGATGCAGCTCCCAAGCGTTATCCAGCGGGCAGATCATATCGTAGCGGCCATGCACGATTACGCCAGGCAGATGGGCGATCTTGTGCATATCGCGGATCAGCTGGTTGGGCTCAAGGAATGAATTGTTGGTGAAGTAGTGGCATTCGATACGGGCAATCGACAGGGCGCGCTGGGGCTCGGAGAACCGCTCGATCAACTGCGGGTTCGGGCACAGGCCCAACATGCGGCCTTCCCACGTGGACCAGGCCTTGGCCGCGTGCATCTGGGCGATCTGGTCGTTGCCGGTCAGGCGCTTGTGGTAGGCGCCGAGCAGGTCTTGGCGCTCCTCCGCAGGGATCGGCGCGAGGTAGTCCTGCCAGTAATCCGGGAACAGACGGCTGGCGCCAGCCTGGTAGAACCACTGAATGTCCTGGGGGCGAGCCAGGAAAATGCCGCGCACGATCAGGCCATGCACGCGCTCCGGATGGGTTTGCGCGTAGGCCAGCGCCAGGGTCGAGCCCCAGGAACCGCCGAACAACACCCATTTTTCGATGCCCAGGTGCTCGCGAATCCGCTCCAGGTCGGCCACCAGGTCCCAGGTGGTGTTGTTTTCCAGGCTGGCCCGTGGGGTGGAGCGCCCGCAGCCGCGCTGATCAAAAGTAACAATTCGGTACAGATTCGGATTGAAATAGCAGCGGCTATTGGCGTCACACCCGGCGCCAGGGCCGCCGTGGATGAATACGACGGGCAAGCCTTCCGGGGAACCGCTTTCGTCGACATACAGTACGTGGGTTTCGTCGACGGCCAGATCGTGCCGGGCGTAGGGTTTGATCTGCGGGTACAAAGTCTGCATTGCGCGCTCCGTAAGGGGTCGAGTTCATCCCTGGGGGGACGTCTATTATTTTGCCGTCTGGCATCATAAACCCGAATTGTGCAATGAGCATGCCTTGGTGAACCTAGACCTGTGTCAGCAGAACACCACGCAGGTAATCCAGCAGATACGCGTAGAGCCGGTCGACCTCTGCCACCTGGCCTCGGGCCCGTAAACAGCCGTGGACCAGGCCTTTTCCGGGATACAGCGTGGCCGCTACCCCGCCCGCTTGCAGGCGTTCGGCGTACAGCACGCCGTCGTCGCGCAGCGGGTCGAACTGGGCAACGGCGATCAGTGCCGGGGGCAATCCGCTGAAATCCAGGGCCCGCAATGGCATGGCGTAAGGCGATGGCTGGCTCGGGCCACGCAGGTAGAGCGCCAGGTAGCATTCGGTGTCGGCAGTACTGAGCAGCGGCGCGTCGACGCAGTCGCGGCGCGAGGGCAAGTCGGCGGGGCCGCCCAGGCCGGGGTAGATCAGGATTTGCGCCAAGGGCTGTGGCAGGTGGTCATCGCGCAGGCCCAGGCACAAGGCAGCCGCCAGGTTACCGCCGGCGCTGTCACCGGCCACCACCAGACGCTGAAGGTTGATGCGGGACGGCGCTTCACCCGCCTGAATCGCCCGCCAGACCGCGCGGCAATCGTCGAAGGCGGCCGGGAACGGATGTTCGGGCGCCAGGCGGTAATCGATGGCGATGACCAGCACCTGCAGCGAGTCGGCCAGCTCACAGCAGATAAAGTCGTGGGAATCCAGGCCGCCGACCACCCAGCCGCCACCGTGCATATAAAGGATACATGGCCAGCCGCCATCAGGGATGTGTGCCGTCGGCTGATACAGACGTACGCCCACGCTACCCAGGGAAATATCTGACACCTGCAACCCTTCAGGGCGCGCCGGGGTGAACGCCTGGCACATGCGGTCATAGCCAAGGCGCAATCCGGCCAGCGAGGTGTCGTCGCTGGTGAAGGATTCGGTTTTTTCGACAAAGGCGCACATCTGCGCGCAAATCGGGTAATGGGACATGAGGGTGATCGTCCTGATAGGAAGATTCAAAGCACACCACAAGGCAAATGTGGGAGCTGGCTTGCCTGCGATAGCAGTGTGTCAACCAACGCCATCGTCGACTGATAAACCGCCATCGCGGGCAAGCCCGACTCCCACATTGGTTCTTTGTTGTTTGATCTAGCGTGTTCGCATCAGGGTTTGAGGCTGGCCTGCACCGCCGCCACGCCGTCCTTGCCATCCAGCGTCGTCACACCGGCCAGCCAGCGCTGCAAGTCCTCGGGATTATCGCGCAGCCACTGTTTGGCCACATCCTGGGGCGTCTTGCGGTCCATGATCGGCACCATCAACTGGCTTTCCTGGGCCGCGGTGTAGGTCAGGTTTTCCAGCAGGCGCGTCACGTTGGGGCAGCGCTCGGCATAATCCGGAGCCGTTACCGTGGAGACCGTGGCCATGCCCTCGTTGGCACCGAACACATCTTCGCTGCCGGTCAGGTAAGCCATTTTCATGTTGATGTTCATCGGGTGCGGGGTCCAACCGACAAACACCACGAACTCCTTGCGGTTCACCGCGCGCTGCACCGCCGCCAACATGCCCGCTTCGCCGGACGCCACCAGCTTGAAGCCGCCGAGGCCAAAGCGGTTACTGTCGATCATTTTCTGGATGTCGGTGTTGGCGCCGCTGCCCGGTTCGATGCCATAGATCTTGCCGCCCAGCTTGTCCTTGAAGCGGGCGATGTCGGCAAAGGTTTTCAGGCCGGCATCAGCGACGTACTGCGGCACCGCCAGGGTAGCCTGAGCGTCTGACAGGCTGGGTTTGTCGAACACCTTGACTTGATTGGCCGCAAGAAACGGCGCGATGTTGTTGTCCATCGCCGGCTTCCAGTAGCCGAGGAAAATATCCAGGCGCTTGTCGCGAATGCCGGCAAAGATGATTTGCTGCACGGCGCTGGTTTGCTTGCTGTCGTAGCCCAGGCCATTGAGCAGCACATCGGCCATGCCGCTGGTGGCGATCACGTCGGTCCAACTGACCACGCCCATGCGCACCGCCTTGCACGAGGCCGGGTCGGCGGCCATCGCGTTGGCGCTCAGGAGTGCGGCGCCGGTGAGAATCAACAGACAACGGTTGAACAGTCTTTTCATCGATGCGGTCTCACTCGGCAGTTTTTATTGTGGGGATGGCGTCTGACGCGCCGTGCCCCACACCTTACCCAGCGAGACCTCGATAAAAGCGACCTGTGGCGACAGGGATTTGCACACAGACGACTTGGGAGGTGTGTTGCTGTTGAGGGCCTCTTCGCAGGCAAGCCAGCTCCCACATTTGAATGTGTTTGCAATTCAAAAGGTGGGAGCAACTGTCTTGATAGCCATATCTTGAGCATCGTTTCTGAAGACAGCCAAAGCTCCCACAGCTTCGTGCCGTGTGACTTTTACGACATACCGCTGCCGAATCAGGCAGCGTGCACTTTCCATTCAGTCCCATCGCGTTCAGCCGTATTAGCAGGACTCGCATGCAGGCGATGAGCGCGACCTTTGCGCATTTGCCTTTGTCACGCAGCGCCTTATAGCGGGCCTGGAACTCAGGCTGCTCCCGAATAACCACCCAGCAGGACATATACAGCGAGCGACGCGCAGCAAATCTTCCGCCGCTAATGTGGCGCACGCCCTTATGGTTCCCACTGTCGTTGTTATACGGAGCAAGACCCGCCAGCGCAGCGATCGGCCGCTTTCCGACTTCGCCCAGTTCCGGGAGATAAGCCATAAGACTGGCTGCCGTAACGATCCCGATTCCTTTGACCGAACACAAACGAGCCGCTTTTTCACTGTCCAGCTTTTCAGCGCTTTGACGGATCAGTTGCTCTATCAACTTCACAGCCTGGTTCAAGTAATCGATATGGCTCTGCAAAGCCGGTTTGACTACCTCAGAAGAGGCTGTTTTCAGGCGCCGCCTGTCATCATCTCTTTGATGAATAAAGTTTTCCCGCTGCTGGACCAGTGCTCGCAACTCATCGTGCTCCGGACTTGTGACGCGGCTGCCGGGTGAATCGATGACCGCTGCAAATTGAGCAAGACATTGCGCGTCTATCGGATCGGTTTTGGCTTGTTGCCCCATCGCCTTGGCAAAGGCCTTGGCCCGGCAGGGATTGATGCGTATGACTTCAAAGTCAGCCGCCTGGAGCGCTTTCATGACGTTTCGCTCATAACCGCCGGTCGCTTCGAGCAAGACGCTCCCGACCTGATGCAGCTTTAACCACCCAATCAGTCCTGGGAAATCACTGTCAGCGTTACGGCAACTCACGCCACGCTCGAGCTGGTTCACCCGAACCTCTAAGCTGCCTTTGGAAACATCAATGCCTGCTGGAAAGGAAAACATGGCCAAACCCTCTTACACTCATAGGTGAGAGCGCTCTGGCTTGGCCCACGCTTGTAACTGTTCGAGGTGGGCTCGTTCAACTGTTCGGGCTCATGTCCAGAGCGGAGAGGTGAGTGGCAGCATGGGCTCCCACACGTGCTTTAAGCACTCCCGGCATTCAGCTTGCCACTCACCGCTCTCACCCTCAGCTTAATCCCAGTTCAAGACACAAGCCGGGCTTGCCCGCGATGGCTATCTCAGCTGCGCAACCAATCACCGGTAGTGCTTTTGCCCCCAGGCCAGGAACCCTTCCAGCAACTCTTTCAACACCACCCGAGTCGGCTCGGCGAGGTCGGCGCGATAGCGGAACGGCTCAAACTCTTCCATGTACGTGCACTGCCCCAACTCCAGCTGCACCGCGTGGATGTTCTCGGCCGGGTTGCCGTAGTGGCGGGTGATATGCCCGCCCTTGAAGCGCCCGTTGAGCACATGGCTGTACTGCGGGTGCCCGGCACAGATGGCTTCCAGTTGGCTGGCCAGTTGCGGGTCGCAGGCGGCGCCATTGAAGGTGCCGAGGTTGAAGTCCGGCAGCTTGCCTTCGAACAGGTGCGGGATCACCGAACGGATCGAGTGCGCGTCAAACAGCAACGCATAGCCGAACTCGGCCTTGAGCCGGGCCAGCTCGTTTTGCAGGGTGCGGTGATACGGCGTCCACACCTGCTCCAGGTACGTGGCACGCTCGGCCTTGGACGGTTCCAGGCCTTCAGGGAACAGCGGCACACCGTCGAACAGCGTTGCCGGGTACAGGCCGGTGGTGGCGCCGACGTACAGCGGCTTGTCGTCTGAAGGCCGGTTCAGGTCGATGACAAACCGCGAATACTCAGCCGCCAGGGTGCTGGCGCCCAGTTCTTCGGCAAAGTCATACAACGTGGGGATGTGCCAGTCAGTGTCCGGCAGGCTTTGCGCCTCGGGGATCAACCCGGCTTGCACCGCCGGCGTCAGGCGCAGGCCCGCGTGAGGCATGCTGATCAGCAGCGGTACGCGGCCTTGTTTGAAGTTCAAAACCTTATCCACAGCGCGACTCCTTAAACAGTGACGTCCACGCCGTGGCGCACGACGCGTTTATCCAGCTCGCCGCCCAGCCAGTAGGCCAGGTCGGCAGGGCGATCAATCTGCCAGGCGACAAAGTCTGCAACCTTGCCCACTTCCAGCGAACCATGGCTGTCGCCCAGGCCCAAGGCGGTAGCCGCGTGCTGGGTGGCGCCGGCCAGGGCTTCTTCCGGGGTCATGCGGAACAGGGTGCAGGCCATGTTCAGCATCAAGCGCACCGACAACGCCGGCGAGGTGCCGGGGTTGAGGTCGCTGGCGATGGCGATCTTCACGCCGTGCTTGCGCAGGGCGTCCATCGGCGGCAGCTGGGTTTCCCGCAGGAAGTAGAACGCACCCGGCAACAGCACCGCGACGGTGCCGGAAGCAGCCATGGCGATAGCGTCTTCTTCGGTCATAAACTCCAGGTGGTCGGCCGACAGCGCCTGGTACCGTGCCGCCAGGCTGGAGCCGTGCAGGGACGACAACTGTTCGGCGTGCAGTTTTACCGGCAAGCCAAGTTTTTGGGCGGCGATGAACACCCGCTCCACCTGCTCCGGCGAGAACGCCAGGTATTCACAGAACGCGTCGACCGCATCTACCAGGCCTTCCGCCGCCAGTGCCGGCAGCATCTCGGTGCAGATATGGTCGATATACGCGTCGGCTCGGTCCACGTACTCCGGCGGCAACGCGTGCGCCGCCAGGCAAGTGCTGCGCACGCTCACCGGCAGTTCGGCGCCGAGGCGACGGATCACCCGCAGGATCTTACGCTCGCTGGCCAGGTCCAGGCCGTACCCGGATTTGATCTCGACCGTGGTCACACCGTCGCGCAGCAAACTGCGCAGGCGCTTTCGGCTACTTTCAAACAGTTCATCTTCGGTCGCCGCGCGTGTGGCGCGCACGGTGCTGGCAATACCGCCACCGGCCGCTGCGATCTCGGCGTAGCTCACGCCTTGCAGCCGCTGCTCGAACTCACCACTGCGATTGCCACCGAATACGGTGTGGGTGTGGCAGTCGATCAGCCCCGGCGTGACCCACGCACCTTGCAGATCACGGGTGGTTGCGTAGGTTGCGCTCGGCAGTTCGGCATGGGGGCCGATCCACTCGATGAGCGTGCCCGAGGTAACGATGGCGGCATCCTCGATGATCGAGTATTTGCCTTGGGCCATGGTTGCAACGTGGCAGTGTTGCCAAAGCGTTTTCATCAACGCCTCCGTTAGGTTATCGATGAGACAAAACCTTGCGGGAGCTGGCTTGCCTGCTCCCGCACTGGATCGGTGTCGCTATTACAGGCTCGGGAGCAACTTCGCCGGCACCAGCTCATTCAGGCAGCGCGTTGCCAACAACTCACTGGCCGCATTGATGTCGGGTGCGAAGAAACGGTCCTTCTCATAAAACGCCACTTTGCTGCGCAGGATCCCGCGAGCCTTTTCCAGCGCAGGCGAGGTTTTCAAACCATTGCGCAGGTCCAGGCCCTGACACGCGGCCAACCATTCCACCGCCAGTACACCACGGGTGTTCTCGGCCATTTCCCACAGGCGTTTGCCCGCCGCCGGCGCCATCGATACGTGGTCTTCCTGGTTGGCCGATGTCGGCAGGCTGTCGACGCTATGGGGATGGGCCAGCGCCTTGTTCTCGCTGGCCAACGCCGCCGCGGTGACCTGGGCGATCATGAAGCCGGAGTTCACGCCGCCGTTAGCTACCAGGAAGGGCGGCAGTTGCGACATGTGCTTGTCCATCATCAACGAGATGCGACGCTCGCTCAGGGAGCCGATTTCCGCGATGGCCAACGCCATGTTGTCGGCGGCCATGGCCACCGGTTCTGCGTGGAAGTTGCCGCCGGAAATCACGTCACCTTCATCCGCAAACACCAACGGGTTATCCGACACGGCATTGGCTTCCACTACCAGCACTTCGGCTGCCTGGCGCAACTGTGTCAGGCAGGCGCCCATGACTTGCGGCTGGCAGCGCAAGGAGTAGGGGTCCTGGACCTTGTCGCAGTTCTGATGGGACAGCGACACTTCGCTGCTGTCACCCAACAGGGCGCGATACGCCGCCGCAGAATCGATCTGGCCACGCTGGCCACGGGCAGCGTGAATGCGTGCGTCGAACGGCGAGCGCGAACCCAGCACGGCTTCCACCGTCAGGGCACCACAGGCCAGGGCACCGGCGAACAAATCCTCGCCTTCGAACAGCCCGCGCAGCGCATAAGCGGTGGAGACCTGGGTGCCGTTGAGAAGCGCCAGGCCTTCTTTGGCCGCCAGGGTCAGCGGCGTCAGGCCGGCGACTTTCAGTGCTTCGGTGGCTTCCAGCCATTCGCCTTTATAGCGCGCCTTGCCTTCACCCAGCAGCACCAGCGACATATGCGCCAATGGCGCCAGGTCGCCGGAGGCACCCACCGAACCTTTCAGCGGAATGTGCGGGTACACCTCGGCGTTGATCAGGGCGATCAGTGCGTCGATCACCTGCCGGCGAATCCCGGAAAAACCACGGCTCAGGCTGTTGACCTTAAGCACCATGACCAGCCGCACCAGCGCATCGCTGATGGGCTCACCGACGCCGGCGGCGTGGGACAGCACCAGGGAACGCTGGAGGTTTTCCAGGTCTTCACTGGCGATGCGGGTCGAGGCCAACAGGCCAAAACCGGTGTTGATACCGTAAGCGGTGCGGTTCTCGGCGAGAATCTGCTCCACGCAGGCGACACTGGCTTCGATCTGGTCAGATGCGCTGGCATCCAGGCTGAGGGTTACCGGCTGCTGGTAAATGGCCCGCAGTTGGGCAAGGCTCAGTTGGCCTGGAATCAGGTTTAGCGCAGTCACATTCATGCTCCTTGTGAATTGGGTTTCAGTGCAAATTCGGTAAGACACGGTTCAACAGATCGGGAGCTTTAAGCAGTGCGGCAGTGGCCGCGATGTCCGGCGCCAGCCAGCGGTCCTGGTCGTAGGCCGGCACATGCTCACGCAGCAGGCGCCAGGCGGAGTCGGTACCGGCACCGAAGCGCTGCTCCTGCAGGAACTCGAACGCCTGGGCCGCCAGCAGGTACTCAATGGCAAGAATTTGAGTGACGTTCTCCAGCACCGAATGCAGTTTCAGCGCAGCGTTGGTACCCATGCTCAGGTGATCTTCCTGAAGGCCCGAGGTGACAAAGTTGTCGAGCACCGCCGGTTGCGCCAACTGGCGGTTTTGCCCACACAGCGAAGCGGCGACGTACTGCACGATCATCATCCCGGAGTTGACCCCGGGGTTGCTCACCAGGAACGCCGGCAGGCCACTCACGTGCGGGTTGATCAGGCGGTCCAGGCGGCGCTCGGCGATGGAGCCGATCTCGGCCATGGCGATGGCCAGCATGTCAGCCGCCAGGGCCACGGACTGCCCGTGCGGGTTGGCCTGGGACACCACGCGGTAGCTGTCTGGCGTACCCAGCACCAGCGGGTTGTCGCTGGTGCCATTGAGTTCGGTTTCAATCTGGCGGGTGGCATGCTCCAGTTGATCACGGGCGGCGCCGTGCACCTGGGGAATCGAGCGGATGCTCAAGGCGTCCTGGGTGCGAATGCCTTTGCTGCTGGCGATCACTTGACTGCCGTCCAGCAACGCCCGCAGGTTGATGCCCACTTGCTGCATGCCCGGGTGCGGCTTGAGGGCAATGATTTCTTCGTCGAAGGCATCGATCTGCCCGCGCTGGCCTTCGAAGCTCATGGCGCCGATCACATCGGCCCATTGCAGCAAGCGGTGCGCATCGGCCAGGGCCAGGCAGCTGAGGCCGGTCATGCACGGCGTGCCGTTGACCAGGCACAGGCCATCTTTTGCCCCCAGCACCACCGCCTGCAAACCTTCTTCGGCCAATGCCTGGTGCGCCGCGACGATGCGCCCCCGGTAGCTCACATTGCCAACACCGAGCAAGGCGATGCTGATGTGGGCCATGTGGGTCAAGTAACCCACCGAACCCTGGGACGGTACTTGCGGCGTGATACCGTGGTTGAGCAGCGCCAGCAGCGAGTGCACCACCTGCGGATGCAGGCCGGATTTACCGTGGCTGTAGTTGATGATCGCCGAGCAGATGATCGCGCGAGTCTGCTCATCGCTCAACGCCGGGCCGACGCCGCAGGCGTGACTGAGCAGGGTGTTGCGCGACAGCCGGCTGAGTTGCTCGCCCTTGAGCGACACGTTGCACAGCGCGCCGAGGCCGGTGTTGACCCCATAGGCGCGCTCGCCGCTGGTGACGATACGCTGCACGATCGCCTGGGCATTGTCGATACGCGCCCAGGCCTGGCCCGAGAGTTCGAGGACGGCGCCGTGGCGGGCCACGGCGACCACGTCCTGCCAGCGCATCGGGGCGTCGGCGATGATGATTTTTTCAGCCTGGGACATCATTGACCTCTTCATACACACTTTGAATGCCTTACCGCTTTGCCGGCCTCATCGCAGGCAAGCCAGCGCCCACATTTGATCGGGTTCACACAGTACGAATGTGGGAGCCGGGCTTGCCCGCGATAAGGCCAGGCGACTCTCCACACCTTCTGGATCAGACCACCGCCGCCCGGCGCTGAACGAACCGGTCCACATACTCATCCGCCGGCGAATGCAGGATCTCGCGTGGCGTGCCGACCTGAATCAGCTTGCCGTCCTTGAGGATCGCAATGCGGTTGCCGATGCGCACGGCCTCGTCGAGGTCGTGGGTGATGAAGACGATGGTCTTGTGCAGGGTCTTTTGCAGCTCCAGCAACTGGTCCTGCATCTCGGCGCGGATCAGCGGGTCGAGGGCGCTGAACGCTTCGTCCATCAGGATGATGTCGGTGTCGGCCGCCAGGGCGCGGGCCAGGCCCACCCGTTGGCGCATGCCGCCGGAGAGCTGGTGCGGGTATTTGTTTTCGTAGCCCTTAAGGCCCACGGTTTCGATCCAGTGCAATGCGCGCTCGGCGCACACTTGCTTGGTTTCGCCGCGCACTTTCAGGCCGTAGGCGACGTTGTCCACCACGCTCTTGTGGGGCAGCAGGCCGAAGCTCTGGAACACCATGCTGATCTTGTGCCGACGGAATTGACGCAGGGCTTCCATGTCCAGTTGCAGGATGTCTTCGCCGTCCACCAGGATCGCGCCGCTGGTGGGGTCGATCAGGCGGTTGAAGTGGCGCACCAAGGTCGATTTGCCGGAACCCGACAGGCCCATGATCACGAAGATCTCCCCGGTGGCGATGCTCAGGGACAAGTCATTCACGCCCACCACGCAACCGGTGTCGGCCAGTACCTGGTCCTTGGTCTTGCCCTGGCCAATCAGCGCCAGTGCTTCCTTGGAACGGTTGCCGAAGATCTTGAATACGTTTTTGACTTCAATCTTGCTGACGGTAGTCATTTGCTCGCCTCATGCCGTGGACGACCATAGGCCTGGGTAATGCGGTCGATGACCACTGCGAGAATCACGATCGCCAGGCCGGCTTCAAGGCCACGCCCGACGTTAAGCGTCTGAATGCCAACGAGTACGTCTTCGCCCAGGCCACGGGCGCCGATCATCGAGGCGATGACCACCATCGACAGCGCCATCATGGTGGTCTGGTTGATCCCGGCCATGATGCTCGGCAGGGCCAGCGGCAGTTGCACGCCGAACAGTTGCTGCCAGCGGTTGGCACCGAAGGCGTTGATCGCTTCCATGACTTCGCCGTCTACCTGGCGGATACCCAGGTCGGTCAGGCGAATCAGCGGCGGTGCGGCGTAGATCACCGTGGCGAAAATCGCCGGCACCTTGCCCAGCCCGAACAGCATCAACACCGGGATCAGGTACACGAAGCTGGGCATGGTTTGCATGATGTCCAGCAGCGGCATCAGCACCGACCGCAGGCGATTGCTGCGGGCCGACAGAATTCCCAGGGGAATGCCGATCAGCACCGAGATCACCGTGGCCACCATCATCAGCGCCAGGGTTTGCATCAGCTTGTCCCACAGGCCAACTGCGCCCACCAGGAACAGCAAGCCAACGATCACCGCCGTGGTGACCACCTTGCGCGTGGCGTGCCAGGCGATGCCGCCGACAATCGCCAGCATCAACCACCAGGGCGCTGCGCGCAGCACACCTTCCAGGTTGACGATGGCCCACAACAGGGTGTCGGAGATGTGCCGGAACACGTCCCCGTAGTTGGTTACCAGCGAATCAACCCAACTGTTGACCCAATCGGCAATGGAAAACGTAAAACTCTCAGGAAACATATCGTGCTCTCGATCCAGTGGGTTGTGGCCGAGTGGCCGGCTAGCCCCTCAGGGTAGCCGGACACGCTTGACCTACAAGGCCGCGTCGATTTTCTTGGCTGCGTCGTCGCTCACCCATGCGTGCCAGACTTCAGGATGTTCCTTGAGGAAAATTTTCGCCAGTTTTGACGACTCAATTCGCTCCTTGGCCATGCGGCCCAGGTTCTGGTTCAGCAGGTCGATGGGCAGGTTGACCTTTTCCAGCACAGCCACCAGCTCCGGTGCTTGCTCGTGGAAGGTCTTGGACAGACCGACCTTGATGCTCACGCTTTTATCCACGCCGGGCTTTTCTTCGAGCTTGACCAGATCGACCTGGCCCATCAGCGGGGTTGGCGACCAGTAGTAGAACAGGATCGGCTCGCCACGCTTGTAGCTCGACAGCACCGCCGCATCCAGCGCCGGGCCAGTGCCTGGGCGGAAGTTGGTGTAGGTGCTTTCCAGGCCGTAGCTTTTGAGCATCTCGCTGTTGTCCAACTCACAGGTCCAGCCGGCCGGGCAGTTGTAGAAACGGCCCTTGGATGGCTCTTCCTGGTCCTTGAACACCGCGGAATACTTGGCCAGGTCGGCAATGGTTTTAAGGCCTGGCGCCTTGGGCTCCAGCTTGCGCTTGGCATCGCCTTCGATCACGTAGCGCGGCACGTACCAACCCTCGACAGCGCCCACGACCGGCGCACCGACACCGACGACTTTGCCGGCCTTCTCGGCCTTGTTCCAGACTTCGCTGCGGCCCACCCATTCTTCGGCAAACACCTGGATGTCGTTGCTGCTCAGGGCGTTCTCCATGGTGATGGAGTTGCCCGGCAGGCTGTCGGTTTTGCAGTCGTAGCCTTTTTCCAGCACGGTTTGCAGGATGTCGGTGAGCAACATGCCGCTTTCCCAGTTCAGCCCGGCAAATTTCACCGGTTTGCCGGATTCGCACCAACCGGCCGCCTGGGCGCCAGCAGAAGCCAGCAAACCTGTAGAGAACAACGTGGCCAGCAGGGTTTTATTCATTTTCATTGTTGTGACGCTCCCAATCTTGAAATGGATTACGGCAGTCAGTAGGCATCCTGCCCTGTCCACGTCCCATCAGGCCTGTGCAACCAGCCCGTTTGTCGTTGGTGCAGCGCCCTGCTCTACCGGCAGGATCAGTCGTTCAGGTATCGCGCTGTGCCACTTTTTGGCGGCCCAGTAGTAAAGCGCAGCCGGCACCACCAGCCCGATAATCCAGGAGATATCGGTGTCGCCCAGGCTCGCAACCAGTGGCCCGGTGTAGAAATGCGTGGAGATGAACGGCATCTGAATCAGCACGCCAAACACGTAGATGCTGATGCCCATCAGATTCCAGCGACCGTAGCGGCCGTCGGGGTTGGACAACGCCGGGATGTCGTAGCGCTCTTTGGTGATGCAGTAGAAATCCACCAGGTTGATCGCGCTCCAGGGCGTGAAAAACGCCAGCAGGAACAGGATGAACGCGGAGAAATCCTTGAGGAACGAGTCCTTGCCCAGCAAGGCCAGCGCGGCGGCAATCGACACCATCACGAAGATGTACAGCAGCCGCGTACCACTGCCGATGTGCCGGCTGCCACGAAAGCCACTGATGATCGTCGCGATCGACATGAAACTGCCGTAGGCATTGAGGGTGGTCACGGTGACCTTGCCGAAGGCGATGCTGAAATACAGCAGCGCCGCGACGATCCCGGTGCCACCCAGGCCGACGATAAACGACACTTCGTGGTGAGCGAATTGCGAACCGGCCAGGGCCGCCGCAAACACACCAAACACCATCGACGCCTGCGCGCCGATCACCGAGCCCAGGCCCACGGCCCAGAAAGTTTTCGACGCCGAGGTGCTGCGCGGCAGATAACGCGAGTAGTCCGCTACATAGGGACCAAACGCAATCTGCCAGGACGCCGACAGGGAAATTGCCAGCAGGAAACTGCTCAGGGAAAAGTGCTTGTTGCCCAGCAACGCTCCGACGTCGTTACCGGCCAGCAGCTTGTAGAACAGGTAGATGAACGCAACCACCCCAAGCACGCTGGCAACCCGGCCAATGCCGTGGATGACGCGGTAGCCGAAGATCGTAAACAGCATGATCAGCCCGGCAAACAGCACGATGCCGACCCAGTCTTCAACGTGGAGCAACTGCGCCACCGCTTGCCCTGCGAGCAGCGAACCACTGGCGGAGAAACCGATATACATCAGGCACACCAGCACCAGCGGGATCACCGCGCCATACACGCCAAACTGCACGCGGCTGGAAATCATCTGCGGCAAGCCCAGTTGCGGCCCCTGCGCAGCATGCAGCGCCATGACGCCGCCGCCCAGCAGTTGACCGATCAACAAACCGATCAACGACCAGAACACATCACCGCCCAGCACCACGGCCAGGGCCCCGGTGACAATCGCGGTGATCTGCAAATTGGCACCCAACCACAGGGTGAACTGACTTAACAGACGGCCGTGTCTTTCCGCTTCCGGGATGTAGTCGATCGAACGCTTTTCGATCAACGGGGTGGTGCTTGCACGAGCGTCTTTTACAGCCATTTATGTTCAACCTCTAATGGATTGTTTGTATGCGGATTGCTCTACTGTGGGAGCTGGCTTGCCTGCGATGGCATCACCTCGGTCTTACTGGAAAACCGAGTCGTCTGCATCGCGGGCAAGCCCGGCTCCCACAGGACCGAGCCAGTCTTTACTTGATCATCGGAAGATTGAGCCCCTGTTCCCTGGCGCAGTCGATGGCGATCTGGTAGCCCGCATCGGCATGACGCATCACGCCAGTGGCCGGGTCGTTGTGCAATACCCGGGCGATACGCTCGGCTGCTTCGTCGGTACCGTCGCAGACAATCACCATGCCGGAGTGCTGGGAGAAGCCCATGCCCACGCCGCCACCGTGGTGCAGGGAGACCCAGGTCGCGCCGCTGGCGGTGTTGAGCAAGGCGTTGAGCAGTGGCCAGTCGGACACGGCGTCGGAACCGTCCTGCATCGATTCGGTTTCACGGTTGGGGCTGGCGACCGAACCGGAGTCCAGGTGGTCGCGACCGATCACGACAGGTGCCGACAGCTCGCCGCTGCGCACCATTTCGTTGAACGCCAGGCCCAACTTGGCGCGCTGGCCCAGGCCAACCCAGCAGATACGCGCCGGCAGCCCCTGGAAGCTGATGCGCTCGCGGGCCATGTCCAGCCAGTTGTGCAGGTGGGCGTCATCCGGGATCAGCTCTTTGACTTTGGCGTCGGTCTTGTAGATGTCTTGCGGGTCGCCCGACAGCGCCGCCCACCGGAACGGGCCGATGCCACGGCAGAACAGCGGGCGGATGTACGCGGGTACGAAACCCGGGAAGTCGAAGGCGTTTTCTACGCCCTCTTCTTGCGCCATCTGGCGGATGTTGTTGCCGTAGTCGAAGGTCGGCACGCCCATTTTCTGGAAGTCCAACATCGCTTGGACGTGCACGGCCATGGATTGCTTGGCGGCCTTGATCACTTGCGCCGGTTCGGTCTTGGCGCGGGCGCGGTATTCGTCCCAGGTCCAGCCGGCGGGCAGGTAGCCGTTAAGCGGGTCGTGGGCGCTGGTCTGGTCGGTGACCATGTCGGGGCGCACGCCACGCTTGACCAGTTCCGGGAGGATTTCAGCCGCGTTGCCCAGCAGCGCGATGGAGATCGCCTGGCCAGCCTTGGTGTATTTGTCGATGCGCGCCAGGGCGTCGTCAAGGTCGGTGGCTTGCTCATCGACGTAGCGGCTGCTCAGGCGGAAGTCGATGCTGACCTGCTGGCATTCGATGTTCAGCGAGCAGGCACCGGCCAGGGTCGCGGCCAGTGGCTGTGCGCCGCCCATGCCGCCCAGGCCGGCGGTCAGCACCCAACGGCCCTTGAGGTCATCGTTGTAGTGCTGGCGACCGGCTTCGACGAAGGTTTCGTAGGTGCCCTGCACGATGCCCTGGCTGCCGATGTAGATCCAGCTGCCGGCGGTCATCTGGCCGTACATGGCCAGGCCTTTGGCGTCGAGTTCGTTGAAGTGTTCCCAACTGGCCCAGTGCGGCACCAGGTTGGAGTTGGCGATCAGCACGCGCGGGGCGTTGCTATGGGTCTTGAACACACCGACGGGTTTGCCGGATTGCACCAGCAGGGTTTCGTCGTCATTGAGGTGGGTCAGGCTTTCGACGATCTGGTCGTAGCATTCCCAGTTGCGCGCGGCACGGCCGATGCCGCCGTACACCACCAGCTCTTTCGGGTTTTCGGCAACCTGTGGGTCGAGGTTGTTCATCAGCATGCGCAGCGGCGCTTCAGTCAGCCAGCTTTTGGCGGTCAGCGTATTGCCGCGTGCGGCACGGATTTCAACGTCACGGTACTTGGTAGGCTTGGTCACAAAAAATTCCTCAACGATCAATGCGCGAACATGATTGGTGCGAAGAGGATGTCCATGGACTCTTACGCACACATCTTTACTTGTACATACAAGCATATGCAATCAAGCGGCCAACTTGCTGGGTGAGCCGTTGAGATTTTTTGAGGAGGTGCGTGAAAGCCTTGAAAATTAAGGCTTGGGGGCTGGGTGAAATTTTTTGCAGGGGAGTTTTTTGGAACGCAAGATTGTTCACGACAGCGAGGCGTTGCGCCAAGCTGGGGCGTTCGGTAACAAATTGGTGCGGGGGCTGGAAACAGTATCCATGGGCACCACAGAAACAACTGTGGGAGCTGGCTTGCCTGCGATCGCAATGTGTCAGTCAGCACCTGTGATACTGATACACCGCTATCGCAGGCAAGCCAGCTCCCACAGTTTTTAACCGCGTGCGGTCAGTTCGATAATGCAACTGCGGCCGCTGACAGCGATGTCCAGCAAGCCAGTGTTACCGTCCACTTGCAGGCAATCATGGTGCCCCAGCTTCTGGTCCAGCACCTTCACTTCGTCCGCCACGCTGAACACCAGCACCGTCGGCGCCGTGGTGAAAAACCGCTGCTCACCGTCTATCCATTGAAAACGCACCTGGTAGCGCTCGGGCGAATAGATCAGGTTGAAATCGCGAATCGGCCCGGTGATCAAACGGCATGAAACCTCGCTTTCACCGCAGAACGCGAATGGCTGCAACGGCAACAACCCGCGCTGTTCCTCACCATCCACGGTCAGGACCATGCCCGCGCCCTTGATCACGGTGATCACACGCTGATAACCGGCGAAGGTCGAAAACCCGCCCGACTCGGCGATGTCTGCTATCGACAGGCGCCAGCCGAAACCGTCCATGCCAGTGCCTGCGTCACGGGTAATTTCTTCGGTGCTGCCGCCGCCGTTTTTCCACGGCATGCTCACGTAATCGGCGGCGCGCCAGACTGTCATCGAACTCATTTACTGAAACGTCCTTCCAGGCTATGACGGGAACCGGGGTGGATCAATCGCGCCGCCGTGACCGGCTGGCGGCCAGACCAGGTGCGGCGGCGAATCAGCAGGCACGGCTCGCTGGTTTCGATTTGCAGCAACTTGCATTCATCGGCGTCGGCCAGGATCGCCTCCACCACGTGCTCGCCTTCGGTCAGCGGTGCCACTTGGTTGAGGTAGGCATAGGGCGTTTGCTGGGTGAAGTCCTGCTGCAGGTATTCCGGGGCTACCAGGGCGTTGACGAAGCGGTCTTCGATTTGCACCGGGATGTCGTTTTCGTAGTGCACGATCAGCGAGTGGAACACCCGCCCGCCCTCGCGCATTTCGAGGGCAACGGCGCGCTCGGAACCGGCGGCTTCTTCGCCGAGGGTAATGACTTTGCACGTATGGCGATGACCGCGGGAGGCGATCTCATCGGCAATGTTGTGCACTTCAAACAGGGCCGACTGGCTCTTGGGCTCGGCGACGAACGTGCCCACGCCTTGCATGCGTACCAGCAGGCCTTCGGCGGTCAACTCACGCAGGGCGCGGTTGATGGTCATGCGGCTGAAGCCGAGTTGGTTGACCAGTTCGCTTTCTGACGGCACGCGGTAATGAGGCGGCCAGTTGCCGTTGAGAATCTGCTGGCTGATCATTTGTTTGACACGGGCATACAAGGGCGCCGGACTTTCGTCCATGTGGGCAGCCAGTGAAGACTTGGCGGGCGGAGTCGGCACAGGAAATCCTTGCAGGTGAAAAAGAAGCATAGCTTGCCGGAGTTTACCGAGCAGGCAAACGTCTGTATATGTATATACAAATAAACACACGACCGGGGTGCCTGAATCATGTCCGCTTTCTTTGCCGAACGCGCGCTGCTGCCTAATGGATGGGCCAATGATGTACGTCTTGAAGTCAGCGCCGATGGCCTGCTGACCAAGGTTGAGCCCAATGCCAGTGCAGACGGCGCCGAACGGCTCAGGGGCCCGGTGCTGGCCGGTATGCCGAACCTGCATTCCCATGCGTTCCAGCGGGCGATGGCCGGGCTGGCGGAAGTGGCCGGCAACCCGAATGACAGCTTCTGGACCTGGCGTGACTTGATGTATCGGATGGTCGGCAAGATCAGCCCCGACCAGTTGCAGATCATCGCGCGCCAGCTGTACATCGAAATGCTCAAGGCCGGCTACACCTCGGTGGCCGAATTTCATTACGTGCACCACGACGTCAGCGGCCAGCCCTATTCCGACCCGGCGGAGCTGTCGCGGCAAATCAGCCAGGCGGCCGCCAGCAGCGGTATCGGCCTGACCTTGCTGCCAGTGCTGTACAGCCATTCCGGGTTCGGCGGCCAGGCACCCAACGAAGGCCAGCGCCGCTTTATCAACAGCACCGAGAACTACCTGAACCTGCAATCACGCCTGCAACCGATTCTGGCCGCGCAACCGGCGCAGCGGTTGGGCGTGTGCTTTCACTCGCTGCGCGCCGTCACACCGCAGCAGATCAGCGAGGTACTGGCCGCCAGCGACAAGGCGTGCCCGGTGCATATCCACATCGCCGAGCAACAGAAGGAAGTCGACGACTGTTTGGCCTGGAGCGGCAAGCGTCCGCTGCAATGGCTGTATGACAATGTTGAAGTGGATCAACGCTGGTGCCTGGTGCATGCGACTCACGCCAATCCGGATGAAGTGACGTTGATGGCCAGGAGCCGGGCGATCGCCGGGCTGTGCCTGACCACCGAAGCCAACCTGGGCGACGGGATCTTCCCGGCGGTGGACTTCCTGGCGCAGGGCGGGCGCATGGGGATTGGTTCTGACAGCCACGTATCGTTGAGCGTGGTGGAAGAGTTGCGCTGGCTGGAATATGGCCAGCGGCTGCGGGACCAGCGGCGCAACCGGCTGTATCGCAGCGATCAGCCGATGGTCGGCCGTACGCTGTTCGATGCCGCGCTGGACGGCGGCGCCGAAGCGCTGGGGCAGCCGATTGGCCGCCTGGAGGTCGGCAAGCGTGCAGACTGGCTGGTGCTGGACGGCAACGATCCGTACCTGGCAACGGCGAGCGAAGACGGAATTCTCAATCGCTGGCTGTTTGCCGGTGGTGATCGCCAGGTACGCGACGTGTTGGTCAACGGCCAGTGGGTGATTCGCGACGGGCATCACGCCGCCGAGGAAGACAGCAGCCGGGCGTTTACCCAGGTCTTGCGGGATTTGCTGGGCTGACAGACAACCCATAACCAAAGTGGGAGCTGGCTTGCCTGCGATAGCGATGGTGAATCCAACACCGCTATCGCAGGCAAACCAACTCCCACATTGGAATGGTAGCGCTCTTCAGTTACTGCGAAGTCTTTGCCATCTGCTTGTCCGATGTCCGCCAGATCAACCGAGTGGTGTCATACCCTTGTTGCCGCGCCCTGCTCAACAGGTCTTCGCGCGTGTCGGCGCTGACTGTCGGCGTGCGGGACAACAACCACATGTAGCGTCGGCTGGGGCTACCGACAACGGCGGTCTTGTAGTCATCGCTGACGTACAACACCCAGTAATCGCCCTTGGCCACGCCCGGCAACAGCGCGGTGAACCAGTTATTGAATTCCACCCAGAGCTTGTCGGTCTTACCAGCGACTTGCGGCGTTGCCGTGCCCTTGGCTTCTTCCCACTTCCACTGCGGCGTCAGGCAGCGGTTGAACACCGACATATTGCCTTCGGGCAACAGCGTGTAACGGGCCTCGGACTGCGCGCAATTTCGCTGGAAGTACATCGGCAACCGGGCCAACTCATACCAGGTGCCCTGGTAACGCTTGAGGTTGACGCTGCCAACAGTCTTGGGTTGCAGATCATCGCCAGAATGGCTGGCGCAGCCCGCCAAAAACAGGCTGGCGCAGAGGTATAGAACGAAACGCATCATGTTGTTTTTCTCCCGCAGGCTTGCGCCCCGGTTTACTTCAGGCCTTGCCCGGAAAAAATCAGTACTTTGTCACCGGCATATTGCACGCTGATAAAGCTGTTTTTATCGCCCCAGGTGCAACTGGACATACCCAGCGCGCCAGAACAATCAGTCGGCTTGCCCAACAACGACTCCACCTCGGCCTTGGCCATGCCGGCCGACAATTTTGCGTAATTTTCTTGAGTGACCTTGCTGCAAGCGGCCAGAAGCACGCAAAACGACAACAGGGCGAGACGGCGTAACGACATGGAAAAACTCCTGGAGAGACGAAGCAGCTTGGGGGTCTGCCAGAAGCTTAGAAGGGAAAAGAGGTGTCTGGTTCCCGACGAGCGAAAACAAAAAAGCCCCTTGTGGTGAGCGGGCTTGCCCCGCGCTGGGCTGCGAAGCAGCCCCCGATAAAGGGCACTGCTTCGTGTCAGGAAAAACGAAGTGTCAGGTTCAGGGCTGCTACGCACCCAGCGCGGGGCAAGCCCGCCCACCCCACAAAGCCTATGCTTGCCGCAAGGACTTACGCCTTGTGGTAGCCGGTCACACGCTCAACTTCTTCCTTCGAACCCAGGAACACCGCCACACGCTGGTGCAGGCCTTCAGGCTGGATGTCGAGGATGCGCTGGTGGCCGTCGGTGGACGCACCGCCCGCCTGCTCGACCAGGAACGACATCGGGTTGGCCTCGTACATCAGGCGCAGTTTGCCCGGCTTGGACGGCTCGCGGCTGTCACGTGGGTACATGAACAGGCCACCACGGGTCAGGATGCGGTGCACGTCGGCAACCATCGCAGCCACCCAGCGCATGTTGAAGTTCTTCTTCAACGGGCCTTCTTCGCCTTCCATCAACTCGTTCACGTAACGCTTTACCGGAGCTTCCCAGTGACGCTGGTTGGACATGTTGATCGCAAATTCCTGGGTCGACGCCGGAATGGTGATGTCTTCGTGGGTGAGCACGAAGCTGCCCATTTCACGGTCCAGGGTGAAGCCTTTGACGCCGTCGCCCAAGGTCAGTACCAGCATGGTCTGCGGGCCGTAGATTGCGTAACCGGCAGCCACCTGCTCGGTGCCTGGCTGCAGGAAGGCTTTCTCGTTCAGCGCTTCGTTCTGGCTCAGGTATTCGTTCGGGCAACGCAGTACCGAGAAGATGGTGCCGACCGGCGCGTTGATGTCGATGTTGGACGAGCCGTCCAACGGGTCGAATACCAAGAGGTACGCGCCTTTAGGGTATTTGCCCGGGATCTGGTAGGCGTTGTCCATTTCTTCGGACGCCATGCCGGCCAGGTGACCGCCCCACTCGTTGGCCTCGAGCAGGATTTCGTTGGAAATCACGTCGAGCTTCTTCTGCACTTCGCCTTGTACGTTTTCAGTGCCCATGCTGCCCAGGACACCGCCCAGCGCGCCTTTGGAGACGGCGTGGCTGATTTCCTTGCAAGCACGCGCCACCACCTCGATAAGGAAGCGCAGATCGGCAGGCGTGTTGTTGCTGCGGGTCTGCTCGATCAAATAGCGACTCAGGGTAACGCGGGACATGGAAGGCTCCGGAAATGGGGGGCTAAAAACCCGCGCAGTTTAACGCGAGTCGGGGCGTATTTCCTCCTATCAGAGGATTTAAACCCAATAGAGTTCATGGACATTATTTAACGTGCCACCGGCGGCTTGCGCAGCAAACTGTAGGCCATGGCTCCGAGCGCCGCCACACCGAGCAGCAGCACGGCCCAAAGACCGAGTTTTTTCCAGTTCGGCCCGGCCTCAACCGGGGCCGCAACCGCGGGCGAAGTCACCACCGCCTCGCCCGCCACCTTGGCCTGCCCAAGCCCGGCAAGGTGTTCGGCGCTGTAATCCGGGATCAGCGTCGACAGCGGCAAGTTCGCGCCTTTCACCGACGGATTGCCCAGCGCCAACGTGAACGGTGGCTCACCCCGCGCCAGGAACACCAATTGTGTGGCGCGCACTGCGAAGCTCAAGGTCGGCGCCTCCACACCCATGCCGCCGCCGCGTTCGTCCACGTCGAGCTTGAGCTGGGCAACCGCCTGGCCCGGCAACTGCAATTCGTTCTGTAAAACGTCCTGGCCGTTTTGCGTCAGCCGGTAGAGCAAACCACTGCTCAAGGGCTGCCAGGCCTGATTGCTCTCCCGGCGGCCCGACAAGGTGACCGGCGCCAGGCTGTTGGGTTGGCTCAGGTCGATGCGCAGACGTTCGACGTTCAGCGCGTTGGGCAACTGCCAGCTGTATTCGCCCGCCTTGAGACGGCTACCCGAGAGTGGCTGCGACCACACCAACGGCGCTGGCAAGCTATGGGCGCTGACACTTTCCAACTGCGCCGACGTCAACGCCGGTGCTGCCTGGCCTTTCCAGAGCAGGCGCAGATAACGCGCCGATTGCCCCGGCAAACTCACTTCATGCTGCTCGACGCGCTCGTCGGCAAACGACAACCGTGCCACCTGCCCCTCGCCCCACGAACGCCAGTGCTGCAAGTCGTCGCTGGCTTCGATACTGAAACGCTGGAAGCCGTCGCGCTCGCTGGTCCAGTCGAGGATCAGTTGCTGCAATGGCGCCTTGATCGCACTCGCATCGAGCAGCCAACCGCGCAGTACTTCTTCGCCCGCCTCCAGTTGGCTTGGTGGCTGCACCTGCACCAGCGTGCCGGTTGAGGTGGATTGCACACGCACGCTGGGCACGGCTTCAGTGGAGTCGGCGGCAGCGTACAGCGGGAACCATTTCACGTTGGCCAGGCTGCGGCTTTCAGTGCTTTGCGCCGACTGCCGTGCCAGCGCGTAGGCCTGCGGCTCGCCGGCTGCGTTGAACACCCGCACATCACTCAGGTCGGCCTGACGGGCGCTCAATTGCACCGCCAGCGGCAGCTCCAGGCGGTACCACGGGCCTTCGCCGCTGACCGTCAGCGGCACTCGCGTGCTGAAATCGGCGGGCGTTTCCTGGGCCCAGGCCGATAACGTTGTGCACAACCCCAACAGCGCCACACTCAGCTTGCCCATCAAGAGGCCACTCCTTCAGTTTCAACCACTGGCTCGGCGCGCTTGGGCGGCAGCGGGGCGAAATAGCCCACCACCAGCAATAGCCCGCCCACACCGATAAACGATACGATCCGCGCCAGCCCGCCACGGTTGCTCAATTCGACGAAGAACAATTTGGCGACCACCACCGCAATCAGCGCCGCACCGATCAGCCACACCTCGCGCCGATGACGCAGATGGCCGCCGATCATCAGGCTCAGGGCAATCAGGGTCCAGACGATCGACAGTCCGGCCTGCACCAGCATCGACTCCAACAGCGCATCCAGATGAAACGGCACGCCGCCCCAATGGTGAGCCGCGCGCATCACCAACGCGGTGAAGAAGGCGAACAGCGAAACACCCGCGACAGCCTGGGCGATCATCTCGGCACGCGGCCCGCGTTGCGGTGCAGCGCTACGGGACCACAGGTACACGCCCAGCAGCGCAAACAACAATCCTAGATCCAGCGGATTAAGCAGCGGCACATACGGCAGCGGCTCGGCGGTGCCGTCACTGAAGGTATTCGCCAGCCAGAACCAGCCGAGCATCAGCACTGCCAAAGGCAACGCGGCATACAACCGGTACTCGCGCGGGTAGGCCGACACCGGCCATGGCCAACTGCGCGGCGCAGCGGCCAGCACCAGGTACAGGCTCGGCAGAATTGCCCAGCCCAGCCAGCGCCATGCGTTGTATTCCTCAGACAGCAGCAACAGGCCGTAGCGCAGTTCCAGCGCCAGCACGCCGATCAGCAGCCAGCAGCCGAGCACGTGCGCAGCGCCCAGAGCTTTTTCCGGGATGACCAGAGCCAGGCGCCGCAGCGACACGAAGTGCACCGCAAACACCGCCGCCCACGCCAACCAGGCGAAATTCGCCGCCGGGTGATAACGCGAGCTCCACGCGCCCAGCAGCACCACGCCCGCCGCCGGCATCAAAAGCGTGCACAACAAGCCCAGCGACGCCCACTGCAGCCGCAGGGCCAGCAGCGCCCAGATCGCCACACTCACCGCCGCCACCGCCAACAACCACGTGCCTTGCAGCAACGGTGGCGCAAAGCGCAGTACTTCACTGACCAACGCCAACGTCCACCAGCCCGCGCCCCACACCAGCAGCACGTCGGACAAGCGCTGCAAACTCAGCGTCTCGAACGCCGGCGCATGGGCGCGACGTTGCAAACGCCACGCACCGACCAACGCCGCCAGCCCAAGCACCATCGGCGTCCAGAAACCGCTATGGCCAAGGGGACGCAAACCCTCGCTGGTCAGCGGCCCGAGCAAGTCAGGCACCGCGATCAGGAACGAAGCACCACCGATCACTTGCAGCAGCAACCCGAACACGAAACTCACGCGCTGTTGCAGGTAAAGACTCAGCCAGATGATCAACAAACCACTGGCCGCCCACACGCCGCTGGCAGTTTGCCACGGCAGTACGAACAGCACCGCGAGGTTGATCAGCACCAGCCCGGCCAACAGCACCACTGACAGGCCACGCAACAACCGCACGTCGCTGCGCACCATCGTGTCGCGCGCTGCCAGCAGCATGCCGCCGATCAACGCCAGGCCAATCAGCGAGGCGGTGAGCAAGCCGCTCCAACCGGCACTGAACACGGCGCCCGAGTCGGCGCCCGTCTGCAAGCGCAGCAGGAACAGCGCCCCGCCCAGCAGTTGTACGGCAAACGCGGTGAAGAGGAACGTGCGCGAGCCGATGCGCAGGCCGACCAGCAAAGTGGCCAGGCCCGCAATCGCCCAACTGATCGCGGTGCCTTGGGTCAACAACAGCAACGGCGCCAGCAGGTACAAAAAAACCAGGCCGACACTGGCCAACACCGGCAAGCCACGACGCTCCCACTGCGCAGCGTGCTCATCCGGGGCGTTGCGTAACTGGTAGAAACTGAACAGCAATGCGGCGCCCAGCAACAATGCACCCAACGGCGCGCCGTCCAACAGGCTGGTGTCACCAACCGCTAATTCGCTGAGGAACGCCAGCGCCGAGCCCACTTGCAACAGCAAGCCAAACGCCCGTGCCAATGGCCGCTGTTGGCGCAAGCCGAGCCAGAAGATCCCGGCGCCCTCCACCGCCCAGGCCGCCGCAGTCCAGCGCGCGTCGAGGCCCAAGGGAATCGCCAGGCTGGCAAAGATCACGCTCAGTGCCAGGCAGGTTTCCGCCAGCAGCAAAGCGCGCCCGCCACTCAACAAACGGGCCAGGCCCATGTAGATAATGCCCAGGGCCAGTGCACTGAATGCAGCGGCAAACGCCAGGTGCTGCACCAGCGCAAACTGCAGCCCGAAGCCCACCAGCGGCGGACCAAACAGCATGCTGCCGTCCACATAGTCGCCCTTGGCCGCCGACCAGCGCAGCAACGCGCCACGGCTGTCATCGTCCGGCGCGTCGCGCATCTCCAGCAACTTGCGCCGGGCGAACAGCAGGCCGATGCCCAGGTACATCAGGAAAAACACAATCAGGAACGGCTCGGTGCTCCACAACAGCTCCGGCGTATAGGAGCGCATGCCCCACGCGAAGCCGATGCCGAAGGTGCCGACAAAGCCGATCAAATTGAGCAGGCGCCAGGCCTTGAACCAGGCGATGGCGAGGATGCCGGCGTTAAGCAGCGCAAAGTAACTGAACAGCGCCACATGGTTGCCGGCGCCGGTAGATGTGAGGATCGGTGCGGCAAAACCTCCGAGTGCGGCGGCGCAAGCCAGGCCGAGGGCGTCCTGGGTAATTGCCAGGATCGCCGAGAACACCGTGACCGCCACCAGCAAGCCGAGGGCCGCGCCAGGATCGAGCAGCGGGTGCAGGCGCATCGCAGCGAACACCGTCAGGTACAGCACGGCTATGCCGGTGCCTTGCAGCATCAACCCGTAATTGCTGTTGCGCAGCCGCAGCCACCAACCCAGTCCCAGCAAGGCCAGTGCACAGCCGGCAACACCGGCGTAACGCAGCTCGATCGGCACCACCATGCCTTCAGTGGCATAGCGCAGCAGAAACGCCAGGCCGAGGAACAACAGCACCACGCCGACCCGCAGCACAGTGTTGCCGCCGAACAGCCAATTGCGAGCACCGCTGATGGCGCGTTCTATGACGTTGGGGCCGCGAGGTACCGCAGGCGCGGCAGGTTGCCCGGGGAGGCTTGGCTCAACTCTCCAGGCGTCAGCCGGCAACGGCTGGCTGGTTTCGGTGGCGACCATGACGTAGGCCGTTTGCAGTTCGGCGGGCAATTCCCAGACGAGTTCGGGCGGCGCCGGTACCGGTTCTTCGACGACGATGGGTTCGGCGGTTTCAACAGCGGCAGGCCTTTCCAGCAAGGCCAGGCGTTGCTCGACCAGCTTCAGGGCGCCCCTGGCGGACTCCAGTTGACGGGCCTGCTCATCCGTACGCGAGGCTAGCATCGACAGGCGAATCGCCTGGCCAATGCCCAAACCCAGCAGCGCACCTATGCCCGCATCACTGAACGACTCATCGAGTGTCCAGCCGAGCACCAGGCCAATCAGCATGAAAATCCATTGCATGGTCGATATCCCTAAGCAACCCGACGCGGGCAAACCGAGGCTTAGTATATCGACACAACCCAAATGTGGGCTTGCCCGCGATGCAATCTCCGCGGTTTCTCGGTAACACCGGGGTGATGCTATCGCAGGCAAGCCCAGCTCCCACACAAAGCAGCGGGATCTGCGGTGTCTAATCCAACGCTTTCCAGATCTCTGTCGCGTACTCCCGGATGGTCCGGTCCGACGAGAACCAACCCATGCGCGCGGTATTGAGCACCGCCGAGCGCCACCACTCCTTGGAGTCGTGCCAGTGAGCCTCGACCCGCGCCTGGGCATCCCAATAGGAATCGAAGTCGGCACAGACCAGAAAGCGGTCGTAGTCGATCAACGAGTCCACCAGGCCGGCATAGCGGCCCGGATCATCCGGCGAGAACACCCCGCCGCGAATCGCTTGCAGCACATCGTTCAAGCGATGGGACGCCGCGATGTCCGGCCCGGCATTGAACTCACCCGCGTGTTTGCGCGCTTCGACCTGCTGGGCGCTGAGACCGAAGATGAACATGTGATCAGCGCCCACCCGCTCGTGCATCTCGACGTTGGCGCCGTCCATGGTGCCGATGGTCAGCGCACCATTGAGGCCGAACTTCATGTTGCTGGTGCCCGAAGCCTCAAAGCCGGCAGTGGAAATCTGCTCCGACAGATCGGCCGCCGGAATGATGCTTTCCGCCAGGCTGACGTTGTAGTTGGGCAGGAACACTACCTTGAGTAAACCACGCACAGTGGGGTCGTTGTTGACGGTACGGGCGATGTCGTTGGTCAGTTTGATGATCAGCTTGGCCTGGTGATAGCTGGCAGCCGCCTTGCCGGCGAAGATCTTCACCCGAGGTACCCAGTCGGTTCCCGGCTCGGCACGGATCGCCTGGTACAGCGCGACGGTGTGCAGCAGGTTCAACAGTTGGCGCTTGTACTCGTGGATCCGCTTGACCTGCACATCGAACATCGCCGCCGGGTTGACCGAAATCCCCAAGCGCTCGTGAATGATATCGGCCAGCGCCCGCTTGCTGTGCAAACGCTGTTCGGCGAAGGCTTTGCGGAACGCTTGCTTCTCGGCAAAGGGTTCCAGCTCCACCAGGCGGGTTTCGGTGTTGTCGAGAATGTCCGGGCCCAGCGCTTCCACCAGCATCGCGGTGAGCTTGGGGTTGGCCTGGTACAGCCAGCGGCGGAAGGTGATGCCGTTGGTTTTGTTATTGATGCGGTCCGGGTAGAGCTTGTGCAGTTCGGAAAACACCGTGCTGCGCATCAACTGAGTGTGCAGGCCCGACACGCCGTTGACGCTGTGGGACCCCAGGAACGCCAGGTTACCCATGCGTACGCGGCGGCCGTTGTCTTCCTCGATCAGCGACACGGCGCGTAGCACGTCGAAGTCGTGGATGCCCTTGGCCCGCAGCGAGTCGATATGCTGGGCGTTGATCAGGTAGATGATCTGCATGTGGCGCGGCAGCATGCGTTCCATCAAGCCGACCGGCCATGTTTCCAACGCTTCCGGGAGCAAGGTGTGGTTGGTGTACGACAGGGTTTCGACAGTCACGTCCCAGGCGGCTTCCCACGGGATGTCATGCAGGTCGACCAACTGGCGCATCAACTCGGCCACCGCGATCGAGGGGTGCGTGTCGTTGAGCTGGATGGCCGCATGTTCGCCCAGGCTCAGTACCGAGCCGTGCATGTTCTTGTGGCGACGCAGCAAGTCCTGCAGCGAGGCGGAAACGAAGAAGTATTCCTGGCGCAGGCGCAGTTCCTGCCCTGCTTCGGTGCTGTCGGCCGGGTAAAGCACTCGCGAAATGCTTTCGGCGCGGGCCACTTCGGCAACGGCGCCCAGGTGGTCACCGGCATTGAAGCGTTCCAGGTGCAGGTCTTCCACGGCCCGGGCACGCCACAGGCGCAAGGTGTTGACGCTGGCGCCACGCCAGCCGACTACCGGGGTGTCGTAGGCCACGGCACGCACGGTTTCGATAGGTGTCCAGACTTGAATCAATTTGCCGGAAGCGTCCGGCAGGGTTTCCACGCTGCCGCCAAAACCGATCGGGTAGATCACTTCAGCCCGCTCGAACTCCCACGGGTTGCCGAAATCCAGCCAGCGTTCGGTTTGCTCCTGCTGCCAGCCATCGACAATCGCCTGGCGGAACAGACCGTGTTCATAACGAATGCCATAGCCGTGGCCGGCAATGCCCAGGGTCGACATGCTTTCCATGAAGCACGCTGCCAGGCGCCCAAGGCCACCGTTGCCCAGGGCCGCGTCGGGCTCCAGCAGGCGAATGCGCTCCATGTCCACACCCAGCTCGCTCATGGCCTCACGGGCCACGTCCAACAGGCCGAGGTTGCTCAGGCTGTCGTAGAGCAGCCGGCCGATCAGGAATTCCAGCGAGAGGTAATAGACCCGCTTCTGTCCCTTGCGGTAGATGTGCCGGGTGTGGTCCATCCAGTGGTCGACCATATGGTCGCGGGCGGCCAGTGCGATGGCCTCGAACCAGTCGTGGTCGAAGGCGTGGTCGGGGTCCTTGCCCACCGCGTAGGTAAGTTTGGTCAAGACGGCATCGCGAAATGCGGCTACCTCTGCTTCTCGTACAAGCGGTTCCTGAGACATCGATGCGACCTCGGGCGAGATAGAAGGAGTTGCTAGAGCCTAGACGGTCTGACAGACGGTAGACGCTCTGGTTCGGCAGTTTTTTAACTCATTCACCTTTACGTGAAATAGATGCAGGGGCCGTGCCCGTTTGTGGCCCGGGGTAGCCTTCGAGCTGAAACCCGCAAGATATTGTTCAAAAAAACACCAACTCCGGTATGATCCCGCGCCGGATAACACCCCTCTTGGAAACCTGATGAAGCCTCAACTGATCGCCGCCGCGGAACTCGACCGTCTCGAGACTTGGCAGAAATACTCAAGCCATATGTGTGGCGGCTGCGTGTCGAGCTGCTGCACCCTGCCGGTTGAGGTGAAGATCAAGGACCTGATCCGCATCGGCATCGTCGATGAGTTCGAGCGTGGCGACCCGCCGAAGAACATCGCCAAGCGCTTGCAGAAAGAAGGCATCGTGGAGCGCTTCAACGCCAAATCCGAGATCTTTACCCTGCAGCGCATGAGCAACAACGACTGCCTGTACCTGGATCGTAAGAGCCGTTTCTGCACTATTTATGACAAGCGCCCGGATACTTGCCGCAATCACCCAAAAATCGGACCGCGGCCGGGGTATTGCGCCTATAAGCCGAAGGAAGTGGTGCGCGAGACTAATCATCGGACGCTCGACAAATTCTAATTTTCTGTTGCCTTGCAGATAGCTATCGCAGGCAAGCCAGCTCCCACATTTGAAATGCGTTCCAAATGTGGGAGCTGGCTTGCCTGCGATGGGGCCGGGACAATCACCACACAAACCCCAGACAAACAAAAACGCCCCCGACCTTGCGGTCGGGGGCGTTTTTTTGCCAGCTAACTAAATGACTTAGTTACCGGATTTTTTCGCAGCGCGGGTACGCTCGCTTTCGCCCAGGATCTTCTTGCGAAGACGGATGGACTTAGGAGTGACTTCGCACAATTCGTCTTCTTGAACGAATTCCAGAGCCTGTTCCAGGGTGAAGCGGATAGGCGGAACCAAAGCGATGGTTTCGTCTTTACCCGAGGCACGCATGTTGTCGAGCTTCTTGCCCTTGGTTGGGTTAACGCCCAGGTCGTTGTCGCGGCTGTTGATGCCGACGATTTGACCTTCGTACACGTCTTCACCGTGACCCAGGAACAGTTTGCCGCGAGCCTGCAGGGTTTCCAGCGAGTAAGTCAGCGCCTTACCGGTAGCCACCGAAACCAGCACGCCGTTCTGACGGCCGGACATGTCGCCGGACTTCATCACGTCGTAACGGTCGAAGATCGAGGTCAGGATGCCTGCACCGGAGGTCAGGGTCAGGAACTCGTTACGGAAACCGATCAAGCCACGCGCCGGGATGTTGTACTCAAGGCGCACACGGCCCTTGCCATCCGGAACCATGTTGGTCAGGTCGCCTTTACGGATACCGATCTGTTCCATGATCGAACCCTGGGATTCTTCCGGCAGGTCGATGGTCACGTTTTCGTAAGGTTCGTGCTTGACGCCGTCAACCATGCGGATGATCACTTCCGGACGACCAACACCCATTTCGAAGCCTTCGCGACGCATGGTTTCGATCAGTACCGAGAGGTGCAGCTCACCACGGCCGGAGACTTTGAACTTGTCGGCGGTGTCGCCTTCTTCAACGCGCAGGGCAACGTTGTAGAGCAGTTCTTTGTCCAGACGCTCTTTGATGTTACGGCTGGTGACGAACTTGCCTTCACGGCCGCAGAACGGCGAGTCGTTAACCTGGAAGGTCATCGAAACGGTTGGTTCGTCAACGGTCAGCGGCTTCATCGCTTCAACGCTCTGTGGGTCGCACAGGGTGTCGGAGATGAACAGCTGGTCGAAGCCGCTGATGCAGACGATGTCGCCGGCAGCTGCTTCTTCAACGTCTACACGGTGCAGACCGTGGTGACCCATCAGCTTCAGGATACGGCCGTTACGGCGCTTGCCATCAGCATCGATCGCCACAACCGGAGTGTTCGGCTTGACGCGACCACGAGCAATACGGCCAACGCCGATGATGCCCAGGAAGCTGTTGTAGTCCAGTGCGGAGATTTGCATCTGGAACGGACCATCGCGGTCGACTTTCGGCGCAGGTACGTTGTCGACGATCGACTGGTACAGCGGGGTCATGTCTTCAGCCATGTCGGTGTGTTCCAGACCGGCAATGCCGTTCAGGGCCGAGGCGTAGACGACTTTGAAGTCCAGCTGTTCTTCGGTGGCACCGAGGTTGTCGAACAGGTCGAAGATCTGGTCCAGAACCCAGTCCGGACGCGCGCCTGGACGGTCAACCTTGTTGATTACCACGATTGGACGCAGGCCGGCTTCGAAAGCCTTCTTGGTCACGAAACGGGTTTGCGGCATAGGGCCGTCTTGGGCATCGACCAGCAGCAGAACGGAGTCAACCATCGACATTACGCGTTCAACTTCGCCGCCGAAGTCGGCGTGGCCCGGGGTGTCCACGATGTTGATGTGGTAGCCGTTCCAGTTGATGGCGGTGTTTTTCGCCAGAATGGTAATACCGCGCTCTTTCTCCTGGTCGTTGGAGTCCATCACGCGCTCGTCGTTGAGCTCGTTGCGCTCCAGGGTGCCGGATTGACGCAAGAGTTTGTCTACCAGGGTGGTCTTACCATGGTCAACGTGAGCAATGATGGCGATGTTGCGTAGATTTTCGATCACTTGTGTATCTCGATCAGAGGATTCGGTGTGCTGACAGGTCGTGGCAGCGATTAACAGTAGAGTCAGGCCTTGCCGTTACAGCTTGACGGCAGAGTCGGGGGGCCGGTGACGCAGGCCACAGGCAAACAGCCCCGGGCTCTTAGCTCGGTCGATAAACGCGCACATTGGCATGCCCCTCACTGAGCAAATGGTGGGCATGCAGGCGACTCATCACGCCTTTGTCGCAATACAACAGGTACTGACGGCTGTCATCCAGTTCCTTGAAACGCGCATTCAATGCATAGAACGGCAACGTTTGTACGTCGATGCCAGCGATTTCCAGCGGCTCGTCTTCAGCGGCATCCGGGTGACGGATGTCGATGATGATCTGACCGGCCAGAGCCTCGCTGACTTCTTCGATCTGCAAATCCTGGCCCAACTCGTCGATAACCCGATCGATCGGCACCAGTTTGGCGTTCTCAAGCGCACGCTCGAGCACCGCCATGTCGAACTGTTGTTCTTCGTACTCCACGCGGTTGCGCTTGGCGTGCGTCTTGGGGTTCACCGAGATGACCCCGCAATATTCCGGCATGTGCTTGGCGAAATCCGCCGTGCCGATCTGGGTCGCCAGGTCGATGATGTCTTGCTTGTGACTGGCGATCAGCGGGCGCAATACCAGCTTCTCGGTCACAGAGTCGATCAACGACAGGTTCGGCAGGGTCTGGCTGGACACCTGGGAAATCGCCTCACCGGTGACCAGTGCGTCGATTTCCAGCCGATCCGCGATTCGGGACGCAGCGCGCAACATCATACGCTTCAATACTACGCCCATATGACTGTTATCGACTTTCCCGAGAATTTCTCCCAGGACTTCCTCAAACGGTACGCTGACAAACAGCACCCGTTGCGAGCTGCCGTACTTCTTCCAGATGTAATGCGCGACTTCCATCACGCCCAATTCGTGTGCACGCCCGCCCAGGTTGAAGAAGCAGAAGTGGCTCATCAGCCCGCGGCGCATGATCTGGTAGGCCGCCACGGTGGAATCGAAACCGCCGGACATCAATACCAGGGTCTGTTCCAGTGCACCCAGCGGGTAGCCGCCGATGCTGTTGTGCTGGCTGTGAATCACAAACAACCGTTGGTCGCGAATTTCCATGCGCACTTCAATTTGCGGCTCTTTCAGGGAAATTCCGGCGGCGCCGCACTCGCGACGCAGCTTGCTGCCAACGTATTTCTCTACATCCATGGAGGTGAACGGATGCTTGCCGGCGCGCTTGCAACGCACCGAAAAAACCTTGCCGGCCAGCACATCGCCGTAGTGCTGTTTGCACTTTTCGGTGATGTCATCGAAGTCGCCCAGCGGGTACTCGTCAACCTGCAGGAAATGCGCGATGCCCGGCACGCAGCTCAGGCGCTCGGTCATGTCCTTCAAGGCCTTGGGGTCTGTGAGGCGGGTTTCCAGCTCGAGATTGTCCCACACACCATTCACCACCACAGCCGGGTCCAGATCGCGGAGCACGGCACGGATGTTTTTGGCCAATTGACGGATGAAACGCATCCGTACCGGTCGGCTCTTGATGGTGATCTCGGGGAAGACTTTAACGATTAATTTCATGAAAACAGCGCGCGCAGGCCCAGCCGAAAAAGGGGGGCGCGGATTATAGCGGAAATCGCTCAAGGTTTAACCAGTTAATATGCAACGGACCTTTAGCGCACCAAAACGGGTCATAAATGAAAATAAGCGCTACATTGCGGTGCGCAATTTATTCCGTTTCAGCGGATTGCACCTTTATAGGGGCGATTTTGTGGCAAAAAACCCATGTCGGGGCACTGGCATGCAATTTGCTCTCTTGTGAGGCAGGTTGCCTTGGTCGAGTATTCGCGCCGGCATCACCCACATTCTAAGGGCTACTCCACTACCCCAGCCCGAAGCCACCCGGAGGACACTATGTCGAAGTCGGTTCAACTCATCAAAGATCATGACGTCAAATGGATTGATCTGCGCTTCACGGACACAAAAGGCACTCAGCACCACGTGACCATGCCGGCTCGCGACGCGCTGGATGACGCCTTCTTCGAAGAAGGCAAAATGTTCGACGGCTCCTCCATTGCTGGCTGGAAAGGCATCGAAGCTTCCGACATGATCCTGATGCCGGACGACAGCACCGCCGTACTCGACCCGTTCACCGAAGACCCAACGCTGATCATCGTCTGCGACGTGATCGAGCCTTCGACCATGCAAGGCTACGACCGTGACCCACGTGCGATCGCCAAGCGTGCCGAGGAATACCTGAAGTCGACCGGTATCGGCGACACCGTATTCGTAGGTCCGGAACCAGAGTTCTTCATCTTTGATTCGGTCAAGTTCAAGTCCGACATCTCTGGCTCCATGTTCAAGATCTTCTCTGAACAAGGTTCGTGGATGTCCGACCAGGACATCGAAGGCGGCAACAAAGGCCACCGTCCAGGCGTCAAAGGTGGTTACTTCCCGGTTCCGCCATTCGACCACGACCACGAAATCCGTACCTCCATGTGCAACGCCATGGAAGAGATGGGCCTGGTCATCGAAGTTCACCACCACGAAGTGGCAACTGCCGGCCAGAACGAAATCGGTGTGAAGTTCAACACCCTGGTAGCCAAGGCTGACGAAGTTCAGACCCTGAAGTACTGCGTACACAACGTGGCTGATGCCTACGGCCGTACCGCTACCTTCATGCCTAAGCCACTGTACGGCGATAACGGTTCGGGTATGCACGTTCACCTGTCCATCGCCAAAGATGGCAAGAACACCTTCGCTGGCGAAGGTTATGCCGGCCTGTCCGACACTGCCCTGTACTTCATCGGCGGTATCATCAAGCACGGTAAGGCACTGAACGGCTTCACCAACCCGTCGACCAACTCCTACAAGCGTCTGGTCCCAGGTTTCGAAGCGCCGGTAATGCTGGCCTACTCGGCTCGCAACCGTTCCGCTTCGATCCGTATTCCTTACGTGTCCAGCCCTCGTGCTCGCCGTATCGAAGCCCGCTTCCCGGATCCGGCAGCCAACCCGTACCTGGCCTTCGCAGCCCTGGTAATGGCCGGCCTGGACGGTATCCAGAACAAGATTCACCCAGGCGACGCCGCCGACAAAAACTTGTACGACCTGCCGCCTGAAGAGGCCAAAGAGATCCCACAAGTGTGCGGCAGCCTGAAAGAAGCCCTGGAAGAGCTGGACAAGGGCCGTGCGTTCCTGACCAAAGGCGGCGTGTTCAGCGACGACTTTATCGATGCCTACATCGCCCTGAAAAGCGAAGAAGAAATCAAGGTCCGCACCTTCGTACACCCACTGGAATACGAGCTGTACTACAGCTGCTGATCCGGTAGCGCCGCTTAACGTGGCGTGATGAAAAAGACCTCCTTCGGGAGGTCTTTTTTTTGCCCCGCAAAACCCTGTGGGAGCGGGCTTGCCCGCGAAAAATCCAAAGGCACCGCATTTCTTCAATATTTACGCGTTATCGTTAACGACCTTCGCGAGCAAGCTCGCTCCTACAGAAGAGGAATCTGCCTTGAAATTTAAACTTGGGTTCATCTTGCTGGCCATCAGCGCCAATGTATTCGCAGCACCACCCACCCTCGCCCCACTGCTCGACAGCATCGCCGAACGCCTGGCGATTGCCGACCAGGTGGCCCTGAGCAAATGGGACAGCCACAAGCCCGTTGAAGACCGTGCACGGGAGCAGGACGTGATTGCCAGCGTCGTTGCCCAGGCGCCGAGCTACAAACTGGCACCGGCGCAGGCCGAGCAGTTTTTCTCGGCCCAGATCGAAGCGAACAAACTGGTGCAATACGCCCACCTGTCCGACTGGCGGCTGCAAGGCAAGGCACCCAATGACCCGCGCCCGGATCTGGTCGGCCAAATTCGCCCTGAACTGGACCTGCTGCAAAAGCGCCTGCTGCAACAGCTTGCAGACTTCACCCCCGAGCGCAGCAACCCACAATGTCCACAATGGCTGGCCCAGGCTAATCACCAGCCATCCCGAGATACGTTGCACCAGTTAGCAATGATCCGCGCCACCGCCGAACTATGCGTCTACAAGAACTAAACCTGCGAACCCAATCAAAAATGTAGGAGCTGGCTTGCCTGCGATAGCGGTGTGTCAGCACCCAAAATACCAACTGGTAGTCAGCTATCGCTGGCAAGCCAGCTCCCACAGGTTTCAGTGAAACGAGTTCCTGAACAGAATTTCCAAAACCGCACTATATTGGTGCAATAGGTTGCACCCTTCCCACTTACCCAGCCCATTTTGGTTCGAAACTTCCCGCCGGAGCTGGCAGAACGCCACAGTTTCGCGCCTTAAACCCCCATTTCAAGGCATTAACGCTTCTTTTCGGAGCCTTGGTTTGGTTTTTGCATTTTCCTTGTATCAGCGTGTGCCTCAAGCCCGCGCCTTGCTCCAAAAGAGGTCCTAATGACCATCAGCGACGCACTGCACCGCCTGCTACTCGACAACCTGACCACCGCGACCATTCTGCTCAATGACGAACTTCGTCTTGAGTACATGAACCCGGCGGCGGAGATGCTGCTGGCCATCAGCGGACAGCGCAGCCATGGGCAATTTATCAGTGAACTGTTCACCGAATCGGCCGAGGCCTTGAGCTCGTTGCGCCAGGCCGTGGAGCAGGCGCACCCGTTTACCAAGCGCGAAGCGATGCTCACCGCCCTCACCGGCCAGACCCTGACCGTCGACTACGCGGTAACACCGATCCTGAGCCACGGCGCCACCTTGCTGCTGCTGGAGGTGCATCCCCGTGATCGCCTGCTGCGCATCACCAAGGAAGAGGCGCAACTGTCCAAGCAGGAAACCAGCAAGATGCTGGTGCGCGGCCTCGCCCATGAGATCAAGAACCCGCTGGGCGGGATTCGCGGCGCCGCACAGTTGCTGGCCCGTGAACTGCCGGACGAGAACCTGAAGGACTACACCAACGTCATCATCGAGGAAGCCGACCGCCTGCGTAACCTGGTAGACCGCATGCTCGGCTCCAACAAGCTGCCATCGCTGGCGATGACCAACGTGCACGAAGTGCTGGAGCGCGTTTGCCAACTGGTGGATGCCGAAAGCCAGGGTTGCATCACCTTGGTGCGCGACTATGACCCGAGCATTCCCGACGTATTGATCGACCGCGAACAGATGATTCAGGCGGTGCTCAATATCGTGCGCAACGCGATGCAGGCCATCAGCAGCCAGAACGAACTGCGCCTGGGCCGCATCAGCCTGCGTACCCGTGCCCTGCGCCAGTTCACCATCGGCCACGTGCGCCATCGCCTGGTGACCAAGGTCGAGATCATCGACAACGGCCCCGGCATCCCTGCAGAGCTGCAGGAAACCATCTTTTTCCCAATGGTCAGCGGCCGCCCGGACGGTACCGGGCTCGGCCTGGCCATTACCCAGAACATCATCAGCCAGCACCAGGGTTTGATCGAGTGTGAGAGCCATCCCGGCCACACCACGTTCTCGGTCTTTCTGCCACTGGAACAAGGAGCCCCATCGACATGAGCCGTAGTGAAACTGTCTGGATCGTCGATGACGACCGTTCTATCCGCTGGGTCCTGGAGAAAGCCTTGCAACAGGAAGGCATGACCACCCAGAGCTTCGACAGCGCCGACGGGGTGATGAGCCGCCTGGCTCGCCAGCAGCCTGACGTGATCATCTCCGACATCCGCATGCCTGGCGCCAGTGGCCTGGACCTGCTTGCACGGATTCGCGAGCAGCACCCGCGCTTGCCGGTGATCATCATGACTGCGCACTCGGACCTGGACAGCGCTGTCGCGTCCTATCAGGGCGGCGCCTTTGAATACCTGCCGAAACCGTTCGACGTGGACGAAGCAGTGGCGCTGGTAAAACGCGCCAACCAGCACGCACAGGAACAGCAGAACCAGGAAGCCCCGCCGGCCCTGACCCGTACTCCGGAAATCATCGGCGAAGCACCGGCGATGCAGGAAGTGTTTCGCGCCATCGGGCGCTTGAGCCACTCCAACATCACTGTGCTGATCAACGGCGAGTCGGGCACCGGTAAAGAGCTGGTGGCCCACGCCCTGCATCGTCACAGCCCACGGGCCGCGTCGCCGTTCATTGCGTTGAACATGGCGGCGATTCCCAAAGACTTGATGGAGTCGGAGCTGTTCGGCCATGAAAAAGGCGCGTTCACCGGCGCGGCCAACCTGCGCCGTGGCCGCTTTGAACAAGCCGATGGCGGCACGCTGTTCCTCGATGAAATCGGCGACATGCCGGCCGACACCCAGACGCGCTTGCTGCGGGTACTGGCCGACGGCGAGTTTTACCGCGTAGGCGGGCACACGCCGGTCAAGGTCGACGTACGCATCATCGCCGCGACTCACCAGAACCTCGAAACCCTGGTGCACGCCGGCAAATTCCGTGAAGACTTGTTCCACCGCCTGAACGTAATCCGCATCCACATCCCACGGATGTCGGACCGCCGCGAAGACATCCCGACCCTGGCCCGGCACTTCCTCAGCCGCGCTGCCCAGGAGCTGGCCGTCGAGCCCAAGCTGCTGAAAAGCGAGACCGAGGAGTACCTGAAGAACCTGCCATGGCCGGGCAACGTGCGTCAGCTGGAGAACACCTGCCGCTGGATCACGGTGATGGCGTCGGGGCGCGAAGTGCATATCAGCGATTTGCCGCCCGAGCTGTTGAGCCTGCCTCAGGATTCGGCACCGGTGACCAACTGGGAGCAGGCGCTGCGCCAGTGGGCCGACCAGGCTCTGGCACGTGGCCAGTCGAACCTGCTGGACAGCGCTGTGCCGGCCTTCGAGCGGATCATGATCGAAACCGCCCTCAAGCATACCGCCGGCCGTCGTCGCGACGCCGCCGTGCTGCTGGGCTGGGGCCGTAACACCCTGACTCGCAAGATCAAGGAGCTGGGGATGAAGGTCGACGGCGGGGATGATGATGAGGGTGATGAGGCCTGATCACTAATCCCTGATCCACTGAAGATCTAATGTGGGAGCAAGCCAGCTCCCACATTTGTTTTGTACCAGACTAACGACCGTGCACCGCTTCAATGCACCACGAACCGGCATCGCGCACAGATCCAACGCTTGAAACACCAACCTTGTTAAGAAAATATTAAAATCCAAAAAAGCCAAAGCCCCGTATTCCGGGGCTTTGCGCTTTATGAAGATTTTTTTTGGCACCACTTCGCAGTTCTGGCACGCGCCCTGCAATAACCCTGTTACTACCCAGTTTCGGGGACCTTGGTACAGGCAGGCCGAGAATCCCCTCTTTACACCCGGGGTGCTTGATGCGGATCGCGTCGCGCCCCACACCCGTTTCGGGAACCTCGGTACAGGCAGGCCGGGGATTCCCTCTTTAACACCGAAGCCTTTGGCTTCACCCCGTTTTGGGAGCCCTGGTACAGGCAGGCCGGGAACTCCCTTCTTTACACCCGGGGCTTATGAGGCGACTCGCCCATAGCCCCAGCCCGTTTTGGGAACCTTGGTACAGGCAGGCCGGGGATTCCCTCTTTTATTCTTCCAGGAGATGGATCTCCAACCGCCAGCGTCCCTCGACCTTCCCCCCCGACCATTCCCCGCGCAACGGCCGAGCCGCCACCAGGTTCAGCAGCAAGCCGCCATCGGTCTTGCGAATGCGCCAGTTCACATCCTTGTCGTTAACTTTCAGTTGCCCGCCCTGGGCCTTGCCGAGCGCATCGAACAACAGCGCCACGGTGCCGTCGATATGCTCCCCATGCAGCTTGGGTTCGCTGTTGAACCACACCACAACGCCATCGACGGCAGGTTCGACCTGCTGCAGCTCAACCGGGTCTGGCGTGGTCAGCCGGCCGATCATCAGGCCCACCATCAAGCCGACAATCGCCAACGAGCCTAAAACCCGTGGCAATAGCTTCGGCCTGGGGTCTTCTTCAGGGGTAGAATGCAGCGCATCTTTGCCTTCGGAGCCGTGCATGTTTCACGTCATCCTTTTTCAACCAGAAATTCCGCCGAATACCGGCAACGTTATCAGGCTGTGCGCCAACAGTGGCTGCCACCTGCATTTGATCGAGCCGCTGGGCTTCGACATGGACGACAAGCGGCTGCGCCGCGCCGGGCTGGACTACCACGAGTACGCCACCCTGCAACGCCATGCCGACCTCGCCAGTTGCCTGGAAAGCCTGAACCACCCACGGTTGTTCGCGTTTACCACCAAAGGCTCGCGGCCGTTCCATGATGCCAGCTTTGCCGAGGGCGACGCCTTCCTGTTCGGCCCGGAAAGCCGGGGCCTGCCGGCGGAGGTGCTGGACGCGCTGCCCGACGGCCACCGCCTGCGCTTGCCGATGCGCGAAGGCTGTCGCAGCCTGAACCTGTCCAATACCGTGGCCGTCGCGGTCTACGAAGGTTGGCGCCAGCTCGGTTTCAAGTAACACAGCACAAACAAATGTGGGAGCTGGTTTGTGTGGGAGCCGGGCTTGCCCGCGATGCAAGTACCGAGGTGTGTCAGTCACACCGCAGTGATGCTATCGCTGGCAAGCCAGCTCCTACACGAACCAGCTCCCACATTTAGTTCAGCGTCGGGTTCTTACTGAACCGTTGGCGAACCGTCCTGTTGCATGCGCTGCAGCTCTTGCGCATACAGGGCATCGAAGTTCACCGGAGCCAGCATCAGCGCCGGGAACGAGCCACGGGTGACCAGGCTGTCCAGGGTCTCACGGGCATACGGGAACAGGATGTTCGGGCAGAACGCGCCCAGGGTGTGGCTCATGGACGCTTCGTCCAGGCCCTGGATCAGGAAGATACCGGCCTGTTGCACTTCAGCGATGAAGGCCACTTCTTCGCCGTTCTTGACAGTAACCGACAAGGTCAGCACGACTTCGTGGAAGTCGCCTTCCAAAGCCTTTTGACGGGTGTTCAGGTCCAGCGCAACGCTTGGGGTCCATTCCTGACGGAAGATCGCCGGGCTTTTTGGCGCTTCGAACGACAAGTCACGTACGTAGATACGCTGCAGGGAAAATTGTGGGCCTTGAGCCTCTTCTGCTGCCGCTTCGGTGTTCTGTTGGTCAGTCATCGCAGATCCTTCGTGATCTTGGGGTCTTTTAGGGGTTGGGAGTCAGACGTGAAGCAGCGCATCCAGTTTACCGGCGCTGTCCAAGGCGACCAGGTCATCGCATCCACCGATATGCTCATCACCGATCCAGATCTGTGGAACCGATGAACGTCCTGCCTTCTTGGTCATCTCGGCGCGCACCTGGGGCTTGCCATCAACCTTGATCTCTTCGAAGGCAACGCCCTTCTTCTTGAGCAGGGCCTTGGCGTGCGAGCAGTAAGGGCAATAATCGCTGGAATAAACGACAACCTGGCTCATATCACTTCACCAGCGGCAGGTTATCGCCACGCCAGCTGGAGATGCCACCGGACAGTTTGGCGGCGTTGAAACCGGTTTTCAGCATCTCGCGGGCGTGAGTGCCGGAGTGCTGGCCTTGGGCGTCGACCAGAATGATGGTCTTGGCCTTGTACTTCTCCAGCTCGGGCAGGCGCGAAATCAGCTTGTCCTGAGGAATGTTCAGCGCGCCAACAATGTGACCGGCGGCGAAATCCTTGGCGGGACGAATGTCCACCACCACGGCCTCATCCTTGTTGACCAGGGCGGTCAGCTCGGACGTGCTGAGGCTGCGGCCACCGCGGCTCATTTCGTGAGCGATCAGCAGCGCCAGCAGTACGACGAACGCACCAGCGAGCAAATAGTGGGTAGTGGCAAATGCAATCAGGTGATCAACCATCAAGGAGGTTCCAGGGCGTTAAAATGGCGGTAAGTATACACAGCCGCCATGGTCGGCCAACCCCCGTAAAGCGGTGACGTGGTCGGAACTTCGCTTTAAACTGCCACTCCCTTTTCTATTCCCTTCATTCATTACCGCCGCGAGAGGATCTATGACTACCACGCCTAAACCTTTGGTCCTGATAATTCTCGATGGCTTCGGACACAGTGAAAGCCACCACGACAACGCTGTGTACTCGGCCAACAAGCCAGTACTGGACCGTCTGAGCGCTACCGTACCGAACGGCCTTATCTCCGGGTCGGGCATGGATGTTGGCCTGCCGGACGGCCAAATGGGCAACTCGGAAGTCGGCCACATGAATCTCGGCGCCGGACGAGTGGTCTATCAAGACTTCACCCGCGTGACCAAATCGATCCGCGACGGCGAGTTTTTCGAAAACCCGACCATTTGCGCGGCCGTGGATAAAGCGGTCAAGGCCGGCAAGGCCGTGCACTTCATGGGCCTGCTGTCGGACGGCGGCGTCCACAGCCACCAGGACCACCTGATCGCCATGGCCGAACTGGCCTTCAAGCGTGGCGCCGAGAAGATCTACCTGCACGCCTTCCTCGACGGGCGCGACACCCCGCCAAAAAGCGCCCAGTCCTCCATCGAGCTGCTGGACGAAACCTTCAAGACCCTCGGCAAGGGCCGTATCGCCAGCCTGGTCGGCCGTTACTTCGCGATGGACCGTGACAACCGCTGGGACCGCGTAGCCCAGGCCTACAACCTGATCGCCGATGGCCAGGCCGAATTCAACGCCGCCACCGCCCAGGAAGGCCTGGAAGCCGCCTACGCCCGTGGCGAGAGCGACGAATTCGTCAAAGCCACCACCATCGGTGAGCCGGTCAGGATCGAAGACGGCGACGCCCTGGTGTTCATGAACTTTCGCGCCGACCGTGCCCGCGAACTGAGCCATGTGTTTGTCGATGACGGCTTCAAGGACTTTGAGCGCGCACGCCAGCCGAAAGTCGAATTCGTGATGCTGACCCAATACGCCGCCAACATCCCGGCTCCATCGGCGTTCGCCCCGGGCAGCCTGGAAAACGTACTGGGCGATTACCTGGCAAAAAACGGCAAGACTCAGCTGCGCATTGCCGAGACCGAAAAATACGCCCACGTGACCTTCTTCTTCTCCGGCGGCCGTGAAGAACCGTTCCCGGGCGAAGAACGCATCCTGATCCCGTCGCCGAAAGTCGCCACCTACGACCTGCAGCCGGAAATGAGTGCCCCGCAAGTCACGGACAAGATCGTCGACGCCATCGAGCACCAGCGTTACGACGTGATCGTGGTCAACTACGCCAACGGTGACATGGTGGGCCACAGCGGCAACCTCGAAGCCGCCGTAAAAGCCGTGGAATGCCTGGACCTGTGCGTCGGCCGCATCGTCGACGCCCTGGACAAGGTGGGCGGCGAGGCGCTGATCACCGCTGACCACGGCAACTGCGAGCAAATGTCCGACGAGTCCACCGGCCAGGCCCACACCGCCCACACCACCGAACCGGTGCCGTTCATCTACGTGGGCAAGCGCGACCTGAAAGTGCGTGACGGCGGCGTGCTGGCCGATGTGGCACCGACCATGTTGATGCTGATGGGGCTGGAGAAGCCGAAAGAGATGACCGGGACCTCAATCCTGGTCTGACCCCGAAGCACCGCGTAATCCTGTAGGAGCTGGCTTGCCAGCGATAGCATCAACCTGGTGTCTCTGAAACACCGAGGTGCCTGCATCGCCGGCAAGCCAGCTCCCACAAGGTTCGGAGGCGGCTTCGGGGATGTCCTTTTGCCATACTGCCGCCACTGGGCACCTAACTTGCCTGCCAGCCCGAATTGGACGTTTTTTTTGCAGCGTGGGCCGGGCATACTAGGCCGTCCCTTTCCCTGGTGTCGCCCGCCTCTATGCTTCGCGCCTTGATTACCCTCGCTCTTGTCTGCCTGCTCCAACCGGCGTTTGCCGATGAGCGTGCACAAACCCAACAACAGTTGGACGCTACGCGTCAGGACATTACCGAGCTGAAGAAACTGCTCGGCAAGCTCCAGGAAGAGAAATCCGGCGTGCAGAAAGACCTGCGCGGCACGGAAACCGAGATGGGCAAGCTGGAGAAGCAAGTCCAGGAGCTGCAAAAAGAACTAAAGAAGAGCGAGTCGGAACTGGAGCGACTCGACGGTGAGAAAAAAAAACTCCAGAGCGCCCGCGTTGAACAGCAACGCCTGATCGCGATCCAGGCCCGCGCCGCCTATCAGAACGGCCGCCAGGAATACCTCAAGCTGCTGCTCAACCAGCAGAACCCGGAAAAATTCGCCCGCACCCTCACCTATTACGACTACCTGAGCAAGGCCCGCCTGGAGCAACTGAAAAGCTTCAACGAGACCCTGCGCCAGTTGGCCAACGTTGAAACAGAAATCGCCAACCAGCAGTCGCAGTTGCTCGACCAGAAAAGCGCCCTCGACAGCCAGCGCGACGAACTGGACAAGGTGCGCAAGGAGCGCCAGCAGGCGCTGGCCAAGCTCAATGATGACGTGAAGGCCCGTGACGCCAAGCTCCAGGCCCGCGAGCAAGACCAGGCTGACCTCGGTAAAGTCCTGAAAACCATCGAGGAAACCCTGGCTCGCCAGGCCCGTGAGGCAGAGCAAGCGCGGCAAAAAGCGCTGCTGGCCCAGCAGGAAGCCGAAAAAAAGCGCGAGCGTGAGGCTGCCGAGGCAGTTGCCAGCGCCACCGACGCCCCGGCCCCGCGTAAACCGGCGCGTGCAGCGCCTGGCCCGCTGGTTTCCAGCGCCGGCGAATCCTTCGGCGGACCTTTTGCTTCAGCCCGGGGCAAACTTCCATGGCCTGTTGATGGTCGACTACTGGCACGCTTTGGTGAAACCCGTGGCGATGACACCCGCGCCAAATGGGACGGTGTGATGATCAGTGCCGGCGCCGGCACACAGGTCCACGCCATTCACGGCGGCCGTGTGGTGTTCGCCGATTGGCTGCGGGGCGCAGGTTTGTTGGTGATTCTTGACCACGGTAATGGCTATTTGAGCCTTTACGGCCACAATCAAACTTTGCTTAAAGCGGCAGGTGATGTTGTAAAAGCCGGTGAGTCCATCTCCACTGTCGGTAACAGTGGTGGCCAGGACACTCCGGCGCTGTACTTCGCTATTCGTCAGCAGGGCCGCCCGAGCGACCCCGCACAATGGTGCCGCACCCAAGGATAAGGGTCGCATCTACATTAGGAGTTCGTTCGACATGCTGCATTTGTCCCGCCTCACATCGCTGGCCCTGACGATCGCCCTGGTAATAGGCGCGCCTTTGGCATTCGCCGACCAGACCGCCCAGTCAGCCACGGCCGCGACCACCAAGGCCCCGTTGCCGCTGGACGAGTTGCGCACCTTTGCCGAGGTCATGGACCGGATCAAGGCCGCTTATGTCGAACCTGTAGACGACAAGACACTGCTGGAAAATGCCATCAAGGGCATGCTCAGCAACCTTGACCCGCACTCCGCTTACCTGGGCCCGGAAGATTTCGCCGAACTGCAGGAAAGCACCAGCGGTGAATTCGGTGGCCTGGGCATTGAAGTCGGCGCCGAAGACGGCCAGATCAAAGTGGTCTCGCCGATCGACGACACGCCGGCCTCCAAGGCCGGGATCCAGGCCGGCGACCTGATCGTCAAGATCAATGGCCAGCCGACCCGTGGCCAGACCATGACCGAAGCCGTCGACAAGATGCGCGGCAAGCTCGGCCAGAAAATCACCCTGACCCTGGTGCGCGACGGCGGCAACCCGTTTGACGTGACCCTGGCGCGCGCGACCATCACGGTCAAGAGCGTGAAGAGCCAACTGCTGGAGTCGGGTTACGGTTACATCCGCATCACCCAGTTCCAGGTCAAGACCGGCGACGAAGTGGCCAAGGCCCTGGCCAAGCTGCGTAAAGACAATGGCAAGAAACTCAGCGGCATCGTGCTCGACCTGCGCAACAACCCAGGCGGCGTGCTGCAGGCGGCGGTGGAAGTGGTCGACCATTTCATCACCAAAGGCCTGATCGTCTACACCAAGGGCCGTATCGCCAACTCCGAGTTGCGCTTCTCGGCCACCGGCAACGACCTCAGTGAAGGCGTGCCGATGGTCGTGCTGATCAACGGCGGCAGCGCCTCGGCCTCGGAAATCGTCGCCGGCGCCCTGCAGGACCAGAAACGCGGCGTGCTGATGGGCACCACCAGCTTCGGCAAAGGCTCGGTGCAAACCGTGTTGCCGCTGAATAACGACCGCGCACTGAAGATCACCACGGCGCTGTACTACACGCCGAACGGTCGCTCGATCCAGGCCCAGGGCATCGTGCCAGACATCGAAGTGCGCAAGGCCAAGATCACCAACGAAGCTGACAGCGAGTTCTACAAGGAAGCTGACTTGCAAGGTCACCTGGGCAATGGCAACGGCGGTGCCGACCAGCCAACCGGCAGCGGCTCGAAAGCCAAGCCGATGCCACAGGACGACGACTATCAGTTGGCCCAGGCACTGAGCCTGCTCAAGGGCCTGAGCATTACGCGTAGCCGTTGATATGCGTTGTGCACTGATCATCGCTTTGCTGTGCTGTCTGGCGGGAGTTGCCCAGGGCAACCCCGCCAGTGCCGCGCCCACCGAACACAAAGCCTACCTGACCCTGATCATCGACGACCTGGGGCAAAACCTGCCCCGGGATCGTCGCGTGCTCGCCCTGCCTGGCCCAGTGACCACGGCGATCATGCCCGACACACCCCACGCCGCCGAATTCGCCCGCGAAGCCCACAAGGCCGGCAAGATCGTGATCCTGCACATGCCCATGGACCCGGCCACCGGCCCGTTTGCCTGGCACCCTGACCTGCCCATCGAAGAGCTGGGCAAGCGCCTGGACGCCGCCTTCAAGGCCGTGCCCTATACGGCCGGCATCAACAACCACATGGGCAGCCGCATGACGGCGCAGCCAGAGGCCATGGCCTGGTTGATGAGTGAGTTGCAACGGCGCCACAAGTTCTTCGTCGACAGCCGTACCAGTGCCAAGACCGTTGCCGCTGCCGAGGCGCAAAAGATCGGCCTGGCCAGCGTCTCGCGGGATGTGTTCCTCGATGACGAACGCACCGAAGCGGCCATCACCACCCAACTGCGAACCGCCATCAAGCTGGCCCACAAACAAGGCTCGGCGGTGATGATCGGCCACCCTTACCCGCAAACCCTGGCAGTGCTGGAACGCGAATTGCCCAAGCTCAAGTCTCAGGGTGTGGAGTGGATCGATATCAAGTTGATGATCAGCCTGCGCAGTAACCAGGCCATGGCCGGCCACGGTAAAAACGGTACGTACCGCTAGCGCTAAATAGCTACCGCCCACCACCTGGCCGACTTTCCGATAGTGGATCCTTGGATCAACTGGAGAGTCTGCTCATGAACGCACTGCAATACAAAGACCTGCTCATCAACTTCACCACTGAATTTGCTCCTATCTGGAACGATAAAGGTACCCGGTCCCAACAGGCTGTTACCTTCTGGCGCCCGAGCACATCCTCGGACGCATTGAGCAATTTTATTTCCTTGGGCGATGTCGCGATCGGGGACTATCACAACATCAATCATCGCAAGATCGTCGCCGTGGTCAGCGAGGCCGATAACGTAAATGGCACCGCGTTACGCACACCCGATGATTTCGAGTTGGTCTGGCGGCATTCCGGCAAAAGGGTCCGCGCAGAAGTATCTATCTGGCGCCCGATTCCGCCACGAGGATATGTGGCGCTGGGCATGGTGTGTGGCGTCGGCAATGAGAAGCCGCCACGTAACACGGTTCGGTGCGTCAGGGCCGACCTGGTGGTTGGCGCCCATCCGGACCAACCGATCTGGAACGACAAAGGCAGTGGTGCGCACAATGATTTCAGCGCCTGGAACATTAGCCCTCCAGAGGCGGCACCCGGCGAAACCTACCTGGCAGCGGGTACCTTTGTCGGGGCCACCGGTTATGCCAGGCCAACGCAGCAAACCACAACGCATGCGCTGCGCCTGGACTTGCCCCTGCATACCCGCCATCTACCGCCGTTACCCCCAGTGCTGGACCCGCAACAGCGCGCGCTATGGGACGCGGCACATGCCCCTCATGTGTGTGAGCTACCTTGGTTTGCAGTGAAAGATCCAGAACTGACACCCATCGAGCAATTGAGCAACTGCCCCACCTATCGATTGGAAAGGAACGACCAATACATTCTGGTGAGCACGGGTCACAACCCATCCCCGATCAGCAAGACCTTCAATTGGACGGTCTACAGGGGAGAAGTCGACAACCTGTCCGCAGGCCTCCGCGCCTTGACTGGAATCGGATGGGCGAGTGGATGGTCATCCGGGCACCCGTTAAAAATCTGCGCTCGGCTTGACCTCGATTTTACCCACACCGCCACATCGGCCAAAGGCTGGGGCCAGACCAGCCTGTTCGAAGTGATTGCCTACGTGCCTGCAAACAAATCCATCGGCGCCTACCTGATCAGGAGCGAGTACAAATTGCTTCGCACGGACGGCAGCCAACTGGGCGCAACACTTAAATACGCCAATGGAGAAAACGTGCACTTCAGCGAGTTGCTGCCACCTCAACCCGCCACACCCGAGCAACTGCTGACAGCGCCTGATACCGCTGAGGCCACCCTAGAGATAACGCCCCATGATGGCATCGACGACACCTTCGTCTCGTAACTGATCCAGGGCCGCCTGAAGCTTGGCCACCACCTCATCCGGCACGTTTTTGTTCAACGCCAGGTACAGCTCGGCACTGTTGAAACGCAGCACGGTCTTGAGCCCGGTCACCCCGACCTGGCGCGCCAGGTAACGCCCCGCCGGGTCGCCGGTGGCCCACAGGTCGATCTGGCCATCCACCAGCTTTTGCGCATTGTCTTGATCGCGCAGCACGATGACGGGCTTGAGGCCCTGTTTTTCCAGGCTTTCGGCAATGGCGTCGCCCTTGTAGGCGCCGATTCTGTAGCGCCGGGCGTGCTCAAGGTCGGTGAGTTGGATCTTGCTGTCTGCCTTGGCCAGCAGCACCCAGTCGTCCGGGCCGATGGGGCCGACCCATTTGAACAGCGCCTCACGGTCCGGCAGGCGGGCCATCACAAATACGCCGTAGCCGGGTTTTTCCAGGGCGAGCTTGTAGATCCGCTCCCAAGGAAAACGCAGAGTCAGGTTGTAGGAGATACCGGCGCGCTTGAAGGTCTCATGGACGATGTCCACGGCGATGCCTTCGATGTTCTCTTCCTTGGCGAAGTTCTTGCCGTTTTTCGCCATGTTGTAAGGCGGGAAGTTCTCCGTGAGCAACACCAAAGAAGCGTTGTCAGACGGTTCGTCGGCGTGTGCCGAACCCGCCAAAAGGATGGAGGTACTGGCGAGGGCGAGCAGCAGGTCTTTGAACATGAAAGTTACCGGGATCCATGGCAAGCCCAGAGAGTGCCGCGAGCCTGCCATGGTGTCCAGTAGCGTTTAGCGAACGACGATACCGCGCGCCGCCATGTAGGCCTTGGCCTCGGGAACGGTGTATTCGCCAAAGTGGAAAATACTCGCCGCCAGCACGGCGCTGGCGTGGCCTTCAAGCACACCGTCGGCCAGGTGCTGCAGGTTGCCGACGCCGCCCGAAGCGATTACCGGGATGCCCAGCGCATCGCTGATGGCCCGGGTCACGCCCAAGTCGAAGCCGTTTTTCATGCCGTCCTGGTCCATGCTGGTCAGCAGGATTTCACCGGCGCCCAGGGCTTCCATTTTCATCGCCCACTCCACCGCGTCCAGCCCGGTTGGCTTGCGACCGCCGTGGGTGAAGATCTCCCAGCGTGGGGTTTCGCCCGGCCCGGAGACTTTCTTGGCGTCGATGGCCACCACGATGCACTGCGAACCGAAGTGCTGCGCGGCTTCGCCCACGAATTCCGGGTTGAACACGGCTGCAGTGTTGATCGAAACCTTGTCCGCGCCGGCATTCAGCAAGTTGCGAATGTCCTGCACGGTACGTACGCCACCGCCCACGGTCAGCGGGATAAACACCTGGCTGGCCATGCGCTCCACGGTATGCAGCGTGGTGTCGCGACCATCGACGCTGGCGGTGATGTCGAGAAAGGTAATCTCGTCGGCACCCTGTTCGTCGTAGCGACGGGCGATTTCCACCGGGTCGCCGGCGTCACGGATGTTCTCGAACTTGACGCCCTTGACCACGCGACCGTTGTCGACGTCCAGGCAAGGGATGATGCGTTTGGCCAGCGCCATGGTCAGTCCTCAGCCGTTGTAGGCGTCGCAGTAAGCCTGGGCTTCAGCGACGTCCAGGGTGCCTTCATAGATCGCCCGGCCGGTGATCGCGCCGATGATCCCTGGGGCCTTCGCGTCCAGCAGCGACTTGATGTCGCCCAGGTTGTGGATACCGCCGGAAGCGATCACCGGGATCTTGGTGGCGGCGGCCAGCGCAGCGGTGAACGGTACGTTGCAGCCCTGCATCATGCCGTCTTTGGCGATGTCGGTATAAACGATGGCGGAGACGCCGTCGGCTTCAAACTGCTTGGCGAGGTCGATCACCTGGACGGTGCTGATCTCGGCCCAGCCGTCGGTGGCGACGAAGCCGTCTTTGGCGTCCAGGCCCACGATCACTTTGCCGGGGAATGCACGACAGGCTTCGGCGACAAAGGCCGGGTCTTTCACGGCCTTGGTGCCGATGATCACGTAGCTCACGCCCGCTTTCACGTAGTGCTCGATGGTTTCCAGGGAGCGGATACCGCCGCCGATCTGGATCGGCAGGTTCGGGTAGCGCTTGGCGATCGCCGTGACGACTTCGCCGTTGACCGGCTGGCCTTCGAACGCACCGTTCAAGTCCACCAGGTGCAGACGACGGCAACCGCCTTCCACCCACTTGGCAGCCATGCTCACCGGGTCATCGGAGAACACCGTGGAATCTTCCATGCGGCCCTGGCGCAGACGTACGCAAGCGCCGTCCTTGAGATCGATAGCGGGAATAATCAGCATCTGGCAAACCTTATTCGATATTCAGCGTTGCTCGGGAAATCAGGGTTTCTCGAGCGCCCACAAGTCGCTTTCGATGCTTTCGAACCTTTCTTTAAGGTGGGTCTGCACATCGAAAATCGCCCTGTTGTAATAGTGCGGAGCAATTTCAGTGGTGAACAGTTCGAGGATTTCCGCAACCTCGAACGAGCCGAGCTTGAGCTCGAAGCGGTCTTCCATGAAACGTTTGATCTTGTCGGTGGCCTCACTCTCCTGCTGGGGAGTGAGGTTCAAGATCGGCGGCTTGACCTTCTTGGCCATTACCAGCGCCCGTCCCACGCGGCGAAGTTCTGCAGCAATTGCAGGCCATGGGTATGGCTCTTCTCCGGGTGGAACTGCACGGCAAAGCGCGAACCGTCGGCCAGGGCCGCGGCGAAGTCGACGCCATAGTGCCCGCCACCCACCACCTGGCGCGGGTTACCGGCGGCGATGTAGTAGCTGTGTACGAAGTAGAAACGCGCCAGGTCCGGCACGTTGTGCCACAGCGGGTGGTCCACGGTCTGGCGTACTTCGTTCCAGCCCATGTGCGGCACCTTCAGGTGTTCGCCGTCTTCGTGCAGGTCCTTGCCGAAAAACTTCACCTGGCCCGGGAACAGGCCGATGCAGTCGACGCCGGCGTTCTCTTCACTGCTGTCGAGCAAGGCTTGCATGCCCACGCAGATGCCGAGGAACGGCCGGTCCTGGCTGACTTCGCGTACCAGGCTGTCAAAACCCAGGCGGCGAATCTCGGCCATGCAGTCGCGAATTGCGCCAACACCCGGGAAAACCACCCGGTCGGCTTCGCGAATCACCGCAGCATCGCTGGTGATCAGTACCTTGCCGGCACCTACGTGTTCGAGGGCCTTGGCCACCGAATGCAGGTTACCCATGCCGTAATCGATAACCGCGACCGTCTGCATTACAGGACGCCCTTGGTCGACGGCATTTGCCCGGCCATGCGGTCATCCAGCTCCACGGCCATGCGCAGGGCGCGACCGAAGGCCTTGAACACGGTCTCGATCTGGTGGTGGGTGTTGGTGCCACGCAGGTTGTCGATGTGCAGGCTGACCAGCGCGTGGTTGACGAAGCCCTGGAAGAACTCCTGGAACAGGTCAACGTCGAAGCCGCCCACGGTGGCGCGAGTGTAGGGCACGTGCATCTGCAGGCCTGGGCGGCCGGAGAAGTCGATGACCACACGCGACAGCGCTTCATCCAGCGGGACGTAGGCATGGCCGTAGCGACGGATGCCTTTCTTGTCGCCGATGGCTTTGGCAAATGCCTGGCCCAACGTGATACCGACGTCTTCCACCGTGTGGTGGTCGTCGATATGCAGGTCGCCCTTGCTGACGATATCCAGGTCGATCAGCCCGTGACGGGCGATCTGGTCCAGCATGTGCTCAAGAAAAGGTACACCGATATCAAATCGGGCCTTTCCGGTGCCATCCAGGTTAATCGAGGCTTTGATCTGGGTTTCCAGAGTGTCGCGCTCGACGGACGCCTTACGTTCGGCCATCACCAGCTCCGCAAAATCATTGGGCGAAAAAGGCAGCCATTATAGGGGCGCGGGCGCCAAACAGAAACATCGGAGGGGATAAGACTGATGGAGTGTCGAGGATAGACATGTCAGTACAACTGTGGGAGCTGGCTTGCCTGCGATATAGGCACCTCGGTGTATCGGGTATACCGAGGCGCTGCTATCGCGGGCAAGCCCGCTCCCACAAGGGTTACGCGGTGTTAGTGGAACAGTACCGCCGTCTTTTGCAGGGTGACCCACACGCCCCACGCCAACGGAATGCCCACCGCCAGCCAGGCGGCAACCGCCAATGGCACGCTGGCGGAGGAGGCTTTCCACTCCAGCACGGTGCTGGAATCGGCGCCTTTGTCATGGCCCAGCGCCTGTTCGGCAGCCAGTTCGGCGTCGGTCATGAAGTACTTGTCTGCCACCGGCCGTACCAGCAGGTTGCACAGGAAGCCCAGTACCAGCAGGCCGGCGAGGATGTACAAGGTGATGTCGTAAGCGGCAGCGCGCTCAACGCCGATGCTCAACTGGTACTCACGCAGGTAGTTCACCAGCACCGGGCCCAATACGCCCGCCGCGGCCCAGGCCGTCAGCAGGCGACCGTGGATCGCACCCACCATTTGTGTACCGAACAGGTCCGCCAGGTACGCCGGGACCGTCGCAAAACCACCGCCGTACATCGACAGGATGATGCAGAACGCGGCCACGAACAGCGCCACGTTGCCCAGGTGACCCAGGTTCGGGATCAACGCGTACAGGGCAAAGCCCAGGGCGAAGAACACGAAATAGGTGTTTTTACGGCCCAGGTAGTCGGAGAACGACGCCCAGAAGAACCGGCCACCGATGTTGAACAAGCTCAACAGGCCGGTGAAGCCGGCGGCAATGGCCGCGATGGAAGCCAGTTGGCCGGCATCAAGCTGACCAAACGTCAGGCCGTTACCGAGCAGTTTGCCGCCGAACACTTCCTGCAGCAGCGGCGAAGCCATGCCGAGGATGCCGATGCCGGCAGACACGTTCAGGCACAGTACCAGCCACACCAGGCGAAATTGCGGGGTTTTCCAGGCGACGCTCACGTGCACGTGGCGATGGGTGATCATCGCGTTGCTGGCTTTTCTCGCCGGGGCGGTCCAGCCCTCAGGCTTCCAGCCGGTCGGCGGAACACGGTACGACAAGGCGCCGCCGATCATGAACACGAAGTAGATCACGGCCATGACCACGAAGCTCTGCCACACGCCGACGCTGGTCGGCGAGGAAAAGTGGCCCATCAAGGCTGCTGCCAGCGGGGCGCCAACCATCGCGCCGCCACCAAAGCCCATGATCGCCATACCCGTGGCCATGCCGCGCTTGTCCGGGAACCACTTGATCAGGGTCGACACCGGCGAGATATAGCCCAAGCCCAGGCCGATACCGCCAATCACCCCGGAACCGATCCACATCAGCCAGATCTGGTGGGTATAGATCCCCAATGCGGAGATCAGCAGGCCGCCACACCAGCACAAGGCCGACACGACGCCCGCTTTACGTGGCCCGGCATGTTCCAGCCAGCCGCCCCAGATGGCTGCCGAGCAGCCCAGGAAGATGAAAAACAGGGTGTAGATCCAGCCCAGCATGGAGATGGGCCAGTCACATTGAGACGAGAAGACCTGGCTGATAAAGCTCATGTCCGGCGCGCAAGCGACCGGTGCGGTGATACCCAGCGCCTTGGACAACGGCAACCAGAACACCGAGAAGCCGTAGGCCATGCCGATGCACAAGTGGATGGCCAGGGCGGCCGGCGGTACCAGCCAACGGTTGAACCCGGGCTTGGCGATAATACGTTCCTTGGACAGGAACGCAGGCTGTGCGGCAGTTGAACCTGCCGCAGTGCGAGTGCTCATTGGTGTTTCCCCCAGTTATTAGTATGTGTTCGTCAGGCGCTCTCTCCTTTGGCCTTACACGCAAGGCGTGGCCATATTTGTTGAGTAAAGCTCCATTTTTGCGCGACGTTTAGTCGCAGAAGGCAGACGAACACGCAGAGATTAGCATCTGTGGATGACAGAAAAACCAAACTGACATCACCTTTTTCGGGATATCTGATTTGTTTGGCGCCAAAATTCCGTTTTTCCGCGTCTGGATACAATGTAACTATCCGCGAACTGACGTAAGCCTTCGGGCGTTATACTCTGCGGCTAAATTTTAAAATCGACATACAAGGACTCGCCCATGAAAGCGTTCGGCAAAATCCTGGGTCTGGTACTCCTCGGGCTGTTGCTGATCATTGTGGCTCTAGGCTTTGCCCTGACCCATCTCTTCGATCCCAACGACTACAAAGACGAGATTCGCCAGATTGCCCGCGACAAGGCCCACATCGAGCTGACGCTCAATGGCGACATCGGGTGGAGCCTGTTCCCCTGGCTCGGTCTGGAATTGCACGAGGCCAGCGTTGCGACCCTGACCAACCCTACCCAACCGTTTGCCGACTTGCAGATGCTCGGCCTGTCGGTGCGCGTGCTGCCGCTGCTGCGCCGTGAAGTGCAGATGAGCGATGTGCGTGTCGAAGGCCTGAACCTGCGCCTGAACAAAGATGTGCATGGCCATGGCAATTGGGAAGACATCGGCAAGAATGTGCCGGACCCAGGTACACCTGCCACCGCGCCCGCCGTCGCTGAAGCGGCCACGCCGCCCAAGCCTGAAAAGCCACCGCAGCCGATCCGCCTGGACATCGACAGCCTGACCATCAACAACGCCCGCGTCGAATACAACGACGAGCAGACCGGCAAGCAATTCAGCGCCGAAAGCATTCAGTTGAGCGCCGGCGCTGTGCACGAAGGTGCGAGCATTCCGGTGAAACTCACCGCCTTCTTCGGCACCAACCAGCCGCTGATGCGCGTCAAGACCGAGGTCAACGGCAACCTGCGCATCCAGCGTGCCCTCAAGCGCTACCAGTTCGAAGACATGAAAGTCACCGGTGAAGCCACCGGCGAGCCGCTGCAAGGCAAGACCCTGACCTTTTCGACCCAGGGCCAGTTGCTGCTGGACCAGTCTGCCAATATTGCCGAATGGACCGGCATGAAACTGTCGCTGAACCAACTGCGCGCCCTGGGCGAGCTGAAGGTCAACGACCTGGACAAGACCCCGCAACTCAGCGGCGCCCTGTCGATTGCCCAGTTTGACCTGGCCAAGTTCCTCGACAGCGTTGGCAACCCGCTGCCGCCGATGGCCGCAGGCAGCCTGAGCAAGGTCGAGCTGGTCAGCCGCCTCAAGGGCACGCCGACCAGCCTGGCGCTCGAAGACCTCACCCTGAAGCTCGACGAAAGCACCTTTAGCGGGCGCCTGGCCGTGGACGATTTCGCCAAGCAGTCCCTGCGGGTGCAGCTCAAGGCCGACACGTTCAATGCCGACAACTACCTGCCGGCCAAGTCCGAAGCCGCCAAGGGCGCTGCGGCCGCACGCCAGGCTGAAGTGCAAAACAGCGAAGCCGGCGCCATGGCGGCCGGTAGCACCACACCGCTGCCGGACGCCCCGACCAAAGGCGCGTGGAGTACCGACAAGCTGCTGCCACTGACCCGCCTGCGCACCCTGGACGTGAACGCCGACCTGTCCTTCGGCCAACTGACCCTGAGCAAGCTGCCAATCCAGAATGCCGCCCTGAAAGCCTCCGGCCTCGATGGCCAGCTCAAGCTCGACACGTTGAGCGGTGGTCTCTACAACGGCACCTTCCAGGCCAACGGCAACCTTGACGTGCGCCAGGACATCCCGTTGCTGGCGCTGCAAACCCATATCAAGCAAGTGCCGGTCGAACGCATCCTGCAAGCCCAGGGGCAGAACCCGCCGGTGAAGGGCCAGCTAACCCTCGATAGCAACCTCAACGGTCGCGGCAATAGCCAAAAGGCCTTGATCGACAGCCTCAACGGCACCGCCAGCTTCGCGATCAACAACGGCGTGCTGATCAACGCCAACCTTGAGCAGCAACTGTGCACCGGCATCGCCCTGCTCAACCGCAAGACTCTCAGCGGCGAACAACGCAGCAAGGACACTCCGTTCCAGGAGCTCAAGGGCAACCTGACCTTCCGTAACGGCGTGGCCAGCAACCCGGACCTGAAAGCGCGCATCCCGGGGCTGGCCGTCAACGGCAACGGTGACATCGACCTGCGCGTACTGGGCATGGACTACCGCGTCGGCATCATCGTCGAAGGCGACCAGCGCGACGTGCCGGACCCGGCCTGTGAAGTGGGTTCCAACTTCCAGAATATCGAAGTCCCGCTGCGCTGCCGTGGCCCGCTGGAACTGGGCGCCAAAGCATGCCGCCTGGACAAGGACGGCTTGAGCCAGGTCGCTATCAAGGCGGCGGGCAACAAGCTCAGCGAGAAGCTTGAACAGAAACTCGACAAGGTTAATCCACAGTTGAAAGACGCTTTGAAAGGCCTGTTCAAGCGATGAGAAACGAGCAATTTTCAACGGCGGTGCTCGACTGGTACGACCGCCACGGTCGCCATGACCTGCCCTGGCAACAGGGCATCACGCCGTACCGGGTGTGGGTCTCGGAGATCATGTTGCAGCAGACCCAGGTCAGCACCGTGCTGAACTACTTCGACCGCTTTATGGCATCCCTGCCAACGGTCGAAGCCCTGGCAGCCGCACCGGAAGACGAAGTGCTGCACCTGTGGACCGGGCTGGGGTACTACACCCGGGCGCGTAACCTGCAAAAGACCGCGAAGATCGTCGTTGCCGAATATGGCGGTGAGTTTCCCTGTGATGTCGAAAAGCTCACGCAATTGCCCGGCATCGGCTTGTCCACCGCTGGCGCGATTGCCAGCCTGAGCATGGGCCTGCGCGCGCCGATCCTCGACGGCAACGTCAAACGCGTGCTGGCGCGCTTTACCGCACAAGAGGGCTACCCGGGCGAACCAAAGGTCGCAAAACAGCTGTGGGCCACCGCAGAGCGCTTTACGCCCCACAACCGGGTCAACGCCTACACCCAGGCCATGATGGACATGGGCGCCACCCTTTGCACCCGCAGCAAACCCAGCTGCCTGCTGTGCCCGCTGGAGCAGGGCTGCGAAGCCCACATGCTCGGCCTGGAAACCCGCTACCCGGTCCCCAAGCCGCGCAAGGCCGTGCCCCAGAAGCGCACGCTGATGCCGCTGCTGGCCAATGCCGAGGGCGCGATTCTGCTTTACCGCCGCCCTTCCACGGGCCTGTGGGGCGGTTTGTGGAGCTTGCCGGAGCTGGATGACCTGGCAGACCTGGAACACCTGGCCAACCAGCACTCGCTGGCGCTGGGCGAGCACCACGCGCTGCCGAGCCTGATCCACACCTTCAGCCACTTCCAACTGGCTATCGAACCCTGGCTGGTCCAGGTCCAGGAGTCTGCCCATCACGTGGCCGAGGCTGACTGGCTCTGGTATAACCTCGCCACCCCGCCGCGCCTGGGCCTTGCCGCCCCGGTAAAGAAACTGCTGAAACGCGCGGCTGAAGTATTGAACGCAGGAGTTCCGTCATGACCCGCACCATCATCTGCCGCAAGTACCACGAAGAACTGCCCGCCCTGGAGCGCGCTCCGTTCCCTGGCGCCAAGGGCCAGGACATCTTCGATAACGTCTCTGCCAAGGCCTGGGCCGACTGGCAAAAGCACCAGACCCTGCTGATCAACGAAAAACGCCTGAACATGATGAACGCCGAAGACCGCAAATACCTGCAGGGCGAGATGGATAAGTTCTTTTCCGGCGAGGAATACGCCAAGGCCGACGGCTACGTGCCACCTGCTGAATAATTGATCAAATGTGGGGGTTGGCCCGTAAGCGACGGTAATAAATAAATATTTTTTGAAAACTTGCTTGACGACCCCCTGAAAAACCAGTTTAATGCGCCCCGTTGCCCAGATAGCTCAGTCGGTAGAGCAGGGGATTGAAAATCCCCGTGTCGGCGGTTCGATTCCGTCTCTGGGCACCACCTTTCGTTTTCAGGTGATGCCAAGCACACCCGGAAACACACAAGAAGCCCGCCTCGTGCGGGCTTTTTGCTTTCCATGGTTCCCCACCGTTCCCTTGTAAGCCCAAACAGATGTGAGTAGATTCGTGAGTAGATCCAGTTCGGTCTAAAAATCTACTCACACCACGTCGGCAGAACGCCCGCCTGGTGCGGCCTGCAAGGGGGCTGCTTTGCCACTGTCAGATACCACCATCCGTACCGCCAAGCCCAAGTACAAGCTTTATCGCCTGACCGATGCCAACGGTCTATGCCTTGAAGTCACCCCTACGGGCTCAAAACTCTGGCGCTACCGCTACCGCTTCAACGGTAGCGCGAAGATGCTGGCTCTCGGCACGTACCCAGCTGTAACGCTGCTCAAAGCTCGCCAGATGCGCGATGAGAGCCGTCAGATGCTGATTGAAGGCGTTGACCCCGGCGAGCAGAAGAAAGCCACCAAGCAAGCGCTGAAGGTCGAAGGGATCACGTTCGAGACACTCGCACGTGAGTGGTTCGCCTATAACGCGCCGCGCTGGGCAGAAAGCACCACCTACAAAGCCAAGCTTTATCTGGAGAACGATCTGATCCCCGGCATTGGATCACGGGCTCTGAAATCCATTACCCGACCAGAACTGGTAGAGCTTGTTCGCAAGGTCGAAGCTAGAGGCACGTTGAATGCCGCCGGCAAGATTCGCCAGTGGCTTCACCAGATCTTCCGCTATGGCCTGGCCAAGGGCGTTGTTGATGCGAACCCTGCCACCGATCTGAGTGTGGTTGCAGCGCCAGCCAAGGCAGCTCGGCACCATCCACACGTCCCTTTCGCTGAGCTGCCCGAGCTTTTGAGCAAGTGCGAAGCCGCGAACATTCACACCCTTACCCGCCACGCGATCAAACTTCTGGTACTAACAGCTGTTCGTCCGGGCGAACTGCGTCAAGCGCCATGGGCTGAGTTCGATCTGGACAACGCCACCTGGATAATCCCGAAAGAGCGGATGAAGGCCCGGCGCCCTCACATCGTCCCTCTGCCCGGCCAAGCGGTATCCATCCTGCGCCAACTCCAAGAGATCACAGGACGTTATTCACTGGTATTCGCTGGCGCCAATCCCGAAAGACCCATGAGCGAAAACACAGTCAACAAGGCTTTGCGCCAGATGGGCTACGAAGGGCGACAGACCGGCCACGGATTCCGCCACTTACTCAGCACCGAATTGAACGGGCGCGGCTACAACAAGGACTGGATCGAACGGCAACTCGCTCACGGTGACACCGATGAGATCCGCGGGACTTACAACCATGCGGCTTACGTTCCACAACGCAGGGAAATGATGCAGGCCTGGGCCGACTCTATCGACGCACTGTGTGCAGGCGCGAACGTGGCAAGTATTCAGCGACGAGGTGTTCAATGACTCACCAAGCCAAAAAATTCAACACTTGGGCACTACGCGGCGATACCGACGCAGACTGGTACGAGTCTTACGCTAACCGATCCATTTTTGAGCTTTGTGATGCGGCTTACATTTTGGCGGATGTGCAACCGGAATACCCTGGATCTTTAGATACAGCCTCTAATGCTGCGATCAGCCAGTGGGTCGATACATTGAAAGCCAACATTCATGAATTGCTCGCTCCGTCTGGATACAACGAAAAGGAGCCACTTCACCACCGACTATCACACCAAAAACTAAGAGCTTGGTGCGGCGACACCGGCACACGCTGGCCAATCCCTGAAAGCGCCTCTGACCGGCTCAAGATACTCGAGCAACAGCTCGAGGATGAGCGGAAGCTTCGACTCAAAGCCCAGCATCTTGCAGATCCTGTAATGAGCTTCCTTGTTCCGGCAGACACCATCCCCTCACCTACAACCCTGCAACTTGGCGAGCCCGAAGAGGTTTACCGCCACCTTGATTACCTGACCGCAGATCAAGCGTTGGATTGGATGAGCCGTATATTGACACGCTCTGGGGGATGATCGGCTTCAATATGTGTAGAGCCTTCATGGACTGCCGAGCCGTCTCGGGGCTGACATATGCAGCAGAAGGAGAACATGAACACCGGAAGGTGTTCGGCCTGGGCATCTGCCAAATCATGAACGCAGTGAGAGCTGAGGGCGACCCTCTTCACCTCCGTGGGCCTGCAATTCACGTCGACATGTATGGCCTGCAGGAGGTCGTGCCAAAACGCTCTTGGTGGATAAACAACCTTGAAAACTACGATGTGCTTTTCCGACCATCTGACATTGAGAACATGGGCCAGATCGTTAATGAGCGCGGCGGCTGGTCGGGCACAACTCCGATCATGGAAATTGAGTGCGATCAGTTTGGCGAGCAAGCCCCGGAACACAGTGGTTCAGAACTGGCTCAACGCCTCGGAAAGCTGCAGATAACAATCGATAATTTGCATGATCAAATTCGCTACTGCGTTAGGTTCGAGGATGGCCAGCTTCTGGCCGAACTAGGATCCAACTTGCTTCCCTTGGCCGCAGCTGCGTCCGCCAACCCCATTGATTGGACAGATGGCGCCAGCCAAGCTGATGAAACTGAGATTGCGAGACTGCGTGAACTGGTAGCAACCCAGTCCCGGCTCCTGGATGAGGCTTCAGCCAGAGTGACAGAAGTATCTGGGTCTGCCGGGCAAGTCGTATTCCCATATTCGACTAAGACTCTGCTCGCTATGCGCGATGCCGCGCTGAAGCACTGGAAGAACCATGATCCAAGTAAGCCAGCGCCCTATGGAATTCAGAAAGATGTGCAGAACTACATCTCGACCATAACCGGAAATCACTCGAGGAAAGTCTTCGAGTTAGCCAGCGCGATCAAACCGGACAACCTGCCCAAAAACTGACCAAAATCAAAAAAGAATACTGACATGTCAGTATGTCACCCCTAGCTGACACCCATATCCCATACCCCAACATTGCCATCGTCGATTACCCAAACCGCCCTAGGAGGCGCAGACGATGGCAAGCGCAACCAATCAAGCCCCGTCCCGCAAGTTCATCAAAATCATCCACGTCAAAGAGCTGTCCAGTCTTTCGACGTCTGAGGTCTATCGGCGAATTGCCGCCGGCACATTCCCCAAGCAAGTCACCCTGGGCCCTAAGTGCGTTGTCTGGATCGAGGCAGAGGTTTTGGCCTGGCTGGATGCCCGCATTGCCGAGAGTCGCGGTGAAGCGGCATGAATCGTTATCAGCGGTTCCCAACGCTTGCCAAGCCTTCTCAGGACGACTACAGTTCGCCTGTCACTGCAAATTCAGTGGCCGGGTGTAGGAACCCGAGTAAGCAAAAGGCGCCCAGCGCCCAGAACTCTATCTCAGGCGTTTTTTTATGCCTGAAATATCGTTTCATGGCGGCTGTGTGTGGGAGGGCTTCGGCCCTGCCGGGTTCCTTTTGCCCCGGTATTCCTACCCTGCACACAGCTGCCACCCAATCCCGTAGGAAGGATCGTGGCAGCTCCTCAGCAGAAGGAGCTCCACCTATGCACGCCCTCACTCCGTCCAAAATTCGCGCCCTTGTTCATCGCCGTCTAGCCTTGAGCGCTCTCTGCGCAAACTCTTCCCTTGCTGTTCGCTTGAACCGCTACAACGCCCACATGTCAGCCGCTCGCACCCTAGATAATCTCGGAGGTGCGCAATGAACACTGTCGCCTCCACCGCCATCACGCATGGTGAACTCCAAGCCCCAACAAACGCTAACGGCTCCGTCATTGGCCCAGTTTCGCTCTCTACGTCCGAGCTGATCGGTCTGCGTAATGCCCGAGCGATGTTTGACGAATTAAGGCTGCTCCTTGCCGATGCTGTTCTCCCTGCTATTGGCGGTGCGCGCCACCCGGTGAGCGTCCGACTGACAACACTGCTGGGCGAGATTCATCTTCACTCGGCCGGTTTCCTTGCTCAGCACTGGCGTGAGGCTGATCGCTTCATGGAAGCCAAGGAGGTGGCAAATGTCGATCATCGCAATCACTAATCCTGGCGTAGCACGAGGTGACAGCTACTTCATGGTCATGACGCCGGCTAAGCAAGGCAATGGCATCCTCATTGCCAGAATCATTGCCCCGTTCGCGACAGAGGTTGATGCAACAGAGGCAGTAGAACTGCTGAACCGTCGCTATCCAGGCAGTAAATCAAGCATCGGCTCATCCCAATACACGGCCGATCACGATGCTGAGGATCTGGACTGGCTCTATTGCCAAGCTAGAGGCGACCTCGCCGAAGTTTTGACTGACCTCTCCAAGAGGGCCGTCCAATGAACGCGTTGAAGCACTTACTGATCGACCCTGAACACTTCGGGGATGCCTCCACCGAAAAGCTGAAAACCATAGGTTCTGCCGCACATGACATGAGTGGAGCCATTAGCCATGGCATTGCCGCTATAGGCGTGATGCTGGCAAGCGCCGCGATGAACGAGGATGCAGGCTTGAACACCGATAGCGTGGCCGATCTCGGCTGGCTGCTTCAAACCTTAGGAAAGCTAACTTCAAACATGTCGAGCATCGAAGCGGCGGCCAGCTCGCACATCGAACTGCGTAGCACCCAGAAAGAGGCTTAACCCATGAAAATTCAAAACGGCGCCACAGCGTCGGCGGGATCGGCTTGCCTGAAAAAAGTCACTGAGCTGTTTTTCGTCACGCACCCCAAAGCACCGAAACCGCTCATGGGGCCCTTTCTGACTGCGTCTGACGCAGAATGTGGACGCGTAGTTTTGCGTAGCCCTGGAGCCTTGGTGACATCGAGCCAGGTTGAATCCTTGGACGAGCCGACCTATTGGCGCTGCATGAACAATGGGGCAATCGCCCGAACGTTCGCTGGTACAGAACCTTCACAGCCAATCAAAGTGGAGGCACTGCCATGTCCGTGATCCTGTTCGATCCAACAAAGAGCGTGTCAGCCAAAGAGCGCCCACATATCGACGCTCGTAGCCTGAGCATGATCAACGTGGGCCTAGATCATCTGATCAAGCTGCGTGATCGTGAACAGGATCCTTTGGGCAAGCATTGCTTGGACGGCATGGTGGAATTGCTGACAGCAGTGGTTGAGCGGCACAACCCACCATTGGGTGCCGCATGACTGACGCAATCATCCTTTTCCATGACGCACTCCAAGCTGCCTATGGCCAGCTTGACTGGCTTCCCCTGCCAGACGGTGCCATTCACCGGTTCCGCGTTCCAGAAGACAAGCCCGGCACTCTCAATGGCTGGTATGTCCTGTACCTGGACGGAATCGCTTCCGGTGCATTCGGCAGCTGGAAGTCCGGCAGCGCCAGCACCTGGTGCAGTCGTGAGCCGGTGGACGCTCGCGAAGCCGCACAGATCCGCGAGCGAGTTGACCAGGCACGAAGCCAACGCAAAGCGGAGCAACTCCAACGCCAGCAGAAGGCAACAGAACTCGCCGACCGTTGGTGGCGAAATGCGCGGCGCGCTAACCCAGATCATCCATACCTGGTCGCCAAGTCAGTGCGCCCTCATGGCCTGCGCCAGCGAGGTGCTGACCTGCTCATCCCTCTGTACTTGGATGGTCGCCTGATCAACCTGCAAAGGATCGCCCCGGACGGAGCCAAGCGCTTCCTACCTGGCGGCCGCGTGAAGGGCACCTATTCGCCGCTGGGCATCATCGAGCCAGGCTCAGTTCTCTGCATCTGCGAGGGGTGGGCGACGGCGGCCAGTCTCCACCAGCACGGTGGCTACGTCGTCGCCGCAGCCATGAACGCGGGGAACTTGATCCCGGCAGCCATGGGGCTGCGCGCCCGTTACCCAGGCCAGCCAATCGTTATAGCCGGAGATGACGACCGACTCACAGACGGCAACCCAGGTCGCTCAGCAGCAAATGCGGCGGCGGCGGCCGTAGGCGGCCAAGTGGCATTCCCAGAGTGGCCGGAAGGTGCACCCGATGACCTCACAGACTTCAACGACCTCGCCAACTGGAAGCTCACAAATGGCCAAGCCTGATACCAACGTGATCAACCTTCGGCCTGATGCCGCAGTAATTGCGCCTAATCGTCCCTGCTGGGCGGTGTACGACCAATGGGTCACCAACGAGAAAGGTCGCAAGCTCAAGCCTGGCGTTTACTGGCACGGCTTCAAGCGCGACTCAGATCAGGACGACGTTGATGGCGCCAGCGATGACCGAGCAATCACCGATGAGTGGATCTCTAGCCCCGTCAAAGTCGTAGCTCGCACTACCAACAGCGATGACGGTAGTGAGGGCCGCTTGCTCCGTATGGTCACCGACAACGGGGTGAAGGACTGGATTATTGCCATGGAGGTGTTCGGCGGTAGCGGTGAGGAAGCCAGGCGAGCTCTGTTTTCTATGGGGGTGATCATTTCCCTCAAGAAGCGCAGCCACTTCATGGAATACCTGCTTGAGCAGCACCCGACCGAAGTTTTCGTCACCACGAGCCGGCCAGGCTGGCATGAGTCAGGGGCGTTTGTTTTGCCTGGACGAACTATCGGGAGTGACAAGGTTCGCTACCAAGCCAGCAGCCAAGCGCAAAATCTGTTCAAGACGAAGGGCGACCTGGCCACCTGGCAACTGGAAGTCGCGGCCAAGTGTGCCGGCAACCCGGTACTGACACTTTCCATCGGCTGCGCGCTTGCTGGGCCACTACTGAGCCTGGTCGGCGTACTCGGCGGTGGCGTTCACCTCGTAGGTGACAGCTCAAGCGGTAAGTCATTGGTTCAGTTGGTTGGATCATCAGTATGGGGTGACCCCGGTGTCTTCGCGGCATCGTGGGACATGACCAAGGGTGGTTTGGAAATTGAGGCGTCATCACGAAACGACACCCTCCTTCCATTGGATGAAATCAAGCGCGCCGATCCCAAGCGCGTTCAAGAAATGGCCTATGCACTGGCGAACGGGCAAGGCAAAGGCACGATGACCCGGGAGCGTGAAGGCAGAGCCAGGCTGAATTGGCGCCTGCTTGCACTCTCAAGCGGCGAGCGGTCTCTGTCCGAGCACGCTGCGATCTCGGGCAATGCCGCCCACGCCGGTGCCGAGTTGCGCATGGTCGACGTGAACGCGGGCACTCGCACCCACCGTGCCTTTGACGAACTGCACGGACTTGAGGGTGCGGACTTCCACCGCCAACTGACTGTCGCTGTCACTCGCAGTCATGGCCACGTCGGGCCGGCGTTCGTTGAACGGCTACTGGCTAACGATGATCGTCCAGGGTTACTGGAAGACTTCGCCAAGGTGCGCGCCACATTCGCGGAAGACAATGCACAAGCCGGACGAGTCGCTGACCGCTTTGCGGTCATCGCGTTGGCTTGCGAAATGGCAGTCGCCTACGAACTGCTCCCATGGCCTGAGGGTAGCGCCCTGGCGGACTGCCAACTGCTGTACCGCGAATGGCTTAACAGAGTTGGTAGTGGCAACGCTGAAGACCGCCAGATCTTGTCCGGCATCCTGGACTTCATTGACCGCCACGGTAGCAGCCGATTCTCCGACGTAGCCGAAGGTCAGTCTGAGGTGAAGGTTTCCAACCGTGCCGGCTATTGGGAAATGTCCGGCACCAAGCGGCTTTACCTATTCAACAAGTCCGCGTTGATCGAAGCCGCGCACGGTTATGGACTGAGCCGCGTCGTCAAAGCTCTTGAAGGCGCGGGAGCCCTTGCCAAACGGGACTCCGACAAGAAGCGCCATACCAAGAAATACCGACTTCCAGGAGGGGGCACTAGCGGCCTGTACGTAGTCGACTCAGAGGCCATGGATCGCGAGGCACTCGGCCAATGACCAGTCTTCGCACCCCCATCCAGCCAAATTCGTGCAGTAGCTCTGTTCCCACCAATTCTCATAGTGGGAACAAGTGTGAACGCCTGGAGCCCTTACTGGCCGGGCTCGTTCCCCCGGTTCCCACTGTTCCCACCGTTTTCAGAATCACAGAAACACATTGTGGTGATCGTGCTGAGAAGACTCGATTCGCGCCCCACGCTTTCGAGCTACTGCATCGGGCAAAGGGAAAAAGTGGTGGGAACAGTGGGAACGGTGGGAACAGCCAGAGCGGCCGTGGGCTGCGAGCGTTCCCACTAAAACAAAGAAGTGTGAACAGGTGGGAACACACATCTGTTCTGGAGAACCGGCCATGACAGTCCTACGCGGCATGTTTGAGCGGTTGAGTGCGGTAGCGCCGCCAGAACAACCACAGCCAAATTTCGAAATACAGCCCGATGCATACGCAGAGCCAATGGAGCCAAGCCATTCCCATTGGTGCGTGGTTCGAGACGGAAAAGTGCTCTGCAGCATGATCGGAGAGCCCATGACAGAAGCCCAGGCCTTGGAAGAAGTCCGGTACCGCTGGCCAGACGCCGAGGTTATCCGACCGGAGCCAGGCCCCGTTTCACCACTCACGCCCAGCTCTCGTCCTCAACCACAAGTCCAAGCACAGGAACCACGTCATGGGCATTGAAACGATTATTCGAACCTGCACGGTGGCTGAGCTGGAGCAAGCCGGCGCATTGCCTAAGTTACTGACTGCCTATGGCGATGAATCGAGCATCCCTGAGTTCGGCGAGGTTGATGCCTGCTTTGCAACGTATCGGGCAATGGAGGCGAGCGGCGCACTCCACATTCTCGGTGCGTTCGGCCCTGACTTGGTCGGGCTTGCCTCACTGCTGGTGTATGGGTTGCCGCACTACGCGGGCCGTCGCATCTGCGCGATGGAGTCATTCTTCGTTGAGCCGCATGCACGCAAGGGCGGGGCAGGTATCAAGCTGTTGCGTGCAGCCGAGGCCCGCGCCCTAGCACTGGGCGCTTCTGCCCTGATGATCAGCGCGCCCATTGGCAGCAGGCTGGCGATGGTTTTGCCCCGCTCCAGATACCGCGAAACCAACCAGGTATTCCTGAAGGTGCTCGCATGAACAGCATCACCTCCGCGGCCCCATCACTCCCCGCTATGACAAGTGCCGACGTTGAGAAAGTCCGGGGCTTGGAATCGCATCTGCTTGGTATGGAACAAGTGGCCATCCATACCCAGCACCACTTTCACGCTGGGCTCTACTCCCGAACCATCCGCGTTCCCGCCGGCGTAATGATCACCGGCGCCCTGATCAATATCCCCACGCTGCTGATCGTGTCGGGCCACGTCACGGTTTTCATCGGTGGCGAAACAGTTGAGCTGAAGGGATACCACGTCGTCCCGGGGCAGCCTGGCCGTAAACAGGTGTTTCTAGCGCATGCCGACACCGATCTGACCATGACCTTTGCCACCCAGGCCAAAACGGTTGAAGACGCCGAATCTGAATTCACCGATCAACCCACCGCACTCATGTCGCGCCAGCAAAGCGAAGACCTGATCATCACCACTGGAGAATAACCATGTCTGGATACACCACAGCTGTTGCCTTAGCCACCGCCGTTGCTGGTACGGCCTATTCGGTCTACTCAACCCAGCAGGCCGGCAAGCAGGCCAGCTTGAATGCTGATGCTCAATCCGATCAGGCACAGAACGACGCCAATGCTGCCGCCAGTGCCTCAATGGTGCAGGCCGACCGTATCCGACGGATTGCCCGTAACCAGGCCAGTGAGGCCAACACGGCCCTTGCAGGGTCTGGTGTTGAGGTGGGTGAAGGCACCGCCGTCAACATCAACGAAGAAATCATCGGCAATGCCGAGGAAGACGCGGTGTTGACCATCTTCAATGGCCAGAACCAAAAGGCCCGCGGCTCCGTCGATGCCAGCAACTACAAGCTGGCAGGAAGCCAGGCTCGATCCAACGCGAACGCCCAATCCATTGGCACCGTGCTTTCCAGTGGGGCTCGGATCGCTAGCGGGTGGAAAGCATCCGCTGCAGGTCGAGACATGCAGGGCCAAACGCAAGAACTGAATACCAATCCAGCCTGGGTGAGGAATTCCTGATGGCACAGATACCACTTGGCCCGGGCGTACGTGTATTGCCAGAGGCGCCCCAAAATCGCGTTATTACACCAGACCCAAATAATCTGAATCGTGGCGCGCAACAGTTAGCCGGCACAGTTCAGAACGCAGCGCTTTCCTTCCTTGACCAGAAAAACAAAGAAGACCAAGAGCTTTCTAAGGTCAAGGTAAGCAACGCGCTGTTGGACTATGAGAGCCAACTAGACACCGGGGTAAACGAGCTCAGCGGCAAGCTGAAAACCCTGGAAGTCCAACCTGATCAAGGCGAATCAAGCTATCAGCAATTCATCAGCAAGCTGGAGCCGGTGAAGGTCGCAGGCCTGGATGCATCTGACCAAGAGCATTTGAATCTCGCTGTACGCAAGATGCAGGCAAACAAGCTTCAACAGATCCAAGGATCGGTGCTGGAGGCCCGCACAGGCGTGGCTAAAAGTGAGCTCAGGTCTCGCTTTGATCTGTTGGAGAATGCAGCTGCCAGGCCAGATGCTGACCTGGGCCAGATCCTCAGCCGAGCGAGGGCGGATGGTGTTCAGACCGTTGGCCGTAGCGCTTATGGCATCGATGGTTGGGATAAAGAGGTGCGCACGTTTGAGCAGTCGGCCTATTCGGCTAACGCACTGGCGCGTATCCACAGTGCAGGGAACAACCCGGAGCAACTGCAGCAAATCCAGCGAGATCTGTCTAACTGGGACGATGGCCCATATTCATCGCTTACCCTGAAGAACCGAGAAAGCCTGATCAAAACCCTGAACCCGCTACTGGATCGAAGCATAGGCGTCAGCGTTGGAGCACAGGCGGTCGAGCAAGCCAAAAGCGGGAGTGGGTCGGTGTTCGCGGCAATGCTTCAAGCCGAGAGCGACGGTCGCCAAGTCGACGCCTCCGGAGCGCCACTTACCTCCAATCGTGGAGCGGTAGGCATCGCCCAGGTGATGCCAAGCACTGGCCCTGAGGCTGCTCAGGCTGCTGGCTTGCCATGGGACGAAAAGCGATTCAAGACCGACGCAGACTACAACCGTTCACTTGGAGAGGCGTACTACGGGAAGCTGCGCCACACGTTCGATGGTTCGGACGCGCTGGCCGTGGCCGCCTATAACGCGGGCCCAGGAATGGTTAACGATTGGATCAACGGCACCAACATCACAGGCAAGAATGAAAGCAAGCTGAAACTGGGTGACCCTAGGACGGGCGAAATCAGCGAAGCCGACTTCATCAAGGGTATCCCCTTCAAAGAAACGAAGGACTATACCCAGAAAGTTCTCAGCAGCGTCCAGCCGGAGGCCGAACCGACATTCGGTCAAATTGCCAAGGGCATTGATGCCCGTAGCGATCTAACCCCTGATCAGAAACGCATCGCCATCGCCGATGCACGCGACCGATTCAGTTGGCAGCAAGATCAGCAAAAGCAGGAGCACATTCAGAACCAAGGGCAGGCTTGGGACTTCATGCTCAAGGGCAACAAATGGCAAGACTTGGATCCCGACCTTTGGGCCAAGCTACCTGCAAAAGACCGCAAGCAATTGATGGCGTACAAGCAGAATCAGCAAACCGATCCTGAGGTGTATACCAATGCCAGGGATCTCATCGCCCAAGGGAACGAAGTCAACCTGCTCGACATGCGTGACAAGCTGAGCAATGAGGACTTCACCCGCCTGACCGACCTGCAGATTAAGCGGCTGACCAGCGGGCCAGCAGCAACAGCATCGATCTCGACGAGCACAGCTCTGTTCAACGACGCTTTGCGCAACGCAGGCATGCCTTCCAGCCCTAAACCGGGATCAGCGGTAGCCAAGCAAGTGGCAACGGCACGTCGCTATGTGGATGACCAGATCCGGGGGCTAGAGGCGCAACAGAACAAGAAGGCCACACACGAGCAGGTGCAACAGATCGTGGATCACGCCTTCATCGAAGGAACGGTTGAAGGGTCAGGACTGTTCGGTTTCTTCACCAACAAGCAACGCGCGTTTGAGCGGAAGCCTGGGGACAACGTTCGGGTCACGGACATCAAGCAGATTCCCGCCGATGAGCACGAGCAGATTACCGCGGCGCTTAAGCGCCATGGCCGCACTGCGAGTGATGCCGAGATCCTCAACCTGTTCAATGAGGCCAACCAATGAGCCAGTACGACAACATCCTCGCCGGCAAAGAAGAACCTCAGGGCGTAGAGGCAAACAAGTACGACGTTGCCATCCAGCGCCAGCAGAGCAAGCCCAACCCCCGCACGGCTCTGAGCTACGTTGCTGACAACAACCCGGATGAGCAAGCCAGCATTCAACGCCTGGCCGAACTGACAGGGCTCGCTCCTGACATGGTTGTTCGCAACCGCAAGCAGGTTGAGCGACAAGCCAAGCTGGCATCCGTGGACTACGACGCCCTGATTGAGCGAGCGCCGGCCACCAACCAGTTCCTGACTGACCCGGACAACGCCAGCGTGGCCCACGACGATATCGACGGGCTGTCCAACGTCGAAGGTGCCTTTGATAACTTCGTCAAAGAGTCCGGTCAGCAGCACTCAACGAGTAAGAGCGATGCACTGACCAAGGGTTTTGGTCAACTGGGAATAATCGGTGAGGCCGGCGCCAACATGCTGGACAGGGCGCTGTCTTCGGTTGGTGGTTTTTTCGTGAACGCACTGGCACCGCAGAGCGCTTTGGATCGCAACAAGGGAGAAGAGCCGAACTATACGGGCCGCACGGAAAGCAACATCACCAACACCGCCCAGGGATACCTGGCTCTACCACGCGACCAACGTATTGCTTTCGCAGGACAGATATTCGACAAAGCCCGCGATGGCGGTGCTGGTGTGGGTGGCGCGGCGAGTGATACCGCCCTGTACGCATTACGCAACCCTGGATTGATCGGCAGCGCACTGACTGAATCGCTACCTAGCCTTTTGGCAGGCGGAGTTATAGGCGGGATTGCGGCGCAACCGGTGAAGAACTTCGCTGTCAGTCGTCTTGCCAGCACCTTTGCGCAACGTGCTGCTGAGAAGGCAATCGTAGTGGGAGGGGTAAACCTCGGTACCAGCATCGCCGGCGGTGCAGGAGAGAACCTGGCCGAAGGGCTCAAGAAAACCGGCGACTTAGACCAGGCATACGCCTACAGCTTCAAGCGCACTGCGGCCGAAGCCGCGATCAACGCATTAGGCGGCATGGTGCCGATTCCGTTTGCCGGCCGCGGCATAGCAGGAAAGCTGGGCAACGTCGCAGTTGAAGGTGTAGCCCAAGCTGCAGGCGCTGTTGGTGGCACGGTCGCAGGTGCTGCTGCCGTCGGCGAACAGGCAACTGGGGGAGAAATGTTCTTGAACGCCTTCCTGGGCCTGGCAACGTCACCGGTTGATGTCGCTATCGCAAGTGCCAGCTCTGGCAGACGGTATTGGCAGATCGAGAAGGATCTGGCTGCCGTGCAACAACTAGGTGACATGGCTCAGAGCTCCAAGATGTTCAAACGCTCGCCACAACGCGCCGAAGCACTCGTGGCCAGGCTGAAAGAGCAGGCAGGTGGTGCCGTAGAAAACATCCTGGTACCCGCCGAGCAGTTCCAACGCTACTTCCAAGAGAACAACCTCGATCCTGAGCAGTTCGCCAAAGCGGCGACAGGCAACCCCGATGCCCTTGGAGAAGCCCTCGCCCTCGGTGCAGATATCTCAATCCCGCTGGAGAAGTGGGCGTCGGTCATTGCCAAGGATGGGCACCACCGAGGCCTTGAGCAGGATATGCGCGCAACTCCCGACGCGATGACGCTACGAGAACTTGCTGAGTTCCAGCAACGCGCCCCTGAGGAGCTTGAGCGCCTTCGTGATCGTGTTGAGCAAGACCATGTCGCCGCATCGGATCGCCGAGTGTTTGAGGATGTTCGCGGTCAGCTGCTTGGTATTGGTCGCGAAGCACAGACAGCAGACAGAGAGGCATCGCTTTATCAGTCCGCCTTTCGCTCTCTGGGAGAGCGCTCAGGTATCGCCCCTTACGATCTGTTCAACCAGTATCGGCTCCGCATCGGCCAGGACATTCCTGAGGTGCTGCGCAAGCCTGGCGGATCTGATCAGCTTGACCTGCTGATTGATCGCCTGCGCGCCGCCGATGTTCCCGACGACGCAAAGATCTACGGCGCCTCGCTAATCGACTTCATTCGTGAGCGCGACGGCATACGCGACGATGGTGGCGAGCTGGCGGCCCGTGATGCTGATGTGGGCCGTCGAGGTAACAACCGAATTGCCAGGAAGGGTGGGCGCAGTCTGGACGATATGGCCACTCAAGCTGCAGAAGCCGGATACTTGGGAAATGTGCCAACCGCAACGCCGGAAATGCTCTTGGCCTCACTGGACAAAGAACTGCGCGGCCAACGCCAATCAGCGCCCGCCAATCTCAACCAAGAGCTTCTCGATGCACGCGGCTCGCTAGATGACCTGCAACGAGCACTTGATCAATCTGGCCTTGATCTGAACGTCTTGGACAACGCCGCAGTACGAAAAGCATTGCTCGGGAGCGACGCCGTCCGCTTCGATCAATCAGAGGACGGTACACGCGGCTTTATCCAGTTCGGCGCCGACCGCAAGTTCGCAATCAAACTGACCGACAAGGCTAACCTTTCTACCTTCCTACATGAAACCGGGCATTTTTACCTTGAAGTGATGGGTGATCTCGCATCGCGCACGGATGTCCCGGATCAGGTGAAACAGGACTACCAGACAATTCTGGATTGGTTCGGCGTCAATGAGCGCACAGACATCAAAGTCGATCAGCATGAACAGTTTGCGCGCGGCTTTGAAGCGTACTTGCGCGAAGGGAAGGCCCCCAGCGCAGCATTGCAGTCGGCTTTTTCACGCTTCAAGGCGTGGCTGACCCAAATCTATCGCGATGCCAGTCGGCTCAACGTCCAACTCAATGACGACGTACGTCGGGTGTTTGATCGACTGTTGGCCACCGATGATGAAATTGCTGTTGCTCAAGCCCCCTTCCGCACTCTGTTCAGCGATGCCCAGGCCGCCGGCATGTCACCGGCCGAGTTCGAGGCTTATCACGCTGCTGCCAACAAAGCTGGCCAGGCTGCAGAGGAGCGGCTGACAGCCGAGTCGCTACGCGAGCTGACCCGTGAACAGGAAAAGTGGTGGAAGGATGCACGCGAGAAGATGCTGGGTGACGTCACCAAAGAAGTCGACTCACAACCGGTGTACCGCGTCCAAGACTACTTGCGCAAAGGGTTGCAGACCGATGGGACGATTGGAGAGCCGGTAAAACTGCTGCGCGAGCCGCTGCTGGAACGCTACGGCAAGACGGTCGTAACACGCCTTCGTGGCATGACTGGCGATGAGGGGATTCATCCCGACCTGGTTGCCGAACAGTTCGGGTACACATCAGGTGATGAACTGGTGCAGGCTCTAGTAGGTGCCCGCGCACGTAGGGAGCTAATCCAAGCGGAAACAGACGCCAGGATGCGCGCCGAGTACGGTGACATGCTTAACGACGGCTCTTTGGCAGACCGTGCCATTGAGGCAGTGCACAACGATGATCGTGCCAGGGTTCTCCGCGAAGAGCTGCGCGCTATTGATCGTCTTCGCCGCCAGGTCGACAAGGTGCAGAGGGCTCAGGATGCCGACTCTCGGGCTCTGCGCAACGATGCTTACGACGCTATACCGCCTCTGGAAGCTATCCGCTCAGTTGCCAAACAGGTGATCGCAGACAAGGTTGTACGAGATATCCAGCCTCACCTGTACCTCAATGCCGAGCGCAAGGCCAACAGGGACGCCTTCAACTTCGCCACGAAAAACCGCTGGCAAGAGGCCGCCGAGTCCAAGCAACGGGAGTTGCTGAACCATTACTTGTTCCGGGAGGCGACAGCTGCGCGCAAGGAAGAAGACCGGATTTATACATTCATGCGCCGTTTTGAGAAGCCCGTAACCCGGGAGCGCATAGGCAAAGCCGGGGCCAATTACCTGGAGCAAATCGAGGGGCTGCTGGATCAGTACGAATTCCGCAAGGTCAGCGGCCCACAGGTTGAACGTCGCCGCAGTCTCGCCCAGTTCGTCAGGGAGCAAGAGGCCGCCGGCAACATCGTCGCGGTACCACAACACCTGATTGAACAGAGCGCCCGCGTCAACTATCGGGAACTGACATTCGAGGAGCTTGGCGGCCTGCGTGACGCAGTGGCAAACATCGAGCATATGGCCAGGCTGAAAAACAAGCTGCTGAACCGCAAGGACAAGCGCGATTACGAACAGGCAAGGACTGATCTCATAGCTGCTCTAGACACGAATGTGCCCGCACGCGCGCGACAAGTGGCTGTATCCGAAAGCAGCGAATCCATCGGTGACAAAGCAGTAGGGCTTCTGCAGGGGCTGGATGCCTCACTGACGCGGATGGAGAACGTGATCAACCGCCTAGACGGCAGGGATACCAGCGGCCCCTGGCATCAGTTGATCTGGAGCCCACTGGCAGAGGCCCAGGCCAATGAGCGTCAGTTGTTCAACGCCGGCATCCGCTCGATAGTTGAGCGCTTTGCGGACATGAACGCGGAACGTCTGACGGATCGATTCCACATCCCAAGCCTTGGTAAATCATTCAACCGCCGCGAGCTCATCATGCACGCGCTCAACACCGGCAACGAGTCAAACCGCAACAAGTTGTTGAAAGGGAACAAGGTCGACGAAGCATCGCTGGCTGACATGCTGGGACGCCTCGACAAACAGGATTGGGATCTGGTGCAGTCTGTATGGGACTCGTTCGACAGCCTATGGCCCGATATCGCGGCAATGTACAAACGCCTCTCCGGTGTGGAGCCACCCCGCATTGAGCCGAAACCAATCACAACCGCCTTCGGTGAATACCGCGGTGGCTACTTCCCAATCATCTATGACCGCAAGCGTGCAGGCGCACCGCCAGCGGCAGTCGGCGGCGAGCTGTTCGGTGAAGGGTTCGAAGGAGCGCTACCGGGTAACGGATTCACCAACCAGCGTAACGAGAGCGTGTCAGGGCCACTACTGCTCGACCTCAGCGCCATCCCCCAGCGCCTGGCCCAGCATGTCCACGACCTGACCCACCGGGAAGCGTTGCAGGACGCCCACCGCCTTACGCAGGATCCCTACGTTCGGGCTGTGCTCATCAATAAGCTTGGCCCACGCGGAGCTGATGCATTCCTGCCCTGGTTGAGGGCCATCGCTAATGACCGAAACCCTCCGGAGACTGGCAACTTCAACCAGTTCCTCGACACGGCACGGACAAACACGTCCATCGTAGGACTAGGGCTTTCGACAACCACCCTACTGGCCCAGGCAGCTGGACTTATACCTGGCCTGCTGTACGTGAAGCCTCGTGAACTCGCTACGGCCCTGCTTGAAGGCGTGCGGTCGCCGGTTGATACCTACCGGATGATCACCGAGGCTTCTCCTGCGATGCGCCTACGCTGGGACATGGAAGACGGCCGACTGCAATCCAACATGAGCGCCCTCATCGGCCGCAATGCGTTCTTCCGCAAGAAAGCCGACTTGGTGCGGTTCTCGTTCAATCTGCTGGGATACCTCGACCGAGGTATTTCGGGTGCGATTTGGCTAGCGGCTTACCGTGAAGGTGTTGCAGCAGGCAAGGAAAGCACCGCCGCAGTGTTGGATGGTGACAAGGCTGTACGCCAATCTCAGGGCGGCACCGGAGCCATGGACATCGCGGCAATCCAACGCAAAGACCAGGGCGCCGCAATGCGCTTGCTGACGATGTTCTACACACCGTTCAGCGCCTACTACAACCAGAACCGAGACCTGGCCTTTGAGGCTCGCCAAGGGACAAGAACTGTCGCCAGTGCCGCAGCTTCAATGCTAGCGTTGGCGTTCTTCCAGGGAGTCATCGGCGATCTGCTGACGGGTAAGGGCCCAGAAGAGGACGAGAACACCGCAGCCTGGATGGCGAAAAGCACACTTGGTTTCGGTGTCTCTGGCTTTCCGGTCATTCGGGACACTATCGGCTCCGCACTGAGCGGTCACGCAGGGTCGTTGTCACCTGCATGGCAGGCGATCAATGCAGGCCGCCAGCTAACCTCTGCCGTCGCCGGCGTAGCAAGTGGTGACAAAGACCCAGGGCAAGTGGTCAAATCTGCTGTAACGGCAACTGGCTACCTGCTAGGCATCCCGGTCAAACCGCTCACCAGGCAAGGCACTTACCTGTGGGATATAACGGTTGGGGATGAAGAGCCGGAGGACGCTGCTGCGTTCATGAAAGGACTTCTCACAGGGAAAAAATAGCCATGATGCGACTGCTCGGTATCGTTTTGAATCTGGCCCTGATCGGAGTGGTGGTATTCCTAATCAGCGAAGAAGGGATGCCGAGTGGAGGGTGGCAGATTGCTTTGGTTGTGCTGCTAGTGCTCGCCCCATTGTTCAACCTGGTGCTTTTGCGAAGCCACGCTGGTCAATCAAACGGTCAGGGGCTGTTGTCCCTTTACCTCGAGCGAAAGGCTTTGGAAGAGCGCCAGAAGATCGCCGAGTTGAAAAAGTAACCTGATGACGCAGAAAAGAAGACCCGCTGATGCGGGTCTTTTGCTTCCTGCAGCCAGTTGTAACGAAGCCGTAACGTTTCATGTAACGGCGATGCAAGCTCGTTGCAACACAGTGTCAACGAGCGTTCAACGACCGTTGGTTGCTAATCCCACAATTTCCGCAGCAATTCCAACCGCAGAAGCCCAAAGGTCGCGCACTCCACCGCTAACTAGCCTTGGTTGCTCATCGGTTGCTGATCATCGTTCTCTCCAAATATCAAACGTCTGAATGACGGCCGTCGCTACCAACACCGAGCCGCCGACTAGGATGCTCCGCATTGGCATCATAAGAGCGTGAAGCCTGATAGCCGGCCACAGATGCGTGCGCCTGCTCCAATGATCTTCCACGGCACGTGGCGAACAACAAAGCTTGCTTTGTGTAGTGAGTACACAAGCTGAAGGCTTGGGGTGACTTGCGCTGATCTTTGCTCCACCCGCAGGCTGAAGATGAACACCGTCAGCACGGGGGCCGGTATGCCATACGCAATACTAAGAACAAAAAAGCTCAAAACGATCACAGGGGTACTGGGATCGGGGCGGCACACATTCCGAGAGATGCCAACGCCGAACTCCGATGGCACCCCCAGCATGCATATGGCTGGTGCAACAAGCTCCGTCGAACTGGGTCGCGCAGTCTTGGCCAGGCTTCCGCAAAAGCGACGGAAGGACGCAGTGATCTGCATCGAATACCTGATCACAGCAAGCCCGGAGGCGTTCGCCAGGCATGGCGGGGCGATGCCTGACACCGGCAGTTACTTTGATCGAGCCCTAGCTTGGCTCAAGGCGCGTCATGGGTCAGCAAACATAGTGTGCGCCGAGGTGCATCTGGACGAGAGAACCCCGCACCTCGTTGCTTACGTGACACCCCTAACACGTGACGGGCGCCTATCGGCCCGTGACTTCCTAGGAAGCCCCGTCAAGCTGCGCAAGATGCAAACCGACTTCCACCATTGGTGTGGGAAGCCTTTCGGACTGTCTCGTGGGATCGAGGGCACCAAGGCCCCGCATCAGAAAGTTGCACGGCATTACCAGGCGCTCGCTGCTGCCGAGCCCGTCATTACCCGAACAGACTTAGCAGCTGCAGCCATAGGCATATACACGCGGAGCTACATGGCGTTAAGGGACAGTGCCAAAGCTTCAGCTACACAGGTCGCACTCCAGGCCAAGGCCGTGTCGGCTTTATGCCATCGGCAGACTGCCCTGGAGCAGCAGTGGGTGTTACTCAAGCAATCTCAGCGGACGCTTGAGGATCGAGAGATTGCACTGGAAAGACAAGCGGATCGGTTGAATGAGGTTGACCGGGCGCTTGAACTTGCTCTGCTAAAAGCAGATTTCGAGCGGGCGCGCGCTGACGAACTGGAGCTGAAACTCAATAAGGCAACCAAGAAATCACCCAGCCTCAATATAGACCCCGTAAGACTTACTCAAGACCGCACCAGTGGGTACGTCTGGTACAGATTTAAGCAGTAGGCACAGGCTTTTCCTGACCCTGCAAGTCTGCGATCAACTCTTTTTTGCTAACGCCATCGAGATCTGCCCGCTGTGTCTTCAACTTTTCTAGCAGGTAATCATTTGTTAGCTCAAACTCATCAAAAATAGTTGCCCACGTTTTTACGTAAGCTTTCACCTTGTCGTCACTGGTGACTAGCCCTGGCTCGCCATGGATTTGCATACCGCGGCATCGACTATGGATCTGGCTCCCCTTGCTGGAGATGTTTCTACCCACCAAAATAAGCTCAAACTTAACATGTTCGCTATTAAACACAGGGTCATTACTCAACACAGATGCATACTCGTCAAGCTGCTGTAAGTGTTTATTGTTGAGAGAAATACCAGGTCGTTTTATTTCGATGATGACGCAACGAAAATATTTTCGTCCTCGTGAGTCGAAATCCGGTTTCTTCCTAGCGAGAAAAAGATCGACCTGTCGATTAGCCCCTATAAGGTCGACACCTATTTCCAAATCCATCTCTTCAACGATGCCAGCCCCAGTGACCTCGGCGCGTAATCTCTCCGAAATTTTAGTGAAAGTATCTTCTTCTGCACCGAGAATGTCGTAAGACGGCCCGAAAAGCCAAGTATTGTTCTCGATCACTTTTTGAAGGTCGGGAGTCTCCAAAACCTCACGGAAGTGCACGTTTATAATTTGCTTTAACTGCGCAATAGCGTGCTCTCGATTTTGGAGCACCTCTATGGTCTCGATTATATTGTTGAGTTTAGTCTTATTGAGCTGGGTGGCGAATTGTCTCATTGAGCCTGCGTCCAAGCTTAGAACACTCTCCAAAACCTCTAACATTCCATCGTTTTCATTGGACACAGACAGCTTGTCTAGCAGCCTGATTATTAGCCTCCGCTGCCGCTTACTGCTTCGCATCAAGACAGTAGGGTCGCGAATTATTACACTTTTAACGATGCCCTTAACATGACTCAGCCTCCAAGCACTTTCAGCAGAGTCTAAGTCCTCATAGGTTGGAAAATCTCCATCCTGTTCGTATCGATTAACCTCTTCCTCTGCTTGCTGGACTAAGAACTCGCTATAGTTTTCGCGGAGAAACTCATTCAGTGCCTTAGTCAATCCACGATAAGATTTAGTCTGGAAAAAATTAGAAAACGGCTCAGATAGCCCTTGGTCGTTTAAGGAGTAACGTTCGAACAAGTCAGACTTTACATAGATACTGGTGAAATACCCGGGCTTTTTATTAAGGCTGCTAAGCTGTTTATTTAAAACTTTCAATGTCGATGACACAAAATTAATGAAAGATTTTTCACTGCCCGGCCGTTCATGCCATCGGATTAACTCTATGCTGAAATTCTCGCCATCCACCGGGACAGTGTGTTTGTATATACTGTGCGGCGGAGGCGTAATACTCTTGCCATTAAGGGTCAACGACTTATGAGGAAGCAGTATTAAATGACCACCAAACTCTCTACTAAAGTCATGAATCAGCTCCGCCTCTATCGGGAGTGCTTTTTGAAACCCTCGAATCTCTACACAAGTACCGTGAGGATGTGAACTCAACAACGCATGCGTAGCTTCTGGCGGAATAGTCACACCAAAAATGTCGCTGAGATTTGAACTTTCTACGCTAATTTTCGCGTCTTCGCCTTCGTGCCTGGTATACCAGGTTGCAGTATTTCCTATTTTACTGAAAGCCAATCGCCCTCGACCTTGCGAGCCATGAGTATCATAGGAGTCTTTCTTCAACGAATCGTTAAAGCGTCTAAAGTTTTCATGCGGCTTTCTGAAGTTAATTCCCGCACCGTCGTCCAAGACCGTTATCGACTCGGTGCCATGAGCTTCATTTTCCGTAATATCAATTTTTACGGCAGTAGCCGCAGCATCGAAGCCGTTCCAGACAAGCTCAGAAATAGCTTGCCAGGGATCAACAGATTTGAAGTGTTTTTGTATTCCGCTATGGGTAATTGCGTTCGAACCCGAGAAGTCAAAAGCGGCGAATTCCTTTTCCAAAGGTAGTTCCTCTTGTGATGCATTATGGCAAGGTAGTTGAATTCATTTTCAAAGCTGTCTTGACCTCGACGGCATCATCATCAAGCTTCCGAGCAATCCAAACCAGCATGTCCTTTCACGTTTACAAAGGCGTAGACACCTCCTCCAATCGGGATCGAACCAGGTCGATGCGCGCAGTGGCGTTGAAATATAACAAAGGGGGGCAATCTGATTGCAAGACAATTCCGTGGATTTCACCTAGCCAGCACCTCCATGCTCAAGTCGTTGCCATTGCGAAGGGCGCATGCGCGACAATCAAGGAAATGCCGCTATTGACACCATTCAAGTGTGATGTCTCGCGCGCGCGCGCGTTTGTGGGTGTTTCATGAGCCGTCGGGCGCCGCCGGCGCGCTCAATTGATTGGTTTCAAGTGATCAACGAAATATCACGCGCAGGCCTTCCGATGCAGGCGATTGCAGAGTCAATCGGGGTGGCCCGAACCACACTGATCGGCTGGAAACAGGGGGCTGAACCTAGGCACTCCGAAGGTGACCGCCTCCTAACGTTCTGGACTAACGTGACTGGCCACGACAGAGCTGCAGTCCCCATGGTGTCGATAAGCGACTGGTGGGCGTATCACGCAAAATAGACACTCACCCCCGGCGACAAAGGCGGATAACGCCAATGTCACGCAGCGTCACACATAGTCACAGAGCAATGGCTGCTCACATTTCCTCACTGGTTGCGAGCAGTCTTCTTGTCGGCAATCCACTGCTCAATCTCGACCGGATCGAAGCGGCATCGAGCGCTGCGTGCGTCACTGGTCTTGATCGGTTCAGGGAACGTCTTGTCGCGCACGCGCAGCTTGTTCAGTCCGGATACGCTTTGCATGCCGAGCATCTTGATTACTTCGGCGTTGCCCACCAGGGCGGTGCGTTTTCGCTCCACGGGTATTTCCTCGCTTTAATTGGCCTCGACATTAAACGCCACATTTGTCCCACCGCATGCTTTCCGACCCTGGTCGGATATTTTTCCGGCCCTTAGCAATCATCCACTGCAAGAGCCGTTCGGCACTCCGCGAAGCGACTCTAGGAGCCAGCGCTACACTGAGATCTTGGTGCGGCCTCGACCCCACGCCCCTAACCGGCGCTCACTGCAGAGTAAGATCGAGGCCACGCCATCCTACCAAGTCTCTAGCATCGCGATCAGAGCCAACACACCATGCCTTTCATCTGGCGCGCCCCAATGACTGACCCATATGGGCAACCTCGAATCCTTAGAGCCAAGCACGCACCGTCCTATCTGGGAATGTGCCGGGCGGAGTTCGACAAGACGGTTCGCCCACACGTCAGCGAATTCCCCATCGGCAAACAGGGAGTCGGGTTTGACCGACTAGAGTTGGACGCATGGGCAGACGCTTACATTGCGGCTCACTCGATTGATAAGTGCGCACCATCTGAGAATGCTCTGTCGTCTGATTCGTGGGCGGCAGTGAAGAATCCACAGGTCACCTCCCGTAAATCAAACCCCGAAGGAGCACGAGACCCTCATGCGAAATCGAAAGCGGAATTCCAGAGAGCCCTCGACCTCGTGAGAAGGAAAAAGCGGCCCTGATCCGGCAAGGCCATGCCAAAGCAGTTTGACGGAGGTAAGCTGCGTCCGCAGGCACTGACGCCAAGGAATATGATCATGACCACAGAAGTGATTTTCTACACGCAGATCGTTTCAATTATCGGCTTCATCATCACGCTGTTTGTGCTGTACCGGGTTTTGGTGCAACAGAAAGATGCGGTAATTCAATTACTCAAAGAGCGCTTGATTGATAAAGACGAACAGATTGCAGCGCTAAAAACCCAGACACCCGATGCATTAGCATCGGCCCTTAATGAACGGATCAAAGTCACCCAGGATGAAATTGTCCGACTCAAAACCGACGGGGACATACACCGTAAAGAGATTGATCTGAAGGAAGAAGAGCTTCGAGGGATTCAGGACAAACTTAGCACCCTGTCCGAACTTCTTCATGAAAGCGACTTAGTATGTCCAAAATGCGGAGACCCGCTGGCAGGTCGCCACGCACACACTATTTATGGTGGTGTACACGGCGAACAAGAAGCAGAGATTGTGATCACCGAATATGAATGCGGCTATTCAATAGCCGATGATGGGAAAGAGTTGTCCCATTGCCCACATCAAACCAGTTGAAAACGCGCAGCCAAACTTAAAGGCCAACACCCAAACACTAAGAACCAACAGCACAAACCTCCAGGTAAGACTAATGATCCATATAGTATTAGACACAAACATCTTGCACCAAGAGGGATTAGAATCTAGAAACATGCAGCTTCTCTCAAAACTTTCAAACTCTGACGAACTAACAATTTACGTCCCGGAAATCGTTAAACGCGAATTCATTTCGAAAAGAACAATGGAAAGTCAAGACAAGTTCACGGAGGCAAAAAATGCTATTTTAGAAATCTCAAAAAAACTACTAAAGAACGACCCGCTGCGCGAGAATCTCTCCGAGCTAGATAAAAACCTTACTTCTATGACCGACAGTGTATCGGCCGCACTTCGGGCTCAATTCGATAACTGGGCAAAGGAAGCTAAGACAGTTGAGCTGAAATCAGATCCCGCAGCACTGGATAGCATCATCGATAGTTATTTCAGCGGCACAGGTGCATTCAGAAAAGCGAAAAACCGAGAGGACTTTCCAGATGCTTTTGTAAACCAATGCATCGAAACTCTCGCAAAACAGCACGATACGATTTACATAGCCATTAAAGACACAGCATTCAAAAAGCATCTTGAAACGATACCAAACATCACACTATCAGATTCCTTGAAGGACTTCTTTCAACGAGACGAACTTCAGGCAATAAATACAAAAATTGATGGACTACTTAAAAACGTAGAAGAACTTAAAGGTTATTTGGCAGGCGAAATATTTACCGACAGACTTACAGAATATCTAACCTCTGAAGAGGAGCCTCTTAAGGATGTCTATGTCGAAGAGCAGCAGATTGACGGCATAAACAATCTAGACATTGATTCATTCGGCGCATCTATAAATTATGCCCAATCGAATAACGTCAAAGATATCAAATATAGCAACCCAACCTATATTGAAGAAGGCCACTACTCGCTGGATATAGAGATAATAACGATTGCATCAATTCATTATTGCGCTTCCTACATGGACTATATACAACTTTCCAACCAGCGAATGAAACACATCGATAACTCCAGCATGAACGGTGACGGGATATGTGATCTGGCCGAAAATTTCTTTGTAAGCCTGCAAGGCACTATAGAAATTTATATTGATGGGGGATGGTCTGCTCAAGAACTGGACACACACTCCGCATACTTAAATACAGATAAATCCAAAATAAAAACCACTTTAGATATTGAGTCCGGAGCAATTCTTAAACACGCTCAAAACTAATACCTTGAGAACACCAACACAATAAGTCGATCCAGGCCCGAAGTGGGCTGATCCAACACGGATACCTCAGGCGATATCAGAAGAACCAGAATTGATGCCGCTACATTCGGTCAATGTTATTGAGGAAGATGCCCATGCCATCCATGGAAGTAGCTCTTGTAGACGGGAATCGAGCCGCGCCGGCACCACGCCTGAAAGGCTTGTGTCCCTTGTGCGGAGCGCCTGCGCAGGCTAAATGCGGCCCTATTGTTCGTTGGCACTGGGCTCATGCTGGCCGTCGGCATTGCGACCCTTGGATGGAAAATGAAGGCCCATGGCATCGCGCTTGGAAAGCACTATTTCCGTTCGCGTGGCAGGAGGTCATTGCCTTCGACGACGTAGGCGAGAAGCATGTCGCGGACGTGAAACGGCCTGATGGCACGGTTATTGAGCTTCAGAACTCACCGATGAGCATCGAAGAAATGTCCAGCCGTGAGCAGTTCTATGGCAAAAAAATGGTTTGGATTGTGAACGGAGAAAAGTTCAAGGAGCACATACAGATAGGAGATGCTTTGCCACCGCCAGATCATCCAGCTATACAAGAGTTTGAACTGGCTTTGCCGATCTACTCCCAATGGATCAAATGGCGTTCGCCACCGAACTTCGATGGTAGCGGTCTCATGTACTTTCGGCGTAGTGATCTCGCGGCCAATCCTGGAGCTTTGCATCGCTGCTATCCAGCTCGCGAACTCGGTGATCTCATGACTGGGAACTACGAAGGGCATCACTGCTGGGCTTGGAAGAAAGCGCGGGAGGTCTGGTTAAGCGCCCACCGTACTGTGGTACTCGACTTTGGCACGGAGCAAATATGGGCGATTACTAAATACGGAGCAGGTGGGCGATTGAGCCTCCAGCGAACTTCGCGAGCAGGCTTAATAGGGTCGCTTCTATCCGGTGCAGAACCCGCTATTGGGTGGCCACTAATAGATCCCAGATGTTGGAAATAATGTTCTGCAATGGTGCTATCGCTGACTCTCAGGTGCAAAGCATGCGCCATGCTTTACCGTCTGCTCAGCGCTACTTTGACCGAGTGTGAGACAGGCATGATACGGAACTCAAGCCGGGCGGGCGCCTGAGACTTGTTCCATGCGCCGGCCGTCAAAACACCCGGCTTTGCTGCTTCATAGGCCTGACAGATAGCTATTCAGTCGTCAGTGCTACGCTTTCTCGAAACACGGAGAGCTACCATGACGGACACTAAACTGATCGCCAATCTGTTCGACCGACTGAATCAAAACCAGCTCGCCCTGGGCGCTGCGGTGGAGGAGCTTTCTAACTGGGTCGAACAACGCGGGGCGGCGGACATTGCCAACAACGTGCGAGGCGCACTGGAAACGCTCGATGAAAACCTTGTGTTCATTCGCCAGGGCACTGCTGAGCTAATCGTCGCCGGCAGTATCGGCTCTTCGTAAACGCGGGGAGACGCAAAGCCAGCGCACGCCGTGTCAAAATTGGAGAGTTCATGGAAGATGAATGCGAAGTCGTCTACATACCGGATCTGGCGAGAATTCTTGGCAGAAGTGAGTCTTCGATCAGGTCTGGACTGCAGGTGAGAGCTGCGTGGATCCCTAAGAGCTTCAAAATGGGAAGTAGGATCTGCTGGCTTAAATCAGATGTGGTTGAGTTCCTGCAGGATCATAGGGACGGGAAGACTGAGGAAAAGCCCAAGATCGTTGGAAGGAAGCGGCAGACGCCACCGACATTGAAGGATCTGCTTCGAGGCTAACGAATTGGATATGCCTCAGTACCTTTAGCGGTTTCAAAAAAAGGGCTTACCACTCGTCGGGCATCGGCAGAAGAAATCAACACCGTTTCGGGCGTCGCCGGCATGTTCAAAATGGAGCCGTATTTAAAAAAGGGAGTAGATTTGTGAGTAGATTTATATATCGCCCCCACAAAAACCCTTAAAAACGTGGCCAATAGACAACTATTCGATTCCGTCTCTGGCACCACTAATTAGTTTCAGGTGGTGCAAACGTCATCTGAAACACACAAAAAACCCGCCTTGTGCGGGTTTTTTGTTGCCTGGAATTTATGGGCCTTCAACCTCCACCCCGCATCAACGTCAACACCGCTACCCGTTCCTGCTCGGAGATGTGAAAACCACTCTCCTCTACCCGAGCAATCCAGCCTTGGGCCGAAAGCGACTCGCCAAAACGCACCAGGCGCCCATAGCGCTTAAACACGGCCTCCAGCACGCTGATCATCGACGGGTAGCTGCAACCGCCGTCAAAACAAATGTTGAGGCCGCCAAACCAGGAACGGCCAATCACGTGAACGCTACCGCCGCTCTGCGCACCCGCATGCTCAAAATCCATTTTTACTGCCTCCACGTCGCAGCCAAAATCATCACCACGAAACTACCCAAGCCTAGCAGACGCCTGCCTTCAGGCAGGCTGCAAAGCGCTTTATCAGACCCACCGGTCACTCAGGCGGCGACCATACAGCAAGACGGCCCAAAGCGCCGGTTATCAACACCGCATTCCGACTCCTTGATCTATCGTGAATGCCCCGTGCACGCCAGGAAATCTGGGACGACTCACCGCAGGGCTGGCCACAGACCGACCCTCCAGCGGTTGCCTCGCCATGATGAATAGGGCGACTGAGTTACTTCACCAGGAACACCAGTAGCGGGTTGTCATTCAGCCGCCCGTTGAACACCGGCGCCAGATGCTCCAGCGGCGTGCCACGCAGCAACTCGGTTTGCTTGCGCTCCACCAGGACCCAGGCCGGACGCGGCAGCGTGTCTAACTGCAAAGGCTCGTTGCGCCCGATGAACAATGGTTTCTCGTCATGATCCAGGTTCATGATGTAGCGAATGGCCCAGGTATCTTTGCCAAGGCCGACGAACACCAGCGTGCCCGGGTTCTCGCTACGCAACTTCTGCACCGCGCCAACGAAGTTTCTGGTGTCAAATTGCAGGTCCTTGGCCGGCTCCACCACCTTCACCAACACCAGCCACTGCGTGGCCAGCGCAATGAGACTGAGCACCACCAGGCGCCGCCCGAGATCGCCCTGCAACCGCCGCCAGGCAATCACCGCCGCCACTTGCAGCACAATCAGCACACCGACCAGCGCCGGCACTGAAACGTCCGGCCAGTAGCCGTGCTTGTGCCACAGGTGCCGGCACACAAACACCACTACGATGCCCAGCACCGGCAGGGCAGCCACCAGCCACTCATAGCCACGTCGCACACCCAGCAGCCAGCCCTGCGCCTGGAGCAGTCCATAGGCGGCCACCGCGGCAAACATCGGCACCATCGGTACGATGTAGTACGCGCGCTTGAAATGCGGGACCGACAAGCCCAGCAAAATCATCAGCCCGCACGCGGCCAGGCGCAGCATCAACTGCACGTCGGCATCCTCGTTGCGCGCCGACCATTTGTGGCGCAGCGCAATCATCGTCGCCAGCGCCAGCGGCACAACCGGGAAATAGCGGTACAGGCTCAACTTGAAGTAGAAGTAGAACGGCTCGCCGGTTTCGTCGAGGCGCCCGGCAAACTGCATCCGGAGCACGTCATCAACGAAGGCATCGCCGCCGCTGATCCGCGCCAGCTTCAACAGCACCCACCAACAGCCGGCCAGCAGGACCAAACCGACTACACCGTGGGCAATCACTTTTTTCAGCAGTGCAATCCGCTCTTCACGCGTGCGAGCCGGGCCAAGCGCCCAGTAAACACAGGCCACTCCGCACACCTCGATCAGCCCCAGCGGCCCGCGAATGGCAAATGCCACCACGAACAACGGGAAGATCGCGTATTGGCGCAATCGTGAGCCCGTGCGTTCGCCGGTATGCAGCAGGTAGAAACACCCCAGGCACAGCAACGAGATCATCTGGTCCAGGCACACCGAACGTGACTTCTCCAGCAACTGGGCGGTCAAGGCGGTGAGCAGCACTGTCAGCAGCGCCCACGCCCGGCCAGACGGCACCAGCAAGCGGTAGATCAGCGCCATGACCCCAGCCGAAGCCAGGACGGTAGGCATTACGTTAGCCAAGTCGTTGGGCGCGCCGAACAAGCGGGCAAAGAGGTAGCTTAGATAAGTCGCAGTGCCCGGGTAGTCCGGGTAAGGCTCACCATAGGTGGTAGGAAAGAGGCTCGCGCCGTGGCGAAACATCTCTTGCATGAACACCGCCCAGCGGCCATCGAAGCCTTGTGGCTGCTGGTCCCAGATGCCCAGGGTAAACAGCAGCAAGGCGACAAAGAAGATACCCAGCGATTCCATTCGAAAGCGGTTGTGTTGATCCATTATTCAGCCTGTCAGTTGGGGTAAACCGGACCATGTTGCCGACCGCCACCCTGAATAACCCCTGAACGGAATCAAACATTCATCCGCCTAGCGACGAGCGGGCCAGACCAACAGCGGTATCAGCCGGATATAGAGTAGCTCCCCCACCAGCTCCACCAGGGTTTGCGTGATAACAGCGGCGGCGGCAAGCCCACGGAGGTCTTCGGGCAATGCCAGTGCCAGCGGCAACACCACCAGGGAATTACGCGTGGACGCACTGAAGGTGACCGCCCGCGCCGTGGTCGACGGCAACGCGAACAGCCGCGAAGCCAGCGCGCCTATCACCGGCGCCAGCAACAGGAAGCCGATATACACCGGGATCACCGGCACCAGCAGGCCGATATCGCGGACCACGGCAGTAATTTGTGAGCCGATCACCACCACCAGCACCAGCGCCATGGCCGGTACAGGCAGCCAGGCCCAGGCATCGTTCCAGACACTGATAACGCTTGATCGCCGCGACAAAGACGTCGTCAACACCGCCAGAACCATGGGTGCAACGATCAGCAGCAGGAAGGCCTCGACAAACGGCCCCACCGACACCACCCCCTGCGACTGCGCCCCGAGCATCAACCCCAGGTACAGCGGCAACAGCAACAGTTGCAGCAGCAACAGGATTGGCGTCGCCGCCAGCATCAACCGCGAGTCGCCCTTGCCGATATGGGTGAACACCACCACATAGTCGATGCACGGCGTCAGCAGCACCAGTAACGCGCCGATCAGAATCGCCGGGTGACCCACCAGGCCACGGGTCAGCGCCCACACCAACAGGGGGACCAAAACGAAGTTGGCCAACAGCAACGCAGACATAAAGCGTTTGCTGCCCAAACCCCGGCGCAAGTCCAGGAATGGGATCTGCAGGAACATCGCGTACATCAGCACGGCAATGGCGGGCGTGACCAGCACGGCCAGGCCATGGGCCATGGCTGGCGCCAGCAGGCCGACAACGGCAGCCAGCAGCACGGCGGCAAAATAGATGGGGATCTGGTTTTGTTCGAGGGTGTCGCGGGTCATGGGCTGGCTCTAAGGGTGCGCAAGGGCCCAAGCCTAGGCATCCGAGCCGCTCAGGTCGAGCATCAGAAAAATCATCGGGATTTCAATAGCGGAAATTTGTTAGCTTCGACCTCCTATAAAACTGCGCACGGGCCTTTGATGCCCCATCGAAAGCGCGATGATTGAGCCCGCCCATGAACCTGCCAGCCCGACCTCAAGCCGAAGCATTCCGCGAGCCCGCAGCCGACGGGTATTCCATCTGCGGCTTCACCTGGCGCCACGTCAGGACCGACATCGAACGCCCGGTCGTCATCATCAACGCCGCCACCTCCGTGCGTTGCCGTCATTACTCACGCTTTGCCGATTATCTGTTTGCCAATGGCTTCGATGTCATCACCTACGACTACCGGGGCATCGGCGAGTCCCGCAGCGGCTCGCTGAAGGGGTTCAAGGCGTCGTGGTCGGATTGGGGCGTGCTGGACTTCGAGGCGATCCTGCAGCGGGCGCAGCGGGAGTTTGCGGGGCAGCCGATTGATGTGGTCGGGCACAGCTTTGGTGGCTGCGCAGCAGGGCTTGGGGCCTCCGGCGCGGTGATTCGGCGACTGGTCACGGTGGGCGCGCAGTTCGCCTATTGGCGCGACTACGAGGCCAGCGGGCGATGGCGGATGTTTGCCAAGTGGCATGTGGTAATGCCGTTGGTGACGGCGGTTTTTGGCTACTTCCCGGGCAAGCGCATGGGCTGGCTGGAGGATACGCCAGCAGGTGTGGTGCGCGATTGGAGTACGCCGACGCCGGGTTACGGAAAACGCCCCAGCGGGAAGGCGCTGGGTGAGCTGCCGTTTTCTCGGGTGAAGGCCCAGGTATTGGCGATCAGCATTACCGATGATCCGTTTGGCACCGTCGCGGCCATTGAGCGCCTGCTACGTTACTTCGACGGCAGCGAGCGCACGCACCTGCGGATCGCCCCTAAAGATATCGGCGAAGAAGAAGTCGGACATTTCGCATTCTTTCGCAGCCAGTATCAGGACCGGTTGTGGCCGATCGCTTTGGCCTGGCTACAGCGAGGCCAGTTGGCCGAAGGCACCCCGGGCCGGCAAGTGACGGATCGCGCCTAGAAACCCTTGGGATTTTCCCAAACCTGCGCTTCAATACCCGATTCCCAGATCCTGACACCAAGGACGTGAGCCCATGGCTTCGCCGAACAAGCAGCAAAAACGCGCCCACCGGGCAAAAGCCAAGGCCAAGCAGAACCGCACCCAACGCGCCGTCGCCGTCAAGCCGGACGCCTTTGCCGGCGATGACAGCCGCATTGATCTTGAGTCGGTGGATTTGACCGAGTTGTTCCTGGAGATGCGCACCGCTGGCGAAACCAGCCAACTGGCGCTGTGCACGGTGTTCCTGGCGCATCCGCTGCTGGCCGTGGTGCTCGAGCAGGAAGGCGAAGAAGACGCGACCGACTTTATCCTCGCGGCGCTGATCGAGTATCGCCAGTGGGCCACGGATACCGAGGACGAGGCCGCCGCCCTGGCGTGGATTGAGTCGCCGGAATTCCAGGCCGATTACGTCGCAGCCTCACAGGCGCTGGTCAATTCCGAAGACTGATACAAAACAAAATGTGGGAGCCGGGCTTGCCCGGCTCCCACAGTTTTTTGCAGTGTTTGATGAATCGTATTTCAATCCATCAATTCAACACCGCAGCCCCAACCTTGCGGCCCTTGCGCCGGCGCGACACCATCAGCCCCGCCACCACCACCAGCAAGCTCAGAATCCCGGTAGCAATGATCTCCACCCGGTGCGCTTCCTGGAACAGCATGATCGTCAGCACGCCCACGATGAACACGATCACCGCATACGTCAGACCCGGGAACAGCCACATTTTGAAGGCGATCTTCTCGCCCGCTTCGGTGCGCTTCTGGCGCATGCGCAGTTGCGATACCGCGATCACCAGGTACACCAGCAACGCGATGGCGCCGGAGCTGGCCAGCAGGAATTCAAACACCGCCGCCGGGGCCACGTAGTTGGCAAACACCGCCAGGAACGCCGCGCCGGTAGACAGCAACACTGCCCAGTAAGGCGTGCCGCTTTTATTGGTGATCTTCGATACTGCCGGCGCATCACCGCGACGACCCAGCGAGAACATCATGCGTGAAGCGGTGTAGAGCGCCGAGTTAAGGCAACTGGTCACGGCCACCAACACCACCAGGTCAACGATCAGCTTGGCATTCGGGATGCCCATGCGCTCCAGCACGGTCTGGTAGGAACCCACCGCGGCCAGCGCAGGGTCATTCCAAGGCACCAGGGCCACGACGATGAAGATCGACACGAGGTAGAACAAGCCGATCCGCCAGATCACCGAGTTGGTGGCCTTGGAGATCTGCTGGCCAGGGTTCTTCGATTCAGCGGCCGCGATGGTCACGATCTCGGTACCCATGAACGAGAACATGGTGGTCAGGATCGCCGCCAACACCGCGCCCATGCCGTTGGGCAGGAAGCCTTGGGTGTCGAACAGGTGCGAAACACCACTGACCTGGCTGCCCGGCAGGAAGCCGAAAATCGCCAGGATGCCGAGGATCACAAAACCAATGATCGCCACCACCTTGACCAACGCAAACCAGAACTCGAACTCGCCGTAGTTCTTCACGCTGAACAGGTTGGTCGCGGTCAGCAGCAAGGTGATGATCAGGGTAAAGGCCCAGATCGCCACGCCGGGGAACCAGGCGTGGAGAATGGTCGCGGCAGCGTTGGCTTCCAACGGAATCACCAACACCCAGAACCACCAGTACAGCCAGCCAATCGTGAACCCGGCCCAGTGACCAATCGCCCGGTCGGCATAGGTCGAGAACGAACCGGTATCCGGCGATGCCACGGCCATTTCGGCCAGCATGCGCATCACCAACACCACCAGGGTACCGGCGGCGGCATACGCCAGCAGCACGGCCGGGCCTGCGGCAGCAATCGCGTGGCCGGAGCCGACAAACAATCCGGCACCGATAACGCCGGCAATCGACAGCATGGTGACGTGACGCGGTTTGAGCCCCTGTTCGAGGTCATTGGAGCTTTGCGTACTACTCATTGACACACCTTTGCGAGGAATTGCGAATACGGTCCACCCGGTCTGAGGTCTCTCTCGTGAAAAGAAACCAACAGGGCGTTCTTTATTTTTTACGCAAGATTTGCGCCAAAATGTTACAGGGCCGCGATTGTCGCGGGCTGCAGCGCTGCTGAAAAGCAATCGCAAGTCATTGAGATTAATGGCATTCCGCTATAGCGTTACCGTGCGACTCACTTAACAGACGGATGAGCGCACCAAAAACACACACAAATTGTGCGTGACGCTCCATTAAAGGGCTGATAAGGACCGTTCGCCGGTTTAACCCTTCCAACACCCGGCCAAAGCTGGCACCATCGCGCCCTTTTTTACGCGAAGCCTGTAGGAATCAGGGATCAAACGGCTGTTCGGTTGTTGATGGCGCGACACACTGCTGTGCCGATGCGACACCCTGCCGCACACCGTCTGTTAACCCTGCGCAGGGCTGTTGGCTGTCTCCGGACCCTATGCTAGCTTGGCGCCTCGCCAGGAAGGCGGGCCAACAGCAGGAGCGCAATGAACACAATGAGGACCGCACATGGCTGAGGCCACGCCCGCGCTTGAAATCCGCAACTTGCATAAACGCTATGGTGAGCTGGAGGTGCTTAAAGGCATCTCGCTGACCGCCCGCGACGGCGATGTGATCTCGATCCTGGGTTCCTCCGGTTCCGGCAAGTCCACGTTCCTGCGCTGCATCAACCTGCTGGAAAACCCGCATCAGGGGCAAATTCTGGTGGCCGGCGAAGAGCTCAAGCTCAAGGCTGCGAAAAACGGTGAACTGGTGGCCGCCGACGGCAAACAGATCAACCGCCTGCGCAGCGAGATCGGTTTTGTGTTTCAAAACTTTAACCTGTGGCCGCACATGAGCGTCCTCGACAACATCATCGAGGCCCCGCGCCGCGTGCTCGGCCAGAGCAAAGCCGAAGCCATCGAAGTCGCCGAAGCCTTGCTGGCCAAGGTCGGCATCAGTGACAAGCGCCACGCCTACCCCGCGCAATTGTCCGGCGGCCAGCAACAACGTGCCGCGATCGCCCGCACCCTGGCCATGCAACCCAAAGTCATCCTGTTCGACGAGCCCACATCGGCCCTTGACCCGGAAATGGTTCAAGAAGTACTTAATGTGATCCGCGCACTGGCCGAAGAGGGCCGCACCATGCTGCTGGTCACCCATGAAATGGGCTTCGCCCGCCAGGTGTCCAGTGAAGTGGTGTTCCTGCACCAGGGCCTGGTCGAAGAGCAAGGATCGCCACAGCAGGTGTTTGAAAACCCGCTTTCGGCGCGCTGCAAACAATTCATGTCGAGCAACCGCTAACGGAGCAACATGCATGCAGAACTACAAAAAATTCCTCCTGGCTGCCGCCGTTTCGATGGCGTTCAGCGCCACGGCGATGGCCGAGACCTTGAAAATGGGGATCGAGGCGGCTTACCCGCCGTTCAACAATAAAGATGCCAGCGGCAACGTCGTGGGCTTCGACAAAGACATCGGCGACGCCCTGTGCGCCAAGATGAAAGTCGAGAAGTGTGAAGTGTATGTCTCGGACTGGGACGGCATCATTCCGGCCCTGAACGCCAAGAAGTTCGACTTCCTGGTCTCCTCGCTGTCCATCACCGATGAACGCAAGCAGGCCGTCGACTTCACTGACCCGTACTACTCCAACAAGCTGCAGTTCATCGCGCCTAAAGCCACCAAGGATTTCAAGACCGACGCGGACTACCTGAAGGGCAAGATCATCGGTGCACAGCGCGCAACGCTGGCCGGTACCTACCTGGAAGACAAGCTGCCGGACACCACCGCCAAGCTCTACGACACCCAGGAAAACGCCTACCTCGACCTGACATCCGGCCGCCTGGACGGGATGCTCGCCGATAAGTACGTGCAGTACGAGTGGCTGAAAAGCAAAGACGGTTCTGCCTACGAATTCAAAGGCGACCCGGTGGTTGAGAGCGACAAGATCGGTATCGCCGTACGCAAAGGCGACCCACTGCGCGAGCGCCTGAACAAAGCCCTGGCTGAAATCAAGGCCGACGGCACCTACAAGAAGATCAACGACAAGTACTTCCCTTTCAGTATCGAGTGATCCTGAACGGCCTGCCCGGCGCGCTCGCTTGAGTGCGCCGGTCCTGAGCTTTGCCTTGCGAAACGACTAAACCATGAATTTCGACCTCTACGGATTCGGCCCGGCGCTCGCCGCTGGCGCGCTGATGACCGTCAAGCTGGCGCTCACCGCCCTGTGCCTCGGGCTGGTGCTCGGCCTGGCCGGCGCCCTGGCCAAGACATCCCCGTACAAGCCGCTGCAATGGCTTGGCGGCGCCTACTCCACCCTGGTGCGCGGCATTCCGGAACTGCTGTGGGTGCTGCTGATCTACTTCGGCACGGTCAACCTGATGCGCTCCCTTGGGGAGTTTTTCGGCGACCCCGACCTGTCCCTCAGCGCCTTCGCCGCCGGGGTTATCGCCTTGGGCCTGTGCTTTGGCGCCTACGCCACGGAAGTGTTTCGCGGCGCGATCCTGGCAATCCCCAAGGGCCACCGTGAAGCCGGTGTAGCACTGGGCTTGTCGAAGGTGCGGATCTTCACCCGGTTGATCATGCCGCAGATGTGGCGCATCGCCCTGCCCGGCCTGGGCAACCTGTTCATGATCCTGATGAAGGACACCGCGCTGGTCTCGGTGATCGGCCTGGAAGAAATCATGCGCCACGCGCAAATCGGCGTGACCGTCACCAAGCAGCCCTTCACCTTCTTTATGGTCGCGGCCTTCATGTACCTGGGCCTCACGGTCCTGGCGATGACCGGCATGTACTTCCTGGAAAAACGTGCCGCGCGCGGCTTTGCGAGGAGCACGCAATGAGTGGCGACTACAGTTGGCTGTCGCATTTCGACCTGGGCCTGAACTGGGCCGTGATCATCAAATGGCTGCCTCGGTTGGCCCAGGGCGCGACCCTGACCCTGGAACTGGTGGCCATCGCCGTGATCGCCGGCCTGCTGCTGGCGATCCCGCTGGGCATCGCCCGCTCTTCGCGCCTGTGGTACGTGCGCACCCTGCCCTACTGCTACATTTTCTTCTTCCGGGGCACGCCGCTGCTGGTGCAGCTGTTCCTGGTGTATTACGGGCTGGCGCAGTTCGACGCGGTGCGTGAAAGCTTCATGTGGCCGTACCTGCGAGACCCTTTCTGGTGCGCCACCGCCACCATGACCCTGCACACCGCCGCCTACATCGCCGAGATTTTGCGCGGCGCGATCCAGGCCATTCCGCCGGGTGAAATCGAAGCGGCGCGAGCGCTCGGCATGTCCAAGCCCAAGGCGCTGTTCTACATCATCCTGCCGCGCGCGGCGCGCATCGGCCTGCCGGCCTACAGCAACGAAGTGATCCTGATGCTCAAGGCCAGCGCCCTGGCCAGTACCGTGACCTTGCTGGAACTGACCGGCATGGCCCGCACGATCATTGCCCGCACCTACCTGCCGGTGGAAATCTTCTTTGCCGCCGGCTTGTTCTACCTGCTGATGTCCTACGTGCTGGTGCGCTTCTTCAAGCTGCTGGAACGCTGGTTGCGGGTTGATGCCTGCCAGGGGCGCTGACGCCGTGTTGACGGGTGAGCCGTTGCTCGCCCGCTTCCGGGCGCTGGATGCGTTCCTTACCGAGCATCAAGGGCTGTGGCGACCACGGCCCTTTACCCATCTGCAATTGGCGTGGGAAGCCCGGCTTCCCGAGCTGGCCCATTGGCTGCGCCAACGCTCGCTGGCCGAGGCGGAAAGCAGCCATAACCTGCCTTACACTCTGCCGGCGCCCGCGCCGTTTCCCGAGCTGGCCGCCGAGTCGTTGCGTCTCGGTGCTGTGGATAACTTGCCGTCCAGCGCGCTGCCGGCTGCCCGTCACCGTTTAAACGTCGATGTACCCGGCCGCAAATGGCAGCAGATCGAAGCCTTTGGCGCCGCCCTGAACTTCTCTAAAACTCCCCAGCACTGGCTCGACTGGTGCGCCGGTAAAGGCCACCTCGGCCGGCGTCTGATGCAACCCGGGCAGCAACTGACGTGCCTGGAATACGACCCCGCCCTGATCGCCTCGGGGCAAACGCTCAGTGAACACCATCGATTGCCCGTCACCCATCGCCTGCAAGACGTGATGGGCGACGTGCAGATCAGCCGTGATCAAACCCCGGTCGCCCTGCACGCCTGTGGCGACTTGCATGTGCGGCTGATCCAGATGGCCAGCGCTGCCGGCTGCCAACAACTGGCCGTAGCGCCCTGCTGCTACAACCGCATCCGCGCCGAGCAGTACCAGCCGCTGTCGATTGCCGCCCAGGCTTCATCACTGCAGTTGTCGGTGGAGGATCTGGGCCTGCCGTTGAGCGAAACCGTCACCGCAGGCGCGCGGGTACGCCAGCAGCGGGATACGTCGATGGCCAGGCGCTTGGGTTTTGATGGGCTGCAGCGGCAACTGCGCGGCAGCGATGAGTACCTGCCCACCCCATCGCTGCCCACAAGCTGGCTGGCCAAGCCGTTCGCCGACTACTGCCGCGAACTGGCTGCGCTCAAGCAATTATCCACAGGTGAACAGGACTGGCCGGCCCTGGAAGCCCAGGGCTGGCGGCGCTTGGCCGAAGTACGAAACCTGGAATTACTGCGTAGCCTGTTTCGGCGCCCGCTGGAACTGTGGCTGGTGCTGGATCGGGCACTTTTTCTCATGGAGAACGGCTACACCGTTCAAATAGGCAGCTTCTGTGAAACGTCGTTGACCCCGCGCAACCTGATGTTGCTTGCCGAGCGCAATTAAAGGGCATTTTGTCGCAGCCTGCCCTGTGGATAACTCTGTTGATGGAATCCTGGCGCAGGCGCTGGCGGCAAGCTTTACAGGGAAAAATGCTGACTGATCATTTTTTGTTCACAAAATAAAACGCACGTAAAACAGGCAGTTGCGGCGTGATGAGAACCGCTCCGCAAAATTGCCGTTTCATGACAGTGCCAACCAACCGATTGTGCATAAGCATCTGGCGTCAGCGGCATAACCCGGGCGTTTCAGCGGGCAATCAACAGGCGACAAAGCTCGCTGATATCGTCACAGGCCATGCTCGCCGCTTCGTTATCCAGCGGGTCACTACCAAAGGCCAGTGCTTCGCTGATCGCCGCGTCCCGGTGTACCACCTCCAGCAAACCATCCCCCAGCCGCTTGCGAAACACCTCGAGCATGTCGAGGCTGAAGCCAGAAGTTTCGTCGAGCTGGTTGATTACAAAATGGCAGCAAGGCGCAGGCAGGCGATCGAGATGGGGTGCCAGCAACTGCTCCATCTGTTCCAGGGTACCAAGGGAGGCGGCATCCGCCTGGGCGATCACCAGCACCACATCGGCCACGTTCAGCGCCTGATGCAGGTAGACGTTATTGCCCGCCGGGGTGTCGATGATCACCGTGTCCTGCTCGCTCAAGCCCAGGGCCGACAGGTGCTGCGCCAGCCAATCCGGTTCCTGCTTCAGCCAGCGCTGCAGGTCTTCTTGCTGGCGGATATCGGTTTCGCCAAAGGTGATCACCTGGCAACCGGCAAAACCCGCGTGAAGGATCTGGCTCCAGCGCTCGTTATGCAGGCTGGTGCGCCCGATGCCGGGCAAGGTGTGGCTCAGGCCAAAGTGGTGATAAAGGGCGTTTTGCGGGTCCAGGTCCAGCGCCACCACCGGCTGCGCCAGGCGCTGCAAACCGCTGCTCAACGCCGTTGCGAGGGTGCTGCGGCCTACGCCGCCGTTGACCGACACCAGCGCCACCACGTTCGCACGAATGGTCGCGGCTTCGCGTGGCGGCTCATTGGCACAAGGGGAATGCAGGGAGAACGACGCGCCGCTGCCCATGTTGAGGCTGGCGCTGTCGTCGACGGGAATGTCTTCGAAAAACTGCAGCATCGAATCCATTCCTTGTACATCACTGGCAGTTGTCTTAGTAAACAACTCAAAAAGATCATCAGTACGGCTCATCACCAACACTCCGTCACGACGCATCGTAAAGACGTGAAAGGTCAGCTGTACTGATGCTTACCGCAGGTCTTTTTGTGGGCGCCTTTGTGTACGCATTCTGTGACAAAGGAATGAAAGTGTCATTATTTTGGTGTTTCTGAAGAAATCTTTAAGACGAGTGGTAAATGGTCAATTTACTGACTTATTTTTATCAAGTCATAAGGCGTTTGCAGATCCCGCTCCGGAATTTCCCAGATCAGCAGCTTGGGCGGCGTCTGCTTGAACGCCGGGCTATCGAAATAAGCCTTCGCCGCGCCAGAAAATTCGCCCCCGTCCTTACTGAAGTTGCCCACGGGCGCATTCAACGCTTTTTGCAGGAAACCCACGAAGTTCGAATTGCGCGAGAACGAGGTGCCAATCAGTGCCACGTTCGGCAGGCCCGCGTCGCCGAACAAATCGTCGGGGTCGCTGGACGCCGCCGGGCCATTCTCGTGTGCCGTGCTGGCAGCGACCTGCTCGCCCACCGGCTGCAATTTCGGCGGCAACCAGTCGAGACCGGCCAGGCGCACCAGGTCACCCGGGCGCGGTGCAAGCGGCGCCTGGGTAATATCGAAGGCTTGTTCCGGTGTAGCCTTGATACCCCGTTGCTGAATACGCTGGGCCACCGCACGGGCGCCGGCATTCGCGCCAATTTCACTCCAGTGGGTATCGGTGCGCAGGTAAGCATCCGGGCCAAGAGGTTTGAGGGTGTCGGTCAAATCCACTACTTGCACGCCCGCCGCTTGTAACAGCGTGGTCCATTGCTGAACCCGGCCATCCAGCACGGCCGGGCGATACAGGCCGCAACGTTGGGCGGCGGCGATGCGGGTCTTGTCCGGCACCACCACCACTTGCAGATCAATCCCGCGTTGGCCGAGCTGTTTTTGCAGGTCGATCACCGCGTCGGCCTTGGTGCGCGCATTGTCTTCGGCGTGCCGGTTGAGCTTCAGTTCATCGCTGATAAACAGCCAGCCCGGGCAACCCTGGCGCACCCGCGGCCCGGTGTCGCTGAACACCAGCCAACTGGCGCCGCGCTCCAGGTTGGCCGCTTCGATGGCCATCGGCGCCTTGGACAGTTCCTTGGCAAACCGGTGGGTCACCTCGCCATGCAGCAGCATGTCGCTGTCGACCTTGGGCGGCAGGAAACTCACCGGCCCCTTGACCATCAGCCAGGCGCAAGACAACAGCCCTGCCGCCAGGAAAGGCACCAGCACCCAGCCCGCCAGGGGGCTGGTGCGTATCGCCAATTCACTCGGTGGGGTCGGCGCGGTAGGGGCGGGCATCGTCAGGCTTCCTTAAAACTGAAAGTACAGAAACGGTACGGCATCGCGGCTGGCAATCAGCGCGAACGACAACACAAACCCGGCCACCGGCCACAGCGATGCCGCCACCACAAACCAGGGCTGCGCACCAAAGCGCTGCTCGCAGCGGGCCTGCCAGATCGGCGCGATGATGCACACCAACCCAAGCAACGCAGCCATGCCATGGGCCGGGCGCATCGCCACGGCCAACGCATCACCCAGCGCCATGCCATGCATACCGAACTGGCCGGCGTACATGGTCAGTGCCGAATGGAAGTCCGGTGCGCGGAACAGCGTCCAGGCCAGGCACACAAACAGCAGGGTCAAAATGTGCGACAGCGCCAAAGGAATGCGCGGCAATGTCGAGCGCGACCACGCCCGGTCGATGCACAACGCAATACCGTGGGCCGAGCCCCACAACAGGTAGTTCCAGCTGTCGCCGCCGTGCCACAACCCGGCAATCGCCATGGTCAGGAACAGGTTGCGGTAGGTGCGCCACACGCCGTCGCGGTTACCGCCGAGGGCGATGTACAGGTAGTCCCGCAGCCAGCTGGACAACGACAAATGCCAACGCCGCCAGAAGTCCTGGATGCTGCTGGCCAGGTACGGCCGGTTGAAGTTTTCCGGAAAGTGAAAGCCCAGCATCAAGCCCAGGCCGATGGCCATGGCACTGTAGCCGGCGAAGTCGAAAAACAGTTGCAGCGAGTACGCCAGGCAACCGATCCAGGCATCCACCAGGCTTGGGTTTTCCAGGTGGAAGGCAATGTCTACCAGCGGCGACAAGGTGTCGGCCACCAGCACTTTCATGCCCATGCCGATCATGAAGCGCCGGGCGCCGAGGGTGAAATTCGGCCAGTTGAAATAGCGCTGGTTCAGCTCGCGCCGCACCCAGTCGTACCGGATGATCGGGCCCGCAATCGAGTGGCCGAACATCGAAATGTAAGTTGCGTAGTTGATGAAGCTGCGCTCCACCGGCACCGTGTGCCGATGCACATCCACCAGGTACGAGATCGCCTGCAACACGATAAACGACAGCCCCGCCGGCAACGCCACGCGCTGCCAGTCCAGCGGCATGGCGCCATACCAGGTGATCACCTCACTCACGGTGCCCGCGACGATGTTGGCGTACTTGTACCAACACAGCACGGCGGTGTTGAACACGATCAACGCGATCAACAAACGCACCCGGCCCTTGCCGTCTTCACGGGAACGGTCCACCAGCAAGCCGCCGACCCACGCCACCACGGTCAACACCATGTGCAGGAACAAAAACAGCGGGCTCAACCAGCCGTAGAACAGCCAGCTGCCGATCAACAGGATGACGTTGCGCCAGCCCGGGCGGGCCAGCGCATAAATCAACAGGAAGGCCGGCAGGAACAGCGTGAGGAATTCCAGTGAGGCAAAGACCATGGTGGTGTCGGGCCCGATCAGTTAGCGAGCGTGTCGGAGGTAAACAGCAACCTCGAACCGGCGGCCGATGGCAGTGCGAGCACGCTGTAGCGTTCGCCGGCCTTGAGGGTGAAGGTCAGCGGTTGGCCGACCGGCGCATTGGCGCACTTGAGCTGCACCGACAGTTCCACCGGGTTGATCATGCGGCGCGAAATCGTACCTTCGGCAACCTTCTTGAACAGCTCGGCTTTTTGCGCCACGGCTTCCAGGCTCGCGTCGGCACAGGCGGCGTCGGCGTTGATAAAGGCCAGCGAGGCCTTCAGCGCGTTGAAGTCGTCCGGCTGCTCGTGGATCACCAACTGGCGAGTGCCGCCCTTGGCGTCAGGCACGGCCACCACCGTGGCGAACTCGCCGGGTGCCACGGTCACGGCCAGCTCGGAATCCTTGCCGCCCTGGCTCAACACACCCTTGATCGGCGTCGTGCCGCCCGATACCGGCAGGTAGTCGGAAACCTGCTTTTGGCCACCCAGTACCAGGCTGGCCTTGGAACCTTGCGGCAGCAATTTCAGCTCGCCGTCGGTGCCGTTGGCCAGGCGCAGGAACGCCGAATCTTTCTCCGGGCCGGTGGGGTAAAGCGGAATGTCGGCGCTGTAGGCGCTGATGCTGGCGAGCAAGGTCGCCAGGCCCAGAGTGATGCGTTTCATTATTGCGCTCCTTTGGCCACAGCGGCTGGTGGCAACGTGGCCAGCGACTCGCCGATTGCCTTGGCCCACTTCTGGTAGCCGTCGATGGTGAAGTGCTGGCCGTCCGTGGTGACCCACTGGCCCGGCTTGGAGAAGGTCAGCGAGTCGACGTAGGTGCACGGCGCCACGTTGGTGGCGAGGAACTGCGACATCACCTTGGTGCGCGCGTCATCCTTCTTGTACTGCGAACCGACCTTGCCCCACGCCGGCCCGACCCACACGCACTTGGTGCCGGTTTCGGTGATGGCTTTGGTCAGGGAGGTCACGCTTTTCCAGGCCCAGACTTTCGGGAACTGTGGCTCGGGGTACGAGGCCATGGTGTCGGCGATGATGATCACCACCAGGTCGGGCTTGTCCTTGGCGATCAGGTCTTTGATCGGGGTGGTGCTCATGCCGTTCTTGCCGAAAATCTCGGCCTTGCCGCCGGGCAGGCGCTCGGCACCGCACTCGACTTTTTTCGGCACGATCCAGTCGGCCGCACCGGCGCCGCACGCGCCGATGGAGTGAACCTTGGCGCCCTGGGCGGTGAGGTTGTCCTGCAGCGGGTTGAGCAGTGAATCAGGAAAGCTCATGTGACTTTCGCCCAATACCAGCAGGGTCAGGCCGGCAATAGCAGAAGCGGAAACAGGCATGGATGACTCCTATCAATCAATTCGAATAAGGGGAACGGTACGGACTGACCGGCAAGGGCATAGGCCCGCTCAGGTCTTCAAACAGGTAGCGCAGGTAGGCGTTGCCGACGTACTGGCGATAGTCCTGGGCGTTGTCGAGACCGACTTCGCCACCCAGGTAAAAGCGCGAGCTGAGGCGGTATTCGGCGGCGGCGTTGAAGCTGTAGCCGATGCCGGTCTTGCTGTCCTTGGCGTATTTCGGATCGCCCCGGTCACTCTGGAGCTGGTCATGCCCCGGGAAATAATCGACCGCATCTTGCTCGATATGCTGGATGCCCACCGAACTTTTTATCTGGTAGCTGAACCGATCAAAACTCTGCGCCCAGCGCACCGGCACACCCAGGGAGAAGAAGCGCTGCGGGCTGAAGTAACCGCCCTGGCCGTAGGTGTAGTAACCCTGGTTCTCCTTGAAGCCCATGACCGAACCGCTGATACCGAGGGTCAGGGTGTCGGTCGGGGTATTGCGCAGGTACCAGTAGATGCCGCTGCCCAGTTCCAGGCGGGTGTTGTCTTCGACGTTGTTGCCCAGCATCTCGTGCAACGAGGCGTAGCCATACACACCCAGCTTCTGGTTGTCGTAGCTCAGGTCGCCACGCCCGCCGTTGGCGGTCACGCCGCCCCATTTCTCGCCGGTACGCTTGTCTTCAGAACCGGCAAAGGAGGTCACGCTGTCGGTGACCGGGCGCCGGGAAACGTTGACGCCGTAGCGGAAGTTCGAACCTTGAGAGAACGGCCGCGAGACGCTGGCGCCACCGACGATGGTGTCGTACAGAAAGCCCAGCGGGCTGACGCCGATATCGGCCTTGAGGCCTTCATCCGGGTTCTCCACGGCAATGGCCAAGCCGACGCCGGTGTCGCTTTGCGAGCCAGCCGGGTCATTGGTGCCACCACCAAACCGTGTGGCGGAGTTGGTTTTCACGCTGCCTGAACTCAAGTGCACCGGCGTCACGCGCGCGGCAACGTTGAGATCACCCACCGGAATCCGAACCTCGAACGGCGCCTCAACATCCGTGATTTTGCTCAGGCCGCTTTCACCGTTGTTGCTACGAACGCTCAAGCCCTGCACCACGTAACCGGTACGATCCCGCAGGATCGTATCCAGCGCACGACGTGCCGGGCTCAGGTTGGCAGTGTCGAGCGAAGCAATGCTCGACGGCGCCTTAAACGGCTCATTCAAGTTGTTCGGCACCGAACGTCCGGAGGTCGCCAAGGCATTTTCCGGCACGACATTGGCCGGTGCATCAATCGGCGGCGGAACCGCACCGGCGACGGTCAGGTCGGTGACCTGGCGACGCTGGCCCGGCAAGCCTACGAAGGGGTTGTAAGCCACGCCTTGGGAACCGGCCTGGGCCAATTGGGTTTGGCTCTTCTGGCTGTTCTCAATCGCCAGCGCCTTGCGCAGCAACGCAGACGCTTCGTTGTTTTTGCCCAGCCCTTGATAGATACGTGCCGCCGACGTGAGGATCTCGGGGTTACCCGGCTCCAGCGCCAGCGCCTTGTCACTGGCGCTTTCTGCCAGGCCACGGTCACGGCCTTGCAGTGCGATATCCGCCAGGCCCAGTTGCAGACGGGCGTTGTTCGGGTTCTGCTGGATCAGCGGTGCGTAAAGCTCCATGGCTTTTTTGCTGTTGCCGCTGGCCGCGTACATCCGCGCCAGGGCACCTACCGCCATTGCATCGTTGGGGCGCTGGGCAAGGGCCGGCGACAGCATGTCGTAGGCCGCCACCAGGTCGTTTTTCTCACGCAAGGCGTCAGCCTGTTTGACCCGGTACAGGTAGATCAAATCGTCGTAGCGCTGGCGACCGGTTTCACTCAACGGCTGGCCCTGCACTTCGCGCAGGATGTCGCCCGCCTCGGTGTAGTGGTTGGCCTTGAGCAGCACGTTGGCGTACAGCAGTTTCTGGTCGATGGTCGGGTTCGGATTGTTATCCAGAACCTTTTGCATGATATCCAGGCCTTGCTGCGTCGCCCCGACTTCCACATAAGCGGCCGCCAGAATCGCCAGGCGCTCAGGCTTCTGCCGGGTCATGGCTTCACTGCGGCCCAGCAGCGCGAGGGCTTCCGGGCGCTGGCCACGGCGGGCGGTTTCGATGGCGATGTCGGTCTGCTTGTGCAGCGCGATATCGATGCCCAGCTCGTTCATGTCCGCGGTACGTTGCCCGGCCGGGATACGCGCCAGGGTCTCTTCGGCTTTCTTCCACTCGCCCAACTCGGCCGACAACAGCGTGCTGGTGTACAGCGCGTCCGGCTGGTTGGGTTGCTTGGCCAGCAAGCCGTCGATCAAGGCCCGGGCGTTGCGAATCTGGCCGTCGCGCAGGTAAATGCGCGCCAGGGCGAAGCGCGTCCACGGGTTTTCCGGGTCGGCATCAAGGGCTTGTTTGTAGGCGGCTTGCGCGGCTTTCAAATCGCCCCGTTGCTCGGCCAGTTTGCCGACTTGGGTAGCACGCAATGCGGTAATTTTCACACTCGGCGCGAACTTGGCGCGCTCGGCGGGCGATACCGAATCGATCAGCTTCAAGGCTTCTTCCGGCTGCCCCGATTGGGACAGCACGTTGATCAAACCACTCAGGGTATCCGGGTCGCCAGGATGGCGCGCCAGCACTTTGCGGTAGCCGGCTTCGGCCGCGTCGAACTGATTGTCCTGAGCCTGGAAACCCGACAGCGCCACAGCAGCGCCGGGCTGGCCAGGGTTCAGGCGTTCGGCCTGGGCCACCAGCTCGCGAGCCTGGCTGGTGCGGCCGCCACGCTGGGCGTCACGGGCCTGGTTGAGCAGGTTCCAGTAGCGCACATCATTGAGCGCCGACTGCCACGCCGCGCCACCCGGCAAACGGGTGGCCTGCACCAGGTAGCTTTCGGCCTCGGTGAAGCGCTGCTGCTGTTGACGCAGAACGCCCATGCCGCCAAGGGCATCGACGTCGTTGGATTTTTGGTTGAGGCGCGCTGCCAAGAGCGGTTCGGCGGTTTTCAGGTCGCCGTCATCCAGCGCCTTGAATGCCTTGGTCATCTGCGGATCACGCTGCCAAGCGGCGCCGCCCTTGCCTTGGGCAATGCCCTTGTTCATCAGCGCGCGGATCTCGGTGTCGTCCGGGTGCGCCGCAAGAAACTGCTGGAACAGCGGCACCTGGTCACTCTTCGGCGGGCCGAGCCAGATCAGCGCAAAGCGCCAGGTTTCATCGGCGTTGCCGCCCACGTCGTTGTTCGGTGCCAGCTTGGCCAGGGCACGAATGCCGTCGGCACGGGTGGCCGGGTTACGCGCCAAATGCTTGGCCAGAAACAGCGCCACAATCGGGTCATTCGGCCGCTCGCGGGACAAGCGCTGCAAACCGGCGATGGCCTCGTTCGTGCCCTTGGATGTAAAGCCGAGGGCGTTGTAATACTCGCGGGCAATCAGGCCCTGAGGCTCGCGCCCCTGGAAGATCTGGCGATACAACGCCACCGCTTGTTCGCGCTCTTCTTCGGGCTCGCCCAACTCGCGGGCCTGTTCCAGCAGCTTGGCGTTGGCCGGAATGTTAACGGTGATGTCCTGCTCCAGCAGCAAGGCCTGGCGCGGCACCGGGCTCAACGCCTGCAGGCGGGCCAGGTACTTTTGCGCTTCGGCCGGGCGCTGTTGCTGCACCGAAATCAGCCCGATGCCGTACAGCGCATCCGGTTGGTCGGGGCTCAGGCGCAGCAGTTTCTGCCAGGTCTCGAGGGCGCGTTCCGGGTTCTTTTTCGACTGCCAGTAATAGCCCTGCTCGATCAGCAGGCTTTGCGGGTCAGTGGTTTCGGCAAAACTGGCGCTGGAAGCCAGGGCGGCCAGAATCGCAATGGCTAGCGTGTGACGGCGCATGCTGACTCCCAGGATAATTTCACCGTGCCGTCTTGTTCGAAACGGTACTTTTGATCAGCAAAGCCCTGGCCGAACAGGCTGAGCATGTAGTCGTAGTAAATCGGTTGGGCGCTGTCCGGTGCCGAAGGCGCGAGGGCTTTGGCGAGGGCGTCGTCGACCTTCTGCTTTTGCAGTTGCGCCAGGGCGGTTTCACCCCGGGCCTGGAAGAACGCCACGGTGGAAGCCGAGAAACCCATCGGCGTGTAGCCGTTGTTTTTCTCCACTTCGCCGGTCAGCACGTGGACTTTCTCTGGCGGCAAACCGCTGACCGACGAAGCGGTGGCGCGGGAAATACCGCCCAACGCCTTGAGCATCGGCGCGGCCAGCGGGTCGCTCTTGGCGGTCATGCCGGCCCAGAGGTAAGTGCGGATCGCATCGTAGCTGCCCAGGTCATCGGAAAACGGGTCAACGATAAACAGCCCGGTGGTCGCGCTGGTCGCGCGATAAGCCACCCAGTTAGCCGCCAGGCCGTGGGGATTGCTCGGCAGGTCGGCGAGCATCTTTGCGTTGCTCTCGGCCACTTCGTTCCACCCGGCGTTCGGGCGCTCTTTGGCAAAGCGGCGCAGTTGTGGCAACACTTGATAGCTTGGGTTAAAGCGCCACAGGCCACCTGAATGCACATAGCCCACCGGCCCCGGCAACAGCATCTTGCCCAGGCCCGGCACACGCACGATCAGGTTGCGTTCAACATTGGCCAACACCAGTTGCGCGTCGCTGCGGTACTGCGGTGCATTCCACACACGCGCCGCTTCGAGCAAGGCGTAAGCCATCCACAAATCGGCGTCGCTGGCGGAGTTGGGGTCGATTGCGCCCCACTTGCCGTCGTCGCGCTTGCCCCACAACCAGGCCGGCAGGTTCTGGCCGATATCGGCGCCCGCCATGTTGGCCTTGGTCCAGGTCCAGAGCTTGTCGAAGGTCGCCCGGTCGTTGCCGACCAAGGCAAAGAACATCGCGTACGACTGCCCTTCCGAGCTGCTTTCCGTCGGTTTCATGGACGAGTTCAGCACCCGGCCATCGTCCTGGATAAAGCGCTTGGCGTAGTTCTGCCACAGCGGCCAATCACAGGTCTGCGCCTGGGCTGCACCGGCAAACATTGCCGTACCCATCACAGCCAGAATCGCGCTACGCAAAGGGCTCATGCCAACCGCCGTTTTGCACGGGCACGCAGTGCCAGGTAGATCAGGCAGGTCAGCACCAACAAGCCGAGGAAGGTAATCGCCAGCATCCAGCCCAGGTTCTGGGACAGCTGCCATTGCATGAATTTGAAGTAGTTCAGGTTGCCGACGTAGTACTGCTGGTCTGCAACCAGCGAGCTGATCTGCGTGCCCTGCACCACCGCCAGGCTGCCCTGGATCGAATCTTTGTAGTCGTCACCGCCAATCAGCGCCGAGGTCGCTTCAAGCAGGCCCTGAGGCTGGTTGCTGGCGATCAGCACCACACTGCGCCCGGCCTTGAGCGGCGATTGGAAACCGGCGAACCAGGTGCTGCTGCTCAAGCCGCTGAAGGTGATGCCGGCGTTGGCCGGGTGCTGGTTGGCTGCGGCGTCGGGGCTGATCCAGCTGCGTACATAACGTGGCAGGTCAGACAGCAGGAAGTGGTGCTGCGGGCCGTCACTGGTGGCCGGCAGGTACTGCTGCCATTGCTGCAACAGCGGCTGGTTGCCGCCGGTGGCGAGCACCAGCAAGTCTTTATCGGCAACGCTTTGCACGTCCTTGGCCTGCACCACTTTGACGGCGGTGGCCGGGTAGCCGGTGGACTCGCCGAAGCGACCCATCACGGTCAGGTAAGCGCTCAGTTCATCGGTGCCAACGTTATCCGGCATCACCACGGCAGATTCCGAAAGGTCAGCCAGGCGGGTGAACGGGAAGCCGGAGTCGTTGAACACGCCCAGGTTCGGCATGGCAATAAAGTGCTGGTAGCTGCTCAGGTCCAGGCTCGAATCCGGGTCAATCGCGCCGCGCATGTTGTCGACGATGATGTCCCGGCATTCGCCTTCCTTGATGTAGTCATACATGAAGCGCAGTTGCAGCTTGGACTTGGGCGAAGCCGAGCTGATCGGCAACAGGGTCATCACTTCACGGGGCAGGGTTTCGTCTTTCTTGAGCTGGTCGAGCAGGCTTTGCCCGCCGCCCAGGTTGGTCACCGAAGGCAGCGCGACGGACTTCATGAACTGGTCGTTCAGGCCAATCAGCAAGGAGGAGTTGGTGGACACCTGCTGCGGCGTGTAGCGGTATTTGACGGTGAGCGGCACGCCCTCTTCACGCCAGTTGAACAGGTCGGGCGGCAGGCGCAGGTCGACGCTGATCGGGCCCGGGTTGTAGCCCGAGACGTTGAGTTTTTTCAGCTCCACCAGCTCGCCAAGGCGCACCGGGCGGTTGCTGGGCAACCAGTTCGGCGCGTCGTACGGCGTGCGTGGGGCCAGGGTGTCGAGCTTGGTGATGACCACACTGTTGCCAGTCAGCACCGGGTTTCCCAACACCACGGCGGTGGCGGCACGCTTGAGTTCAGCGCCGTCACGGCCGGAGACGATCAGCAGCTTGCCATTCGGGTCGTTGGGGTTGGCGATCAGGGTCAGGGTCGGCCCTTTAGGCTCAGGCACGGCCACACCGTGCACGTCCACGGCCTGGGTGCTTTGCACCAGCACAATGGCATTGCCCTTGGCCGGGATCTCGCCGAGGGTAGTGGGGAATGTCGCGCCGCGGTAGCTGGCCATGCCGCCTACCCAGGACGACAGTGCACCGGCGGCTTCCAGCGCGGCGTTGTCGGGCGCGGTGGCAAACACGAACGGCAGGCTGACCTGGCGCGCGTCACGCTTGTCGAAGAACGGCAGCGGCAGCACCGACAGGTCGTCTTTCAAGACGATCGGTTGCACCTGCACTTTCAGCTCACTGTTGTTGCTGATTTTGGCCCACAGGCTGCTGTGCAGCGGGTCTTCACAGGACATGGTGTAGTGGCCGATGAACTGCAGGCTCAAGCGGTTGAATTCGGTGATCAGGTGCGCCGGAATTTGCACCAGCTTTTCCTGCTGGATGCCCGCGCCGTCTTTGGGCAGCGGCAGGCTGGCGGCGACTTCGTCGTTGACCAGCACGTTGATCTGCGACAGGTCCGCCAGCAGCGCCGGCGAGTAGCTGTACTTGAGCAACAGTTGCGCGCCCTTCACCACCTCATCGGCACGGATGTCGAAGTTGACGCTGTCGGACGCTTCCACGCCTTGCAGGTTCATGGTGTCGCGACGGCCCAATTGCTTGAGGGTCAGGCTGTAACCGTCATCAGTGCTCTGCACCGCAACGGCGGGTGCAGCGGCCTGCGCCTGCGAGCCCAGGCCCAGCAGCGAAGCGATCATCAGCGCGAGCACACCGCGCGACTGCGGGCGGGCAAATAGTGTGGAAGTCATGGCTTGTCCATCAGCGTATCGAGCGGTTGTGAGGGAGTGCGGCGCAGGGCCAGACGCAATTCATGCAGCGTGGCGCGGCCCAGGGTAAACAGGCCGCCGATGCCGATGGCACCGACTTCACGCAGGGCAGACAACGGTGTATCGGGTTGGCCGGCGCCCCAACTGGCGGCCCAGGTGTCGGCGCGGGAAAACGTCAGGCGTACCAGTTCGCTTTGTTGGCGCAGGGACAGTGCATCGAATTGCGCGCCAATCTGCGCGCCCTTGCTGAACACCACCCGCGCCTGGAACAGGCTGTCTTGCCCGTTGCGCGACAGCACCAGCTGCACCGCTTCGCCCTGGGCAATTTCGTGCCCGTCGGCGAGGATCAGGCCGAAGCCGTTTTGTGAGAAATCCTGGGTCATGCCCTGGAGCACACGGCCATCGGCGCAGATCACGCTGACCGGCAATTTAGCGCTGACCCGCGGCTCGGAACGCACTTGCCGCGCCTCGGAAGCCACCGCCACCGCAGCACTGGTGATGATCAGGTTGTAGAGGGTCCAGGTCAGGTTGATCGCCACGGTAACCGCGGTGGACTCATCGCCCCAGATCAACTGATAGAGACCGAAGCCCAGGCCGACCAGATTCACCGCGAGCAGTACCAGGTACGGCCTTGCAAGTTTCCAGTCGAAGAACTGCTTGTCGATGATCCCGCCCTTGTCGGTGACGTTGAAGCCACCGGCCTTCGGGTTGACCAGCGCGACCAATACCGGCGGCAGGATGTACCAGGCCAGCACGGTCTCGTAGACCTCGTTCCAGAACGAGTGGCGAAAACGCCCCTGGATTCGTGAGTTGGTGAGGCTTGAATGCACCAAGTGCGGCAACACATAGGCGACGATCATCAGCGCCGAGGCGTGGAAGATCTGCGCGCCAAAAATCAGGTAGGCCAGCGGTGCGGTCAGAAACACAAGGCGCGGCAAACCATAGAAGAAGTGCAGCATGGCGTTGGCGTAGCAGATGCGCTGGCCCCACTTCAGGCCTTTGCCCAGCAGCGGGTTGTCGGTGCGGAAAATCTGCGCCATGCCCCGCGCCCAGCGGATGCGCTGGTTGATGTGGCGCGACAGGCTCTCGGTGGCCAGGCCCGCCGCCTGCGGGATCGCCAGGTAGGCGGTGTTGTAGCCCAGGCGGTTAAGCTTGAGGGCGGTGTGGGCGTCTTCGGTCACGGTCTCGACGGCCACGCCGCCGATTTCCAGCAACGGCTTACGGCGGATCACCGCACACGAGCCACAGAAGAAAGTCGCGTTCCACAGGTCGTTGCCGTCCTGCACCAGGCCGTAGAACAACTCGCCCTCGTTGGGCACGGCGCGGAAGGTGTCGAGGTTCTTTTCAAACGGGTCGGGCGAAAAGAAGAAGTGCGGCGTTTGCAACATCGCAAGCTTGGGGTCCTTGAGGAACCAGCCGAGGCTGACCTGCAAAAAGGAACGGGTAGGCACGTGGTCGGCGTCGAACAGCGCGATGTATTCGCCATCGGTGACCTTCAACGCCTCATTGAGGTTGCCGGCCTTGGCGTGGAAGTTGTTGTCGCGACGGATGTAGTTCACGCCGATCTTGCGGCAGAAATCGCGAAAATCATCGCGACGGCCATCGTCGAGGACGTGCACGCGCAGCTTGCCCTTGGGCCAATCCATCGCCTGGGCGGCGAAGATGGTCAATTTAACGATGCTCAATGCCTCGTTATAGGTCGGGATGAACACGTCGACGGTGGGCCACTCGGACGGTTCTGTCTTGAGCCACACCGGCTCGCGGCGCAGCGGCCAGGCGGTTTGCACGTAGCCGAAGATCAGCACCACCAGCGCGTACAGCTCGGCGAGCACCAGGCCGTAGCCGAAGAGCATGTCCAGCCAGGTTTCAAAGCCCAGGGTAGAGGTCAACCGCCAGTACATGTAGCGCAGCGACGCCACCAGCGACAACACCACCAGCGCGAGGATCGCCATGCGCCCGGGAATCTTGCGCAGCACCAGCACCGCAAGGAAGCACACGGCGGCAAACAGGCATTGGCTGTAGAGGTCCAGCGGGGCGCTGACAATGCTCACCAACAGCATGGTCCCGATCACGCAACTGACCACCACCAGCACTTTGCGCAGCGCGTCGGGCCAGCGGTTGAAGCGCGAAATGGCGGCGTCTAGGCGCTGTTCAGCGCGCCCCGGAGTGTGAGGCGTGGAGGACGTAGTGTCGGTCATGGAAGGTCCGAATCGATGCGTTCGAGCAGCGTGCGGCACAGGGCATGAATGTCCTGGCAGCCGAGACTGTTGACGGTAGGGTCGAGAGGATCGCGGCCACAGGCCTGGGCTTCGCTGAACGCCGGGTCACGGTGCACCGTGCCGAGCAGAGCATTGCCGAGGCGGGCCTTGAACACTTCGGCCATGTCCAGGCTGAAGCGGTGGGCGCCGTCGAGTTGGTTGATCACGTAGTAACGCTGTGGCGGTTTTTCGCGCTCAAGGTACGGCGCCAGCACACTGTCCATCTGGGCCAGGGTGCTGAACGAGGCGACATCCGCCTGCACGGCCACCAACACCACATCGGCCAGGGCTATGGCCTGACGCAGGTACACCGTATTGCCAGCCGGCACGTCGATCACCACGGTGTCCTGCCCGTTCAGGCGCAGGCCGGCCAGGTGCTTGGGCAGCCACTCGACGTCCTGCCCCAGCCAGCGGTTGAGGTTCTGCTGCTGGTCGTTGTCGGTGTCACCGAACGCTACCAAGCGGCAACCCGCGAAGCCGCGTTCTACCAGGCCATCCCAGGGCTCATTGCTCAAGCTCGTCGCGCCGAGGCCGGGTAAATTCAGGCCCAGACACAAGTGATGACGCAGGGCGTTTTGCGGGTCCAGGTCCAGCGCCAGTGCAGGGCGACCTTGACGCTGCAAGCCGCTGGCGATGGCGGCAGTCAGCGTACTGCGACCGACACCACCCTTGAGCGAGACCACCACGATCACCTTGGGCGACGATTGATCCGAGTACACCTCACCGGTCGGCCCCTCCACCACTTCGGGCGGTTGCACATGATCGGCTTCGGCATGGGTCAGCTCTTCGAGCAAGCGCAGCAAAGGCGCCGACGGCGGCTCATCGAGTACGACCGCAGATGCGGCCTGGGTTGGGGTGGGCAAGGCGTCGAAACGCTCAACGACCACGTCATCTTCAAGATAATCGTGGACGGCCTGCATCTCCCGGTAGCCATTTGGATTGGCGCCCAGCTTATTGAATAGTTTTGAAATATCGTCTGCGCGACTCACCCACGGCCCTCCCACTTAATACGCTTTAAAGGCGATAAAAAGGTCAGCGCGTTGGCTGACCTTGGTTTTTCTAGTTATGTGTTGGCAGGCGGCATTCTGTGATATCAAAGTGATGGTGTCAGTATTTTGATGCTTTTAGACTAATTCTTTCCGACGAGTGGCATGGCGTCGTTTTTTTGACTGTTTTTTGGCGTTTTTGACATTCACTTACAGATCAAAAGGTTAAGCTATTTCTGTCGCTATTTTCCTGGCCTACCAGACAGAAAATGGGCTCGACTGACGAACCCAATATCAACTAACTAATTAATCCTTATTGCTCCCTGACAAAGGGCTTAAACGATTCCGCTATTAATATGACGCTTAATATTTCGAAACAGAATACGGCAAGAATCGCCTTATTCAAGGTAAAAACGATGACCGTTATGTCGATAAAATCTAAGTAAGTCGATCTCGCTCACTAAAACCTCTAATGGTCCTATTTGCGTATCAAGTTGTATGCAATTCCCCTTTCAACACATTCCGAGGCAAAAAGCCGGGGTGCATGACACAGGCCGGATACCTTCTGGTCGCTCAATAGGCTCCAACGAAACACACCGCCTATTGACCCCCGAGGACACCACCATGAACCGCAAACCCTTCATCGCCAGTTGCCTGCTTGCCTTGCTCAACGTTGCCGCTTTTTCGGCTCAGGCCGAGGCCCGCCAAAAGCCGGATGTGCAGCGAGTGCTGTCGACCGTGGACGATGGTGGCGCGGCCTGCGGCGTGGTAAATGCGCGGCTGACCTACCTCGATTCCCAAGGGAATAAGCGAGTGTTTGACTACATGAAGTTTGCAGATTCATGCAACGAAGGCAGCTAATAAGGCGAACGACAAACCTGTGGCGAGGGAGCTTGCTCCCGCTGGGCTGCGAAGCAGCCCCAAAACAGAGGGAGCGCTGCGCACTCCAGCGGGAGCAAGCTCCCTGACCACAAAATCTCATCTGCAGCTAAATGGCTTTAACCGCGAATACGGTGCTCGGTGAACTCATACTCTGCCTGGCAATCGCCAGCCGGGTCCGCCGCCACACTCACGTAATGAACGGTGTCAGTGTCGACCATCTTGTAGGTGTAGATATCCGGCGTACGCACGCCATCGGTTCTCAACTCATTCTTGCCATTGGTCGCGGACCAGGTGCCGTTTTCGGTTTGAATCGGCTGGGTTTGCTGCGCATCACGGAAAAACGTGATGGTGAAGCGGCCATCGGGCTTGAGGTTATTGTTCCAGGACAGGAACTGACATTTGGCGCTTTCTGCACGCAGGCCTTTCCATTGGCCGACCAAGGCGGGGTCATTGACTGGCTTGTTGGCGGCGCAGCCACTGAGGGTGGCGGCCAGGACCAAAAGGGCCAGGGAGATAATCCGTTTCACGTGGTGCTTCCTTCTATTTCATCCTTGGGACGCCCTAACAAGGGCCCGCAATGGATGGCATGTTGCCACTAGGCGAAGGGTATTTCCAGTGATCCAGCGCACGGGATTTGCGGGGTTGGGGTGGTTGAAACGAGGCCAAGCAAAGAAAACCCGGGCGATTGCAAAAATAGTCAGAATTCAGGGGTTTACAGATGCTTTCCAATCGCTATAATCGTCGCCCTAACACGCCGGTATAGCTCAGTTGGTAGAGCAACTGACTTGTAATCAGTAGGTCCCGGGTTCGACTCCTGGTGCCGGCACCATACAAGGTTCCAGAGAAGGCTTTCAAAATCTCTGGAACCCCCGAAAAACCCGCCTTCTGGCGGGTTTTTTCGTTTTGGGGTTCCATCGGTTTCCGTCAGAAACTGGTGGATTCCAACTGTTTTAGGGGTAATGTTAGGGGTAAGGTAATTCGATAAAGGGGGAGTACCCTTATGTCGCGCACCACTGCTCCACTCTCCGATTCGGCTTGCCGCTCAGCCAAGCCCACCGACCGCGCCTACAAGCTTTTCGACGGCGACGGCCTCTACCTTCTAGTCCAACCCAATGGCCGTAAAGGCTGGCGTCTCAGGTATGTCAAACCTGATGGACGCGAAGGACTGACCTCGTTCGGCAGCTATCCCGTGGTCGGCCTCGCCGATGCGCGCAACAAGCGTCTGGCGGTCAAGCAGATGTTGGCGGAAGGCATCGACCCCATAGAGAACAAACACCAAACCAAGACGCAGGCCGCAATCAAAGGCCGAACATTTGAAAGCGCCGCACTGGACTGGCATAAAGCGATGTCTGCCAAATGGGCACCGGGTCATGCAAAGACGGTTCTGAGCCGCCTCAAAACCCATGTCTTCCCGCTGATCGGCGCTCGCTCTATTGTCGATCTGGACACCCATGACCTGATGCAGCCTCTAGAAGCGATCCAGAAGCGCGGCACGATTGACGTCGCTTTAAGGGTACAAAACTACCTGCAAAGCATCATGCGCGAGGCAAAGCGTTCTCGGCAGATCACCGCAAACCCTGCCTACGACCTTGAAGGCTTGATCAAAGCCCCGAGAGTGGTTCACCGCCCCGCTCTACCGTTATCGCGTCTGCCTGAATTGCAGGAACATATCGACACCTACAAAGGCCGCGCACTTACTCGGCTGACGGTCATGCTCTCGCTGCATGTGTTCGTCCGCTCCAGCGAACTGCGCTTCGCCCGCTGGAGCGAGTTCGACCTCAAGCGCGGCACCTGGGAGATACCGGACACTCGACCCGCGTTGGACGGAGTACCTTTTTCAACAAGGGGTACGAAGATGGCCGGGGACATCCACCTTGTACCCTTATCGCCGCAAGCCGTGGCCCTGCTTGAACAGATCCACGCCCTCACCGGCGAATTCGACCTGGTGTTTGCAGGCGATGCCAAGCCCTGGAAGCCCATGTCCGAAAACACGGTGAACAGCGCACTCAGAAAAATGGGCTATGACACCAAAACCGAAATCTGCGGGCATGGGTTTCGTTCGATGGCCTGCAGCGCACTGATCGAGTCAGGACTGTGGTCCGAGACCGCCATTGAAAGGCAGATGAGCCACAAGGAACGCAACAACGTCCGCGCCGCCTACATTCACAAGGCTGAGTTCATCGAGGAGCGTAGGCTGATCATGAACTGGTGGAGCCGGTACCTAGAGGCCAACCGGCAGGAGCATGTCACTCCACACGAGTTTGCAAACCAGACCGGGACGAACGTCACGCGGCTCAAGGCGAAAAGCCGCTTGAGGGAGTAGGCCGTTAGCCTACTCCTCGTCCTGCCCACCAACGTACGCTTTGTACGCCTGCCTTTCATGAGTCGGCTTGGACGGAAATGCCAACTGAATCTGCCTACTTTTCACCATTCCATTCAGGTACTGCTGACGGAGGGCATCTGGACTGCGCTTTACCAAATTAGCCAACACGTTGAGCGTCAGATAGTGCTCCTTGCATAGGGTGATAATCACCTGTTGCATACGATCCTTTTGCATGCGCTCTCGATTGCGCGGCTCCTCAGCCAGTATTTCGAGCTTTTCTCGAAACCCTGCATCAAGCCTGTCCAAAGCATCGATCAGCGGCGCGTCAATATGATCGCTCAACAAGCAGCCATCATCGTTTCGCTGCATATCCAGCTCGACCTTATGTTCGGAGCTACCTGCGTTATGTTCGGAGCTAGCCCTGTTATGTTCGGAGCTGCCGGCGTAATGTTCGGAGCTCTGTAGCGGACCTGCGAACACTTGCTCCGGCGTAGGCAGTTGCTCACCTGGCAGGTGATAAATCATGCCCCGTGAGCGCCCGTCGGGCACAAGGAATCCCTCGCGTACCAACCGCGCAAGCAGTTGGCTCAAGTCATGAGCATGAGTATCACAAATCTCAAGGAGACGATTATGGCTGACCACCCGCTCAATCGCGGCCGTGGCCAAAATCAACCTGGCAGTATGTTCCAAGCTCTCGAAACGAACCCCAAATCGCTCTCGTAACTGCTCCACCACCCCTTCAGGAAGCAAGTCCAACATGCGAAGCTCAAGAAGGGTTTGCTCGGGCTCGGGCTTTTCATAAAGGGCTGGAGGTCGCCAATGCTGGCTGCGCCACCCGCTGTAGATTTTTGGAACCCCAGAACCACCACGCTCGCCAAGACCGATAAGAAGAAACATTTGGTGCATTAGCCTGTTCCGGCAATCGCTGGTACCACCTTGCAACACTTGCTCAAGGGGTAAACGTAAGCCGCCAGGATTGCGAAAGCCAAACAAGTCAGGACGCTTCACGACTAACACAGAAACCCGCCCGGTATAGTCGGCATGGACCAAGGTATTAACCAAAGCCTCGCGCAGAGCTTCATGTACCGGTGTGTCATCCTGGCGCTGATCACCTTTGAGAGCGAACGGTACCTTTAGGTCCTCAACCAACTTGCGATAAACCCGCCGGTAGAAATCAAACAGATTTCCTGACCAGGTTCCATCAGGGACGAGTCTATCCACCCAACGTAGTTCTGTTTTGGCGTGCGGCCGCTCCTGATAGTCCACAAAGTAATGCGGCACACTCTCTTGGATCGAAAGCCAGCGTCCGAACATTAGTAAACCTGCCAGAGTCAGCCCTTCGACTCCGTTCGCGCGGTCCTTACGCCAACCTCCTATCTGTCGGAGAAACTCAATCCCTTGGTGCTCCAGCGCTGGATGGCCTGGCTTTATGTCGCTAAGCATCTGGCGGTAGATACGCAGACTGTCCGGATCAATGTCCGCGAAGTCGTAATTCGGCAAAATCCGCTCGTCCCGACAGTCCTCCACTTGCTCTGCGAACATGCGGCGAACATCTTCCTCAGAGCAACGCCGATCACCCTCATGTAATCGACGATAAGTGTTACCTAGCGGCTGACCATTGAGAAATACCGGCTTCTGCTTACGCGAAGCCGCCGGGATTTTCACTTCAAGTACCTGCTTGCCCTCCAGCTCTCTGACGACCACCTCCCGGTCAGTCAGCAGATTGACACTGACCTTGGCCGGATTGTTGAGGGTATTGAACAGGTCAGTACGTACTTTCTCGATATTTGATAGGCCTGCAACGCTGAACTGCCCATCCTTCTCGCGCACGCCAAGCAGTACTACCCCACCCTGAGTGTTAGCAAAAGCGGAGTAGGTTAACCAGAAATCCTTAGGCAACTCTCCCTTCCCATCCTGCCCCTGAGCAAGCTTGCATTCGAGCTCGACAGATTCAACCAGCGAGGGCAGGTCTTCAAGGGTGTGGGGATTGAGTGACATCAAAGACTTCCTAAATGATCAGCCTGCTTCAAGTAGCTGCAAAAGGTCGAAGAAAAGACATACGTGCGAGGATTGTACTCAGTCTTCCATAGTCGCACGCAACTCGACGAGCGGAGACTGATCATGAACTGGTGGAGCCGATTTCCAGTCACCAATCAGCAGGAGGATGTCACTCCTCACGACTTTGCACAGAACGTCACACCGACAAAAGCCAATCGCGGCGCAGCAAAGTAAGCGTACGTTCTCGAAATCTCGATGATCCGCTTGTCCACGCGGGTCCATCCAAACAGGGCGGCAAAGCCGCCCTGTTTGGATGGACCTCATTTAAAAAATCTAAAGCCCACGCAAACTGTCTGTGGAAAACTACTGATTTCCTCTGGTGGATAATTTCATCCACAGCCGCAGAACTCCCGATAATTCGAGCCTTGACCCAAATTATCCACAGGCGTAGAAAAGATCGGGCAAGCGCTGTCGTTGACAGCAACCCAGGTAGCCAGAACCTTTAAGGCTACGCCACACCATGGTGGTTCCCCCAAAGTGCGATTAGCGTCCGGCGGCTCGCACGGTCACAGCGATGTGATGGATGCCTACTTTTACCAGTGTGCCCAATGCGGCAACTCACACCCCTTCGTAGCTGTCCTGCAGCAACCTATCCGCTTGGCCATTTCATTGCGCCAACCTGCGCCCGTCTCTTTCTCCCGGAAAGAGACGGGCGCTCCTATCGCTGCTGCAGCCCAACTCGTACAAGGCATTGCGGCATTTCCCCTCGTGACAATCGGCGTGACAAACACCGAATGATCACCAGCAACAGCGATGCAGATGATGGTGCCGCAACCCAGGGAATGGACTGCACCTGACTGACAGTCAGGCACGCCCCGGTCATCGCATCGCTGCCTTCACCCGACTCAGGATCTCGCGGCATTGGTCTCGTCAGCCAGTGCAGCCTCCACCCGCCCACTTCTTCGGAAGTGCTCAGGAGGCCAGATCATGAGATGCCCAAGCTCCCGGTCGTAAGGAGCCGCCAATCCCGCGTTAGTGGACAAACCTCACAAGTCGCAGGGGCCTTGATCCCTGATAGCACTCAACATTCGTGGCGGGATGACGTGGGGAAGTTTCAAAGGTTTGGCTTCGGGAGGAGTTTGATCATGGCACTGGTGGGCAGGCGAGATGGACGCAATTTTGGCTATGGTCGGCAACTGAGCTATGCCGGGCCGCAGGCATTGCGGGACCTGTTTGGCGGCGGACATTACGGTACGGTCAAAGCGCACAGTGATCGATGGCAGGCGTTTGTACGGTGGTGTCGGTCGGAAGATGGGCCAGGGCTTAACGATGCGCGGCAGATTGATCGGCAGACGTTGCTGAACTATGCCGGACATCTGCGTCACCAGGTTGAACAAGGCGCTATTTGCATCGCCACCGCGCAAAACCGATTGTCCAGCGTGAACCGAACAATGGCGGCGCTTCGCGGTGATCAGTATGTGAAAGTGCCTAGCCCGAGCAAGGCGCTGGGAATGCGGCGCACCAGTGTTCGTCGCTCGCAGCCACAAGGCCAAGACCCCGAACACGTGAAGCGGATCGTCGACGTGCTCTGCGAACACCAAATGCCGCGCGCCGCGGCCATCGCGCAGTTGGCGCGAGCCACCGGCATGCGTATGCGCGAGGCCATTTTGGCCGACCTGCCTCGATTGCAACGTGAAACAGAGCAACTTGGCAGAGTTAACATCCAGGATGGCACCAAAGGTGGCCGCTCAGGTGCATCGGGACCTCGTTGGATTACGGTAGATGATCATGTTCGTGACGCACTGAGGTTTGCCGAACAGGCCTCGCCCGACGGTAGCCGCAACCTGCTTGCTCCGAACGAAAGCTACCTTGATTTCCAACAGGGAATCGTCCGCCCCGCACGGAGCATCCTCCATCAGCACAACCTCAAAGGCTTCCACGAATTGCGCGCGGCTTATGCATGCGAACGCTATGAGCAGATCACCCATCACCTAGCGCCCATCAACGGTGGCAGGTGCAGGCGCCTCGATCCACGCCTTGATCGAGAGGCACGCTTACAAATCAGCTATGAGCTGGGACACGGTCGAATCGACGTGGTATCGGCGTACATCGGTGGTCGGGTATGAATAAACCATTCGATATGGAGATCTTCTTGGCTGGGGCACTGACTGGAGCACATGCCACACGCGAACGTCACATCCGCCAGGCCAAGACTATTCAAGCAGCCATTTCTGAACGCTGGAACCGAGATAATCCATGGACATGGCAAAGAAAGCATCTCGTTTGGTTTTTGAACCACCACATGAACTCAAACTCGAAATCGACGCGCTACTACTACCTGCTGACCACAAGCCTGATCACTCTGCGCCTAGGAAAATCCTGGAATTTTCAACGTTAGCCAAATGCCAGCAACCGCGCGCTCTGTATCCCTAACTGGCAGATTGAGCCAGCCAACGATTTGATTGGGATTAGGGCGGGCCTCTTGAGCCCCTGAACCTAACCTCTGTTGTTTGATAACCTCTATGTTTTACTGATGGACTGAGGGTTGTAGCTCGAGGCTACAGGCTTCACCTGAGACGTAGAGGCTGAAGGCGGTGATAGACACTAGTCTGGTGGCGAAGCTAAGGGCTGAGAATGCAAGATTGGTTGCCTTGCTGGATGCTCATGGCATCGAATGGCGCCCGCCTGCTGAGCCAGTCAAGATAGTGATTGTCCAAGCAGAACAATCACAGCAACTCGATACTGATGGAAAGCTTGCCCTATTCCGAAGCTTGTTTCGTGGTAGGACGGACGTTTATCCCATCCGCTGGGAAAGCAAGGCAGGCAAATCAGGATACGCACCCGCTTGCGCAAACGAATGGAGGCCTGGCGTTTGTGAGAAGCCACGAATTAAATGTGGCGACTGCGGTAACCGCCAGCTGCTTCCGCTGACCGATGAGGTGGTCTATCGCCATCTGGCGGGCGAAGTGGTCGTTGGTATCTACCCCCTACTCTCTGATGACACTTGTTATTTTTTGGCAGTCGACTTCGATGAGGCCGAATGGCGTGATGATTCCAAAGCTTTTGTGCAGTCATGCCATGAGCTGAACGTCCCGGTGGCGCTGGAAATATCGCGCTCAGGCCAAGGGGCTCATGGCTGGATTTTCTTTAAGCGTAATGTTCCTGCCTGCGATGCGCGCCGCCTCGGTGCTGCAATCATCAGTCATGCCTGTGAGCGCACCCGCCAGTTGGCGCTCAGCTCCTATGATCGACTGTTTCCAAACCAGGACTATATGCCCAAAGGCGGCTTTGGAAATCTCATCGCGCTCCCTTTACAAAAGCGGGCCAGGGCCCAAAACAATAGCGTTTTTGTAGACGACTCGCTTGAGCCTCATCCTGATCAATGGGCCTTCCTGGCATCGATTCAGCGCATGAGTCCATAAGATATCCAGCCCGTTATTATGCAGGCGATGGGTAATCGGGACCCTCTAGGGGTCGCCTATGTCGATGACGAAGGTGATGCAGAACCTTGGAAAGATCGTGAATCGAGATCACGTAAATTGACATGCCCGTTGCCTGCTGCTGTCAACATCACGCTGGCTAACTTAATTTACTTTGAAAAGTCGGAATTGCCACAGCCATTGGCAAACCAGCTTGTCCGGCTCGCTGCCTTTCAAAATCCTGAGTTCTACAAAGCTCAGGCCATGCGCATGTCAGTGTGGAACAAGCCAAGGATTATCGGCTGTGCCCAGAACTTCCCCAAACATATTGCGTTACCACGTGGCTGTTTGGATGCTGCGCTGGAGCTTTTAGAGGAAAACGGGGTTACCCCTATTCTTAAAGACGAACGCTTCGCGGGCGACCCCATCGACGTGAGCTTTCTCGGGACCCTGCGTTCTGACCAAGAGGCTGCTGTCAGCGCAATGCTAAGTCATGACACCGGTATCCTCTGCGCACCGACAGCTTTCGGTAAAACGGTGAGTGCTGCTGCGTTGATTGCCGCACGTGGCATTAACACGTTGGTGCTTGTGCATCGGACGGAACTGTTAAGGCAGTGGCAAGAGCGCTTGCAGGTGTTCTTGGGAGTCGGGAATGGTGTCGTTGGAACTCTTGGGGGCGGAAAAGCGAAGCTTACAGGCATCATCGACATTGCCGTAATGCAGTCGTTATCGCGAAAAGGCGAGATCAGCGATCAGGTGAAAAACTACGGCCAGATCATCGTTGATGAGTGTCATCACCTATCAGCAGTGTCATTCGAGGCACTACTGAGGAGCGCGACCGCGCGGTACGTATTGGGACTCACAGCAACCCCAGTACGCCGAGATGGGCAGCAGCCTATTATTTTCATGCAGTGCGGACCGATCCGACATTCTGCTGCTCGACCAGCGAGTGCGCCCCATGACCTATCTGTCGTGCCTCGATTGCTGCCCAAACCAATAGTGGTCCCCGACGGCTTTGGGATTCAGGACGTTTTTCGGCGTCTAGTCGACGACTCTGAGCGGACAGCCAAAATCGTCTCGGAGATTGAGCTGGCGTACAACGAGGGTAGGAAAATCCTAGTGCTAACAGAGCGGACGGAACATGTGGATGCCCTCGAATTAGAATTGAAGCAGCGCGTGCATAACCTTTTCACGCTTCATGGGCGAGTGCCTAAGAAGCAGCGGATTTCCCGTATGCATGAGCTTGAGTCCCTTCCCCCCGATGCTCCACGAGTGCTGTTGGCAACAGGAAAACTAGTAGGTGAAGGCTTCGATCATCCACCGTTGGACACGCTGGTGCTGGCAATGCCCATCTCATGGAAGGGAATCCTTCAGCAATATGCGGGGCGGTTGCATCGATCACATGCCGATAAGGCCGACGTGCGAGTGATCGACTTTGTTGACGAGGGTAATGTCGCGCTGATGAGGATGTGGGATAAGCGCCAGGCGGGTTACAAGGCGATGGGCTACCGCATGGCTGATTCCATGACCACCATGGACCTACTCTAATTCTAACGTGGTTGACAGTTGACACATCAACGGCCCAACTCTCATAGACGAATAACCGACCGCTGTGGGGGCAACTCCGGCCCTTCGCGGTTAGTCACTTCAAGCAAGATCCTCAGGCGTACGAGGACCTTGAGGTAGTTTTAGAGGTAGAATCGCACAGGCCTTTAAGTATTAATTAGCTAATTCAATAACTTATGAAATCGTTCGACTCCTGGTGCCGCACCATACAAAACGAAGCCCTCGCAGAAATGCGGGGGCTTTGTTGTTTCTGTGGTGCCTACATTCAATCCGCGCCAAGCGCTGTGAAGTAATAAGCCGCTGAACCACCAGAAAGACCAATTCCTGTAACGAAGTCCCGCCTTCAGAGTTTTATGCAGAATTATGGGCAGCCAATAATTATGGCGTATCCGTAAAAAGAGCTAATTCATGAGCACATGCCTCCGCGGCCCCGAATTTTCGTACACCCATATCAGGTTGCCGCCCCACCCTCCTCCCCGCTAACCTCCCTCGGTCGCTGCAAAATCAGCGGCCGGATGTGGAAGTCCGTACTATGGCTAAAGGCGCTCAAACGCCCATGAACACCTACCGGCGTTTTTTTACGCCTGTATTCTTGTGTCATGGCGGCTGTGTGCGGGGCACTTCGGTGCGCCGGGTTCCTTTAGCCCCGGTCTTCCACACCTGCGCACAGCTGCCACCCTCATGTGGAAGTGAGATTGGCAGTTCCTGAATCGCTAAAGGAGCTTCGCCATGTTCAAGGTCACACCTAACCCACCTCAAGCCCCAATCGACGCAAAGCTTCATGCAGCCGCGCAACGGGCGATTGATCATTACTTGCACCTATCAGACAACGCAGCACCTGCGGCGCGTCCGAGCAGTAATCTGTTCTCCGTTTCGCCCCAAGTGGATACCGAAACGCTGCTGGTGAATGCCGCAGAAACACTTTCCTCGGCCAACGAAATGGTCTCGACCCTGGCATTTGAGTTGGAAGGGTCACAAAGGGCTGTGGCATTGGGGATTCAGCAACTGATCGAGTTGAGTTCAATGCTGGTAGATCGAGCTTTGGAACAAATAGCCCCTGCAGCCAGTTAATTTCGATAGACCAAAAAAACGCCCCGAACCATCACAGTGCGGGGCGTTTTTCGTTCAACCGCGTCCCTTAGTGCCCAGCACTCTACCCACCATCCACATGCAGAATTTCCTCAGTCACAAACCCAGCCGATTCCAGGTAAACAATCGCGCTTCATCAAGGAAATAGGGGTCAGACCACGCTTTCAATTCAATAACGAAAATCGTGGTCTGACCCCGTTTTCTCCCATCATTTTTTCATTCGTTTCTTCAGGCGCTGCCACCGAGACAGGGGCGGAGTTGTGAGTTGGACGCCAATCTCAATTGCAGACTCCAGAATACCTGCGGTCTCCCCCCAGGCCTGATGATTGGTCGACCCGACGGCCAGAACCCCGCCATGTGAAACATCCGCACGAACGCTATCCGACAACTGATAAAAGCGGACGATCTGTGCGGCTTCAGACGCAGACAGTGATCCAAGCCGAGACAAATTGGCCCGATAAACTCGGTTGTAATTCTCGCCATTGGGAAGGGCAAATTTGCTCTCATTTTTGTCTTGAGAATCCAGTTGGTCTTGAGGGGTTTCCGCAACCCGCTTGGTCTTCCAGGTTCTTGAGGGCTTTTTCAAGCCACTCAACTCGCATTCCTGCTCCAACGTCGAGCGCGCATAGCCGCCACCTGATCGTCGGCGGCAAATTTACCTTGATCAGCCTCTTCTACCGCCAGCTCAATCTGCGCGGTCAATGTTTTCTCGTGTTCGATGTAGTCACGAAGAACATCCACCGCGAGGTAGCTCACGGTTTGGCCATTTGTCTTGGCCAGGTCGGAGAGAGAGTTCGAAAGGTCTTCCGGCAGGTTCAGAGATATCCCGGTCATGGCAGCCTCGATGGTGAGTGATCGTTGAGCATGTTACACCGGCAAGTACTCACTTGAATTAGCAGGTCGTCGCGACGATATTTCGCGGGGGCAGGAAGATTGGTGATCTCAACGCGCGTTTTGTGCTCAAGCGGACGACCTACTGATTACAAGTCAGTTGCTCCCCTTAACTCCCATCACTCTGCCCAGTTGCACCCAATCCACCACCACGCTACCCTCCCCCCCGTCGCTGCCAATTCAGCGACCGGGCCTGATAACCCGGCAAGATGCAGGCGCAACAGCGCCCCACAACCACGATGTGCAGGCGTTTTTTTACGCCCACCATTTCGTGCAATGGCGGCTGTGCGTGGGAGACCTTCGGGTCTGCCGGGTTCCTGTATCTCCGGTTTATCAGCCTGCGCACAGCTGCCACCCATTCGCCTGATAACGAACGTGGTAGCTCTCACTTGATATGGGAGTTTTACCGATGAGCGCTCCAAATCCGTCTGGCTTCACTACCCTCGGCGTTACCCCTTTCTCGTTTCATTCCGATCAGCCTTTGTTTCGCGTTAACAGCGGGGTTTCCCTGCGTGAAGCGCTGTCTCACGTTTCCGATTTGCTGCATGTGGCCAAGCTGTTGGCAGAGGACGCGGCCATGATTCGGGAAACAGACCGGTACGCCTGGGCTTCTCACTATCTGCAAGAGATGAGCAAGGCGGTGATTGATGATGTGGTGAAGGTGTTGGAGTCGCCGGGCAATAATCTGTAGGTGTGGCAGGTTGTGGATGTGTTGGCTGGGCCGTCGCCATCGCGGGCAAGCCCGGCTCCCACATTTGATCGTTGTTGTTTGTTTTAGAGTGCCTGGCTTGAAGCCGTCACCCACAAAAACGCCCCGAACCATAAGGGCCCGGGGCGTTTTTGTTCAACCGCGCGGCTTAGTGCCCAGCACTCTGCCCACCGTCCACATGCAGAATTTCACCCGTCACAAACCCAGCCGATTCCAGGTACACAATCGCCTGCGCAATATCCCGCGCCTCCCCCATATGCCCAACCGGATGCAGGCTGCCCAACGCCGCATGCGTCTCTTCACCATGCATCGGGGTCTTGATAATCCCAGGGCTCACCGCATTCACCCGAATGCCGCGCTTGGCGTATTCAATCGCCAGCGATTTGGTGGCCGAGTTCAGCCCGCCTTTGGTCAGCGAGGCCAGCACCGATGGCACGCCATCAATCGCGTGGTCCACCAGGCTGGTGGTGATGTTGACGATGTGCCCGGCGCCCTGTTTCAGCATCTCGGTGATCGCCAGTTGGGTAATGTAGAAGAACCCGTTGAGGTTCACCGCCAACACGTTTACGTAGTCTTCGTGGGTGTAGCTGGTGAAGGGTTTGGCGACGAACACCCCGGCGTTGTTGATCAGGCTGTCGATGCGGCCAAAACGCGCCACGCCTTCGCGGATGACGCGCTCGGCGGTGGCCGGGTCGGCGATGTCGCCCGCCACGGTAAGGATGTCTGGGTCGGTCGATGGTTTGATCGACCGGGAGGTGGCAACCACGCGGTAATCCAGCTCGCGGTAAGCCTGTACCGCAGCAGCGCCGAGGCCTTGGGATGCGCCGGTAATCACAACCACTTTTTTCGAATTGCTCATGATGAAACCTCTATAGGGAAAATGGGATGGTTCAAGCAGCCGCGGCGGACATTTCCCGCAGCATCTGTTCGTAGTAACTGACGGATTGCGACCCGGAGACCAACTGGCGGCCATTCAGGACCATGGCCGGTACGGAGTTGATGCCGTGCTCGCGGTAGAACGCTTGTAGTTCGCGCACTTCGTTGGCGTAGGCGGTAGAGCCCAGCACCTGTCGTGCGCCTTCAATTTGCAGCCCGGCTTCGGCGGCTAAACGCGCCAGGGTTTCGTGGTCGCTGACGTTCTGGCCAGCGGTGAAAAACCCGTGCAACAGCGCCCTTTTCAGCTCCACTTGCCGCCCTTGTTGCAACGCCCACAGCAACAACCGATGTGCGTCGAAGGTGTTGTAGAAGTGGCTGCGCTTTTCCAGGTCGAAGGTGAAGCCGATGGCCTCACCTCGCTCCATCAGCATCCTTTTGCCGCTGGCGACTTCTTCAGCGCTGCGTCCGTATTTGCGCATCATGTGGGCCACGGCGTTTTCGCCTTCGGCGGGCATGTCGGGGTTGAGTTCGAAGGGTTTGAAGGTGAGTTCAACCTTCACTTCGCCCGCCAGGTTGGCGATGGCTTGTTCCAGCGCGGTGGCGCCAAGGGCGCACCACGGGCACACCACGTCAGAGATGAAGTCGATGGTGACGGGCGTGCTCATGAGGGGTTTTCCGCGAGCTGTTTGCGGTATTGGGTGGTGGTGATACCCGCGTAGCCCCAGTTATCGGTGTCGACTTCTTCGATGACGATGTGGGTCAGCTCGGGGCGTTTGTTGAGGACGCGCTCGAGGGTTTCGGTGATCTCGGCAATGACCTGGGCTTTCTGCTCCGAGGTAACGCCGTCGCGGGTGATGCGTACACTGACAAATGGCATGGCAAGGCTCCAGTGACTTGCCCATCGGTAGGGTGGGCAGGCAGTGGGGCCAATTTAAGAGGTTGCTTGAGGTGGATAAAGGTGGGGCGGCGTACTTCATTAGTGATGCGATGTAATCAATCAGGCCTGATGGCAGGCATAAAAAAACCCCGAACCAGTCGGGGTTTTTTATCGCCTTGATTCAGGCGCGACGAGCGACCAATCAGAAAACGTTGATCGGGTAGTCGGCGAACAGACGGATCTCGTTACCGCCAACGTTGTAGTTGCTGGCGTTGTTGGAAACGCGCAACCACGACGCACGAGCACGCAGGCTAAGGTCTTTGGCCGGGCCGCTCTGTACCACGTATTTGAACTGGTTGAAGATCTCACGCTCGGTGCCACTGCCGCGGTTGGAACCGTCGTCAATGTTGGTGCCGCGCACGTAGGCGATGTTGTAGGTCAGGCCAGGCACGCCGAACGCGCTGAAGTCCAGGCCGTAGCCTGCTTGCCAGGAGCGCTCGTCCTTGCCGTTGAAGTCAGACCAGTAGGAGTTGGCCAGCAGGATGGTGTTGCCACCGTCGCCGATGCCACTATCCTTGGTGTTGTTGCGGTAGCCGCCGTACAGGTAACCAGTGTCACCGGTGCTGCGCTGGTGGGCCAGGGTGAAGCTGTGCGGGCCAACAGCCCACGTGGCGCCCAGGCTCCAGATTTTGTTGTCGCGGGCGTCGGCATCACCTTGGGTCAGCTGGGCGAAGCTCTTGTCCAGCTTGGTTTTGTAGCCGTTGAAGTCGAAGGTCAACGATTGTTTCTCTGGCAGGGCCAGCACGTAGTTGACGTTGACGTATTGCTTCTTCAGCACGTCTTGCATGTCGGAGGCGTACAGCGCGGCCGACAGGCTTTCGGTGAATTTGTAGCTACCGCCCAGGTAGCTGATGCTTTTCAGGTTGCCGCTGTCGGTGCCTTCGGCGCCTTTTTGGGCTTCCTTGGTGAAGTGACCCGCGTCGAGTTGCAGGCCTTCGATCTCTTTGGAAACGATCGAGGTACCGGTGTAGGTTTCGGACAACAGGCGGGAGTTGTCGTATTCCAGTACCGGCACGGCTGGCATCTGGTCACCGTACTTCAGCACGGTGTTGGAGATGCGCGCCTTGACGGCTGCGCCGCCCTTGGCCAGGTCGCTTGCCGCTTCGCCGCTGTCGCCTTGCTTGAAGAAGTTGATGCCGCCGGCGCCGCTGCGACCTTTACCACCGTCCAGGCGAATGGCGTATTGGCCGATCACGTCCACACCCACACCGACGGTGCCTTGGGTGAAGCCGGATTCGAACTTGCCGATGAAGCCCTGGCCCCATTCGGCTTTGTCTTGCCTGCCGTTTTTGTAGTCGCGGCTGATGTACGCGTTGCGTGCCGCGATGTTCAGGTGGCTGTCTTCAACAAAACCCTTTGATTGGGCCTGGTCGTCAGCCATTGCTTGCGTAGCGCTCAAAATCCCCAGAGCGATCAGCCCCATCCGTTGCTTCAACATTTTCTTATATTCCTTATTACTGGTTGAGTACGCGCTGTGACACCAGGCTCCGTGTTGCTTTTTCTGGTGTCGGCTTACCCGGATAAAAAAAGGCCCGCAGACGACTGAATATGCCGCGGGCCTTTTTTTATTGGGGAAGTCATGGCGGTTAGCCACAGGCGTTGGGGCGAATCCTATCCGCGCCCTTTACTGTGTGTCAATTTCGTGAATCTTCTGTATTTAGGCAAAAAAAGTCTAAGCAGCATTAAATAGCCATCAGTACACAAGGCTCTATCCTGCACTTCTCGGATCCTCGCAACCCTGCTGGCCACACATTGGTGCACTCGATGGCGTGGATTGAATCGAAATTGCGACTGATTGTCTCAGCCACTCGGCGAAGGCTTCGGGCTTGCCCAGCCAAGGGCTGATGTCGAGCAATTGAAGTTGGCCATCCTGCTCCAGCGCTAGCGTGGGAAAGCCCTGGCCGCCGATTTTTGCCAGCCATTGGCGGCTGTCCTTGATGTGCGCTTGAGTCTCATCACCCAGGATTTTATCGAAGGCGGCGTTAAAGACCTGAGGGTCCAGACCGATGGATTCGGCCAGATTCAGCAGCACATCGTTATCGGCGATTCGGCGACCTTCGACGTAGTGAGCCGTTTGCAAACGCGCCAGCAGTTCCTGGCCTCGACCGGCGATTTTTTCGGCGGCCAGCACGGCGGTGATGGGCGCAGCGGAGTCGAACACCGCTGTGTGGTCGCGCAGCAGGCCGTCGAAATAGGCCTGCCCGAACGGTTGCCCGGTGTATTCGGCAATGCGCCGGTCATGGGGCATCACGTAGTCGCGCAACTGCGGTGAGACAGATTGACGATTGGCACCGGTCATCATGCCGCCACCGTGCAACTGGATCGGTAACACGCTCCGGGCGGCATGCAGCAGCGGCTCCGCGCCATAACACCAGCCGCACAGCGGGTCGTAAATATAGTGAAGCGTGGCTGCCGACATGACGGGCTCCAATAGGCGTTGATATTTGCAGATTAGTCTTACGAACAGCTGGGAAAAACCCCGGATTGGCGTTCAGACTGTTTCGAAAATCGGACGAATACCCCTGAAAAACATACGCCGTTACAGATTTTACCCGCGCGTCAAGGAAACCAGCACCGCCACCCGCACGGCCCCCCGTGCGTTATGTGCCCCAGTCCCTGCGTTCCCGGCTTGCCTACGAGTTGAACGACAGTTGGCAGGTGCGCCATACGTTGGGCGTGTTCACCCTCGACAGCGACTTCGATAACACATGCGCCGTCAGCTACGACCCAAAAACCAACAAGGTCGGGCGCCAGCGCTGGCAGCAGCAGATGGGGTGGTACGCGGAGACCGGCTTGACGCTGGTGGGTGAGCGTTATGCCGATAACGCCAACACGGTGGCGTTGCCGGGTTATGGGCGTTGGAACGCACTGGGCGGGTTCCGGCAGAAGGAATGGGATATGCGGGCGGCGCTGAACAATATCAGCGACAAGACGTACTACGCGTCAGCGACGAGTGCGGCGCAGATTCAGTTCGGCGACCCGCGTAGTCTGGTGGTGACCGGAACCTACAGTTTCTAAAAGGCTTGTGTGGTGAGGGAGCTTGCTCCCTCACCACATGGTCCAGTGCAACATTGAAAACAACCGTCAGCCTTGCATCAATTCACACAACGCCTGCACCTCATCCTCGCTGAACAGCCCCACCGGGTACCGTTCGCTCATGACCCGGCGCGGGTCGGCCGTCCTGATCTGCCGGGAACCGTTTGCCTTCAACCAGAGCGCCAACGCTTGGATTGCGTCACTGTTCACCCGCAAGGGGTGGAACGTGCGCGTGTACATCAGGTTGATATCGGCATTCATTTCAGCGCTCTCTCCGACTGCATGAGCGGCTAACTTACTCAAGGTTTATGACAGAACCACTTAGTCATATACCGTGCTCTATGTGGCAACAACGATACAAGAGCTATGCCAAGTGCCCGGTTTGTCAGCAGTCGGACACAAAAAAAGCCCACGCCCCAGAGGGGACGTGGGCTTGCTGTGCGCACGCTAATCGCAACCTACCCAATTACCGTGCGAATCGGCATCAGGCTGTTACAAGTGCACTCAGTTTTTGTGCGGGGCCGGTTGCTGCTGGGTCAAGCAGTGAATGTTGCCGCCCCCCAGTAACAGTTCGCGGCCAGGCACCATCACCACTTCGTGCTGCGGGAACAGACTCTGCAGAATCTCCTTGGCACGGCTGTCCAGCGGGTCGTCGAAGCTCGGCGCGATGATGCCGCCGTTTACGATCAGGAAGTTGACGTAGGAGCCCGCCAACCGCACGGTGGGATTGCGCTCCTGGGTGCCGTCGACCGGGTCCACGCCTGCGCACTCTTCCTCGGTGGCATACAGCGGCCCCGGGATCGGCATTTTATGCACTGTGAACGAGCGGCCCTGGGCGTCGGTGCTGCTTTGCAGTACGTCCATGGCAGCGTGGCAGCGTGAGTAGTTCGGGTCTTGCGGGTCGTCGGTCCAGGCCAGCAGCACTTCGCCCGGGCGCACGTAGCAGCAGAAGTTATCCACATGCCCGTCGGTTTCATCGTTGAACAGGCCATCTGGCAGCCAGATGATCTTATCCACAGCCAGGTTGGCACTGAGCACCGCTTCGATTTCCTCGCGGCCGAGGTGCGGGTTGCGATTGCGGTTGAGCAGGCATTCTTCGGTGGTGATCAGGGTGCCTTCACCGTCGACGTGAATCGAGCCGCCTTCCAGCACAAAACCTTCGGTGCGATAACGCGGGCTGCGCTCGATCTCGAGGATCTTGCCGCCCACCTGGGCATCGCGGTTCCATGGCGAGTACAGCCCGCCGTCGAAGCCGCCCCAGGCGTTGAAGTCCCAGTTCACGCCACGCACTTCACCGCTGTTGTTGATCACGAAGGTCGGCCCGGTGTCGCGCACCCAGGCATCATCGCTGGACATTTCCACCAGGCGAATATTCGGCACGTCCAGGCGCGCACGGGCGTTTTCGTACTGGCCGGCCGAGACCGCCACGGTTACCGGCTCAAAACGTGCGATGGCCTTGGCCACCGCCACGTGGGCGGCCTGCGCCGGCTTGCCGCCCAGGCGCCAGTTGTCCGGGCGCTCGGGCCAGATCATCCAGGTTTGGGTTTGTGGCGCCCATTCGGCAGGCATATGGAAGCCGTCGGCGCGGGGGGTGCTGTGCAAAGTGGTCATGGCGATTCAGGACTCCAGGGAACCGTCGAGGGTTTTAAGCGCACCATACAGGTTCGGACGGCGGTCGCGGAACGAACCCCAGGCGCTGCGAATGTGTTCAAGTTCGTCGAGGTCGAAGCTGTGCACCAGGATGCCTGCTTCGGTTTCGTTAAGTTCTTCTACTTTCTCGCCGAACTGGTTGGCGATGAACGAGGAGCCGTAGAAGGTAATGTCGTAGCCGTCCTGCTGTTCGTTGCCGATGCGGTTGCTGGCGACCAGCGGCATCAGGTTGGCACCGGCGTGGCCTTGTTGCACGCGTTGCCAATGGTCACGGGACAAGATGCGCTTGTCATGGGGCTCGCTGCCGATGGCGGTCGGGTAGAACAGGATCTCTGCGCCTTGCAGCGCCATGCTGCGGGCGGCTTCCGGAAACCACTGGTCCCAGCAGATGCCTACGCCAATCTTCGCGTAGCGGGTGTTCCACACCTTGAAGCCGGTGTCGCCCGGGTTGAAGTAATACTTTTCATGGTAGCCCGGGCCGTCCGGAATATGGCTTTTCCGATAAATCCCGAGGTTGGCGCCGTCGGCGTCGATGATCGCGATGCTGTTGAAACGTGCACGGCCGGCCAGTTCGTAAAAGCTGATGGGCAGCACCACTTGCAGTTCCCGGGCGACTTTCTGGAAGTGTTTGATCGCGACGTTATCTTCCACCGTAGTCGCCAGTTGCAGGTAGTCGGGGTTCGGCTTCTGGCAGAAGTACGGGGCCTCGAACAGCTCCTGGATCAGGATGATCTGCGCGCCCTTGGCCGCGGCCTCGCGCACGCGCTTTTCAGCGGTTGCAAGATTTGCTTCAAGGTCCCAGGAACAGGCCATCTGGGTCGCGGCAACGGTAACGATACGGCTCATGAATCATCTCCTCGGCGGCGGGCAAGTGCACGTCTTTATAGCGGATAAAAATCGGCCTTTAAAGCAAATAATTATCCAGCCATCGAAAAATCATCATATTTTACCGATAACAATCGAACTTACTGCTATAGATCTTCTTTCAACACCTTCTCCAGCATGTCCACGAAGAAATCCACACTGCGCCGCGAAGTGACCATCGGCGGCTTGATCTTGAGGATGTTCAGATAATCGCCGGTGGGCTGCATGAAGATCCCCAGTTCCCGCAGCCGATCACACAACAGCGCGGTCTCTTTGGTGGCCGGTTCCAGGGTTTGCCGATCGCGGACAAGTTCCAGCCCCAGGTAAAACCCGGAACCGTGCACCGCCCCCACTAATGGATGGTGCTCGACCAGCGCCTCCAGCCGCGCCTTGAAATAACCGCCCACCACTTGGGCGTTTTCCCAGAGTTTTTCTTCCTCCATCACGTCCAGCACCGCCATGCCGATTTGGCAACTCACCGGGCTGCCTCCCGACGACGAGAAGAAGTAACCCTCGGCCTCCAGCGCCTCGGCGATTTCCCGGCGGGTAATTACCGCGCCCAACGGCTGCCCGTTGCCCATGCCTTTGGCCATGGTGATGATGTCCGGCACCACGCCCTGCTCTTCAAACCCCCAGAAAAAATCGCCCATGCGGCCGTAGCCCACCTGCACTTCATCGACGATGCACACGCCGCCCTGTTCCCGCACCAAGGCGTACACCTGCTGCAAATAGCCGGGTGGCAGGGAAATCCCGCCGGCATTGCCGTACACCGGCTCACAAATAAAGCCTGCCAACTGACGTTGCTGCGCGGCGATTTTCGCCAGGTTGTGTTCCACGCTGCGCACGTAGTCGGGCGCACTGTCTGGCCCGCGAAACTCACCGCGATAGGTATTGGGTGCGGTGACCGGGTGCACCCAGTCCGGGCGGCTGCTCAAGGCCTGGGGGTTATCGGCGATCGAGGTGGACACCGCATCTGCCGCCACCGACCAGCCGTGGTACGCCTCCAGCACGCTGAGCATGTCGCGCCCGCCGCTGTAGGCCCACGCCAGGCGAATCGCCAGGTCGTTGGCTTCGGTGCCGCTGTTGACCAGGAACACCCGGTCCATGGAGCCCGGCGCCAAGGCCAGCAAGCGCTCGGAGAATTCGGCAATCGCCGCATAGTGAAAGCGCGAGTTGGTGTTGAGCAGCGACCATTGCCGCGCCGCCACCTGCGCCATGCGCGGGTGGCCGTGGCCGAGCACCGCGACGTTGTTGAGCATGTCGAGGTAGGAGCGGCCCTGCATGTCGATCAGGTGGTTGCGCCAGCCGCGCTCGATGCGTGGCGGGTCGAGGTAATAGTGCTTCTGCGAACGGGCGAAGCTGGCGTCGCGGCGGGCCAGCAGGGCTTTGGGGTCCAACTCCGGCTCGGCGTCGCAGGCCAGTCCCAGCAAAGTAGCCGGGGATGGGCACACAGCTTGCCATGCCGCTGCCCGGGAAGGTGTGCAGAACAGGGGCGGCTCAAGCTCGGCGCGGCACAGTTGTAGCGTCAGCGGCGCAGCAACCTCGCCAAGCACTTGGCCTTTTACCACCGCGGCACCGTGCGCCAACAAGGCTTTCACGCCCCACAACCGAACGCTCAACTGCGCGCTGTGCAGGCATAGCAGGCCATCGGCGGCGTAGTGCACGGTGCCGCCAAACGGTGCTTCCACCGCAGCGCCCAGTGGCATGTGCAGTTCTAAGTGAAGCGCGAAGGTGTCCGGCTCGCTTGAGCTGTCGGGCTGGGTGCGGGACAGTCGATATTGGCCATAACGGCTGGCCGCCAGCCCATGTACCAGAGCTGCCTCCTCTAATATCTGCCGATCAATCCCTTCCTGCTGCCAATTTCCCGCTTCGAAATGCGGGCTGAGTACGCCCAGGTCGATCAGCGCGAACTCCCGTCCCACCAACCCCGGCAACAACGGTGCAAAGCCCGCCCCGGCAATCGGCGGTAACTCGGCACCCACACACCTCAGAATCGCCGCCTCCATCAGTTCAAAAGGCACCGAGGTGGCCACCTGGAAAATTTCCCACTCATGCGCGGCGTTCTTCAACAGGTAGGCGTTATCCGGATCCAGGCCCTGTTGCTGTTCGCTGCTCAGGACCAACACCGCAGCCCGTGCCACGATCAAAGGCCACAACACCTGCAACTCTGCCGGCTGCATCGGGGTGACCGCGTGGCAAGCCTGGATCGCCGGCAAAATGGCGAACGGATCGCCCTGGGCATGGTGCAACAGCGCCGCGCAAGTCACCGACAGGTCGGCAATGCGCCAAGTGCGTACCAGGTCGCCAAAGTCGATCACACCCTGGACCTGCCAATGCCGCCGGGCGTCACGCTGCCAGACGACATTGTCATCGGTGATGTCCATGTGCACGGCTTGCCACGGCAATTGGTCCGCCAAGGGCCGCACACGACTTCCGACCTGTTCCACCACGCGCTCAAGCGCGGCCCGCTGCGGAAGGTTTTCGAGGGTCGACAGCAAATGCGTGATCAGCTCAAGGGCATGACGCGGGTCCCATTGCAGGGTACGTTCCAGGCCCGGATGCTCGAAGCCGGCCAACGCCAGGCTCATGCGCCCGCAAAGCTCGCCGAACCCTGCAATGACTTCGCGTCCCAGATGCGGCAGATGGGTCAGCGGCTGGCCGTCGATATACTCCAGTAGCCGCAGATGCACCGTTTGCCCAGCAACCCTTTCGGTCAGTATCGCTTGGCCGTTAAGCGCCGCGATCACCCTGGGCACCCGCACATCCGAATGTGCCTGCAAGTGCTTGAGGGCGGCGTGCTGGGCCTGCAGCTCGACGGCGGCGTAGTCGCCCCGGCAGATCTTCAGCACACACCGTCCACGGTCACTGTCGACGCGGTAATTGAGGTCTTGCTGGCTGCCCAGGGAATGCAACGCCCCACCGAGGCCGTAATGCTGCTCAAGTAGCTGCGCCGCAGGCACAGGCCCCACCTGCGGACATGGCAGACTGGCGCGATGAATCAACGTGGCGAGCAACATGTGACGACCTCGGCTTTTTATCAGGCGCTTATATCGCCATTGTGCCGGACGTTACGCAACCCCTTCGAATCAGGTGTTTTGGCACGCAAAATGCTCTCCCCCCTTGCACCGCCCGGCGTCACAACTCAAGCTATGCTCCATTCGCTTATTGTCCGTCTAAGGAAAAGGGCTTCAGACATGCGCATTCTCATCACCGGCGGCGCCGGATTTATCGGTTCCGCTCTGATCCGGCACCTGATTCAACACACCGAGCACCAAGTGCTCAACCTGGACAAACTGACCTACGCAGGCAACCTCGAGTCGCTGACCAGCATCGCGACCGACAGCCGCTATGAGTTCGTCCAGGCAGACATCATCGACCAGGCCACCGTCAGCGCCGTGCTGGCGCGCTTTGAGCCGCACGCGATCATGCACCTGGCGGCCGAATCCCACGTGGACCGTTCCATCGACGGCCCGTCGGATTTTATCCAGACCAACATCGTCGGCACCTACAGCCTGCTGGAGGCCGCACGCGCCTATTGGCAGAAGCTGGAAGAACCGGCCAAAAGCGCCTTCCGGTTCCACCACATCTCCACCGATGAAGTGTATGGCGACCTGCATGGCGTCGATGACCTGTTCACCGAGACCACGCCTTACGCGCCAAGCTCGCCGTATTCCGCCAGCAAGGCTGCTTCCGACCACCTGGTCCGCGCCTGGCAGCGTACCTATGGCCTGCCGGTGCTGCTGACCAACTGCTCGAATAACTACGGGCCGTTCCACTTCCCCGAGAAGCTGATCCCGCTGGTGATCCTCAACGCCCTGGCCGGCAAACCGTTGCCGGTGTATGGCGATGGCCTGCAAGTGCGTGACTGGCTGTTCGTCGAAGACCACGCCCGCGCGCTGTTCAAAGTGGTGACTGAAGGCGTAGTGGGCGAGACCTACAACATCGGCGGTCACAACGAACAGAAGAACATCGACGTGGTGCGCAGCATCTGCACCCTGCTGGAAGAGCTGGCGCCGCAGCGCCCGGCGGGCGTCGAGAAATTCACTGACCTGATCACCTTCGTCAAGGATCGCCCGGGCCACGATCAGCGCTACGCGATCGACGCCGGCAAGATTGAACGTGAACTGGGCTGGGTTCCCGAAGAAACCTTCGAGACCGGCCTGCGCAAAACCGTGCAGTGGTACCTCGATAACCTCGAATGGTGCCGCAGGGTCCAGGACGGCAGTTATCAGGGCGAACGACTAGGCAACACCGACTTTAAGGATCTGATCGCATGATGAAGGGCATCGTATTGGCCGGCGGCTCCGGCACCCGTTTGCACCCTATTACCCTGGGCGTCTCCAAACAGCTGTTGCCGGTGTATGACAAGCCGATGATCTACTACCCGATCTCCGTGCTGATGCTGGCCGGGATCAAGGACATCCTGCTGATCTCCACTCCGCTGGACCTGCCGCAATACCGTAACCTGCTGGGCGATGGCAGCCAGTTTGGCGTGCGTTTCACCTACGCCGAACAACCGTCTCCGGATGGCCTGGCCCAGGCATTTTTGATTGGCGAAGAGTTTATCGGTGATGACCCGGTGTGCCTGATCCTGGGCGACAACATCTTCCACGGCCAGCACTTCGGCGACCAATTGCGCACTGCTGCCGAACGCCCGTCCGGGGCCACGGTGTTCGGTTACTGGGTCAAGGACCCGGAGCGTTTCGGCGTGATCGATTTCGACAGCCAGGGCCGCGCACTTTCCATCGAGGAAAAACCCGCCAAGCCAAAGTCGAGCTACGCGGTGACCGGCCTGTATTTTTACGACAACGACGTGATCAAGATTGCCAAGGCAGTCAAACCCTCGCCACGCGGCGAACTGGAGATCACCGACGTCAACAACGCCTACCTGCAGCGTGGCGACTTGCACGTGGAACGCTTCGGCCGTGGCTTCGCCTGGCTCGACACCGGCACCCACGACAGCCTGCTGGAAGCCTCGACGTATGTACAAACCATCGAGCACCGCCAAGGGTTAAAAGTGGCGTGCCTGGAGGAAATCGCTTACGAGAACGGCTGGATCGACCGAGATCATTTATTGGAGCGGGCCAAATATTTTGGCAAAACCGGCTATGGTCAATACTTGTTCACTCTTGCTGGGGAAACTAAATGAATGTGACCGCCACTGAACTGCCCGGTGTATTGATCATCGAGCCGAAGGTTTTTGGCGACGAGCGCGGTTTTTTTTATGAAAGTTTCAACGCCCGGGCTTTTGCCCAGGCGACCGGTTTGCAACAGGAGTTTGTGCAGGACAACCACTCGCGCTCGCAACAGGGTGTGCTGCGTGGCCTGCACTATCAGGTAGAGCACGCCCAGGGCAAACTGGTGCGTGTAATCGCGGGAGAAGTGCTGGACGTTGCGGTGGATATCCGTCGCAGCTCAACGCACTTCGGCAAGTGGGCGAGCGTGCGCTTGTCCGCGCAGAATAATCGCCAATTGTGGATCCCACCGGGATTTGCCCATGGTTTTGTAGTACTTAGCGACCACGCCGAATTCCTCTACAAAACCACGGACTACTACACGCCCTCAGCCGAACGGTGCATTCGGTGGGACGATTCAGAGCTCAAGATTGACTGGCAACTGACTGGCATGCCGACCTTGTCCGCCAAGGACCAGGCCGGGAGTAGCCTGCAAGAGGCCGACCTGTTCCCATGAGTGCCCCCCTGAAGATCCTCATCAGCGGCCAACACGGCCAGGTCTCGCGGGAGCTGCAACAGCGCCTCCAGGGCCTGGGCGAGTTGATTGTGCTGGGCCGCGACCAGCTTGACCTGGGCAGTCCCGAGCAGATTCGCGAGCAAGTGCGCGCCCATCGCCCGGGACTGATCATCAACGCAGCCGCCCATACGGCCGTCGATCAAGCCGAGAGCGAACCGGACGTGGCCTTTGCCATCAACGCGAGCGCACCCGGGATCTTCGCCGAAGAAGCCAAGGCACTGGGCATTCCGTTGATCCACTACTCCACCGACTATGTGTTCGACGGCAGCAAGGCCGCGCCCTACAACGAAGGCGACGCAACCAACCCGTTGGGCGTCTATGGCGCAAGCAAGCTGGCCGGTGAACAGGCGATCGCCGCCGTCGGCGGTGAGCACCTGATTCTGCGCACCAGTTGGGTCTACTCGGCCCACGGCAAGAACTTCCTGCTGACCATGCAACGCCTGCTGCAGGAAAAGCCGCAGATGCGCATCGTCGCCGACCAGATCGGTGCACCCACGTGGGCCGGAACCATCGCCAACAGCACCCGCGCCCTCATCGAGCGCTGGCAGGCTGGCCAGGCCGGAGATTGGGGTGTCTATCACCTGACCGCTCAGGGCGAGACCTCTTGGTTCGGCTTTGCCCAGGCCATCGGCGAGCAACTGCGCGCCAGCGGCCGTGCCTGCGCCGAGCTGGAAGCGATCCCCTCCAGCGCCTATCCAACGCCGGCCAGGCGCCCGCTGAACTCGCGCCTCGATTGCAGCCGCCTGCAACAACAATGGCACGTCTCGCAGCCGCAGTGGCACGACGCATTACGCGAGTGTCTTGCCGAGCAGCACTAGGCATAATGCGCCTGTACCCACAGGCGCACGACTCCCATGACTCCACCCCTTCCGCGAAGACCCCGCTGGCGCAGCCTGGCGTTGCTGGCACTGTGCCTGGCACCGCTGTTGTGGCCGCTGGAGCACTTGGCCGAACGCTATTACCGCAGCGAACTGGCCGGGCAGAACCGCCAGACGCTGGACCTATACGTCGCCAACCTGCTGGGCACCCTGCACCGCTACGAAATCCTGCCGCAAATACTCGGCGACCTGCCAGCACTGCGCACTGCCATCGACGCGCCCCACATCAGCACCAACCTGGTCAACGCCAACCACCTGCTCAAGGACGTCGCCGCCCAGGCCGGGGTAGAAGTGATGTACCTGATGGACACCACCGGCAAAACGCTGGCCGCGTCCAACTGGGACAAGCAGGACAGCTTTGTCGGGCGTAATTTTTCCTTTCGCCCGTATTTCAGCGAAGCCATGGCCGGGCGCCTCGGGCGCTTCTTCGGCCTGGGCACCACCTCGGCCAAGCGCGGCTACTTCTTCGCCGCCGCGGTGCGCGATGGCGACAAGATCATCGGCGTGCTGGTGGTGAAGGTCGACCTGGACCACACCGAAAGCCTGTGGGGCAACACGCCCGAACAACTGCTGGTGACCGACCACAACGGCGTGGTAATCCTCACCTCGCGGCCACAATGGCGCTTTCGTGCCACCCGGCCGCTGACGGACGAAGAACGCCAGGCCATCATCGCCATCCAGCCTTATCCGACCCGCGACCCGCAGCCGCTGAACCTCAGCTCCACGGCCTGGGTGCGTCAGGCCAGCGACATCGCAGAGACCGGCTGGAAGGTCGAGATCCTCGCCCCGCGCACGTTAATCAATCGCCCGGTACGCACCGTGGTTGCCGTGGGGGGCGCCACCTTACTGGTGCTGATGCTGTTGCTCGGCCTGATGATGCAGCGCCGCCGCCACTACCTGGAGCGCATCGCCTTCGAAGCCAAGGCCCGCCGCGAGCTGGAAATGCGTGTGATCGAACGGACCAGCGACCTGGAAGGCCTCAACCGGCGCCTGAAACAGGAAGTGCTGGAGCGTGAACAGGCCCAACAGGAATTGGTGCGCGCACAGGATGACCTGGTGCAGGCGGGCAAATTGTCGGCGCTGGGCACCATGTCGGCGAGTATCAGCCATGAACTCAACCAGCCACTGGCGGCGATTCGCAGCTATGCGGAAAACGCCGAGATTTTGCTCGACCATGAGCGCACCGACGACGCCCGTGGCAACCTCAAGCTGATCAGTGAATTGACCGGGCGCATGGCCTCGATCATCGCCCACTTGCGCGCCTTCGCGCGGCGCGACCGCCACGCGCCGGAAAGCGTGGCGCTGCAACCGGCGCTGGACGATGCGCTGGCGCTGCTGGCCAAGCGCAGGCGGGCGATGGAAGTGGAGCTGATCCGCGATTTGCCCGAGGCCACCTTGTGGGTCGCCGCCGGCGAAACGCGCCTGCGCCAGGTGCTGGGCAACCTGCTGGCCAACGCCCTGGACGCCCTGACCGAAAAAGGCCCGCCACGCAAACTGTGGTTGAGTGCCCAAACCACCGAACAGGGCGTCAACCTGTACATTCGCGACAACGGCCCGGGTTTCTGCATGGAAGCCTTGGGCCGCGCCAGCGAGCCTTTCTACACCACCAAGACCCGCACCCAGGGCCTGGGGTTGGGCCTGGCGATCTGCGACACCCTGATGCGCGCCTTTGGCGGTGAACTGTTGTTTGCCAACCACAAGGAAGGTGGCGCGCTGTTAACCTTGAAACTGCGCGCCGGAGCACCGGGCGTCAGTCTGCAACCGTCCGAGGACCGCAGTGTATGAGTATCGATAACCAGATTCAGGTGGTGTTGATCGACGATGATCCACACCTGCGTCAGGCCCTGTGCCAGACCCTGGACCTGGCCGGGCTGAAAGTCCTCACCCTCGGCGAAGCCCAGGGCCTGACCTCACGCTTGTCCCGGGATTGGCCGGGCGTGGTGGTGAGCGACATCCGCATGCCCGGCATGGACGGCCTGGAACTGTTGAAGGAACTCCATGCCCAGGACCCGGAGTTGCCGGTGCTGCTGATCACCGGCCACGGCGATGTGCCGCTGGCGGTGCAGGCGATGCGTGCCGGTGCTTATGACTTCCTCGAAAAACCCTTCGCCAGCGACGCCCTGCTCGACAGCGTACGCCGCGCCCTGGCCCTGCGCCGCCTGGTGCTGGACAACCGCAGCCTGCGCCTGGCCTTGAGCGACCGCCAACAACTGAGCACCCGGCTGGTGGGGCACTCACCGCAGATGTTGCGCCTGCGCGAGCAGATTGGTGCACTGGCGGCGACCAAGGCAGACGTGCTGATCCTCGGCGAAACCGGCGCCGGCAAGGAAGTGGTGGCACGGGCGCTGCACGACCTGTCAAACCGCCGCACCGGCCCGTTTGTGGCGATCAACGCGGGCGCCCTGGCCGAGTCGGTGGTAGAAAGCGAGTTGTTCGGGCATGAGCCGGGAGCCTTTACCGGCGCCCAGAAGCGGCGCATCGGCAAGTTCGAATTTGCCAACGGCGGCACGCTGTTTCTCGACGAAATCGAAAGCATGAGCCTGGACGTGCAGGTCAAGCTGCTGCGGCTGTTGCAGGAGCGCGTGGTGGAGCGCCTCGGGGGCAATCAACTGATCCCGCTGGATATCCGCATCATCGCCGCCACCAAGGAAGACCTGCGCCAGTCTGCCGACCAGGGGCGCTTCCGGGCCGACTTGTATTACCGCCTCAATGTCGCGCCGCTGCGCATTCCGCCGCTGCGCGAACGGGGCGAAGATGCGCTTATGCTGTTCCAGCACTTTGCCGACGAAGCCAGCACCCGCCACGGGCTACCGATGAAAGAGCTGCAACCGGGCCAACGTGCGCTGCTGTTGCGTCATAGCTGGCCGGGCAATGTGCGCGAACTGCAAAACGCCGCCGAACGTTTCGCCCTGGGCCTGGAACTGGCGCTGGACAGCACCCCGGACAGCCCGACGGCCGGCGTGTTAACCAGCACGCCCGGCGGTTTGAGCGAGCAGGTCGAGCAATTTGAAAAAAGCCTGATTGCTGCCGAACTGGCGCGCACCCACAACTCCATGCGCAGCCTCGCCGAGGCTCTGGGCGTGCCGCGTAAAACCCTGCACGACAAACTGCGCAAGCACGGTCTGAACTTCGCCGACAGCGCCAACAGCCACGCTGACGACGAATGACCCTCTCCCATCTGCCACGAGGCCACCATGAGTCGCGATAGCCGTTACCTGGAATCGATCCTTCACCACGACATTCCCCTGACCCGGGAAATGGGCCTCAAGGTGCTCGACTGGCAGGGCCGGCAACTGCAACTGCGTTTGCCGCTCGACGCCAACATCAACCACAAGAGCACCATGTTTGGCGGCAGCCTGTACTGCGGCGCGGTGCTGGCGGGTTGGGGCTGGCTGCATTTGCAGTTACGGGAAGAAGGGATTGAAGACGGGCACATCGTGATTCAGGAAGGGCAGATCAGTTATCCGCTACCGGTAACCACCGATGCGACTGCGATTTGCCAGGCACCGGATGACAAGGTGTGGAAGCGATTCCTGGCGACCTATAAACGGTATGGCCGGGCGCGGTTGGCGCTGGAGACGTGGATTGTCAATGAAGGCAGTGAAGAGCGGGCGGTAGCCTTTACTGGCCAGTACGTCCTGCACCGCTAACAATCATAACCCCCGCCCCGTATAACCCCCGCCCCGTAGCAGCTGTCGAGCGCCAGCGAGGCTGCGTCGGGCGCAACTCGGTCCTGCGCCAGCCGTGATTACAGCGGGGCTGCCACCGCAGCCTCGCTGCGCTCGACAGCTGCTACGGGGCGCCTGGCATCAGGAACGAGCCAGGGTCAGCAACCGCTCGCGCCACTCCGCTTTAGCCGGCAATGCCAGGAAAAACGGGTTCAACAACGATTCCCGCGCCGGGTAACTGAACGGCTGCCCATCCAGCTCCAGCACTTCACCACCCGCCCCTTCCAGCACACCTTGTGCCGCAGCGGTGTCCCACTGCGAGGTGGGCGCCAGGCGCGGGTAGCAATCGGCGCTGCCCTCAGCCAACAGGCAGAACTTCAGCGAGCTGCCGATATTGGCCAGCTTCAACTCGCCCAATCCGGCACTCAAGCCCGCGAGCAAGCGGTCTTGCCCAGGGCTGGTATGGCGACGACTGGCAACCACGGTAAACGCTTCACCGCTCGCCGGGGTCTGGCGCACTTGGATTTGCTTGGGCGCAGCACCTACATCGGAACGCCAGGCACCCAGCCCGGCACCGCCGAAGTAGCACCGACCGCTGGTAGGCATCGACACCACACCGAACACCACGCGGCCTTTTTCGATCAAGGCAATATTGACGGTGAACTCCTCGCTGCCAGAGATGAACTCCTTGGTGCCATCCAGCGGGTCCACCAGCCACCAGCGCTGCCAACCGGCGCGCACGCTTTGGTCGATATCGGCGTCTTCTTCAGACAGCACCGGGATACTTGGGTCCAGCGCGGTAAGCCCGGCGAGGATCAGGTGGTGTGCGGCGAGGTCGGCAGCCGTGACCGGCGAATCATCGGTCTTGGTAGTGACGGCCACATCGGCGCGCCAATACGGCAGGATAACCTCACCGGCCTGGCGGGCCAATTCGATCACAGGGGCAATAAACGGGTGACCCAGGAACAGTTCACTCATGGCTGGAACGCTCCACGTTGAGTCAATAAGTCACGTACCAGGTACAGCGCCGCCAAGGCGCGGCCCTCGCTGAACTGCTCGTTTTGCGCCAATTGCGAGAGCTCCCGCAGGTTGACCCGGTCGACGCGCATCGGCTCCGGCTCATCGCCTTCCAGGCGTTCTTCATACAATTCGGTGGCCAGCACGACCTGGATTTTCTGGCTCATGTAGCCGGGGGACAGTGAAAGCTCGGTGATATGTTCCAACTGTCGGGCGCCGTAGCCGGCTTCTTCCTTGAGCTCCCGGTCTGCCGCCGCCAACACGTCTTCGCCCGGCTCGATCAAGCCCTTGGGCAATGACAGTTCGTACTCATCGGTGCCGCCGCAATATTCTTCTATCAGCAGCGCATGGTCCGCGTCGATCATCGCCACGATCATCACCGCGCCATAACCGGCGCCTCGGCCCACCAGGCGCTCGTAGGTCCGCTCCACGCCATTGGAAAAGCGCAATTGCACTTCCTCCACGCGGAACAAACGGCTACTGGCGACTATTTCGCGGGCGAGGACGGTGGGTTTCTGGCGCATGAGCGGCTCCTTGGCGTGATCGGGTTACTATACCGTGGCTTTTCCGATTGTCTGTGTCGGATATCTTTTCTTACATGAGTGTTCTTTATGCCTCCATTGCCCTGGCACGCCATCGACACCGTCCTGCTGGACATGGACGGCACCTTGCTCGACCTGCACTTCGACAACCACTTCTGGATGGAGCACCTGCCCCAGCGCTATGCCGAGCTGCATGGCGTGAGCCGGGCCATGGCCGAGATGGAACTGCAGCCGCTGTTCGAGCGCAACGCTGGCCAGTTGCAATGGTATTGCCTGGATTTCTGGAGTGCCGAACTGAAGATCCCGGTGCGTGAACTCAAGCTGGAAACCGCGCACCTGATCGCCTTGCGCCCGGATGCCGACACCTTCCTGGCGGCGATCAAACAGGCGGGCAAGCGGGTGATCCTGATCACCAACGCCCATCGGGATTCGCTGTCGTTGAAGCTGGAACGCATCGAACTGGCGCCTTATTTCGAGCGACTGATCAGTTCCCATGACTATGGGTTCGCCAAGGAAAACCCGCAGTTCTGGGACGCCCTGCACGCCGACATTGCCTTCGACCCGGCCCGCAGCCTGTTTATCGATGACACCTTGCCGATCCTGCGCAGTGCCCGGGATTTTGGCGTGGGGCATTTGCTGGCGGTGAAGGAACCAGACAGCCGCAAGGGGCCAAAGGACACGGCGGAGTTTGCGGCGGTTGGGGATTATCGGGAGTTGATTGTCGGGCTTTAGATCGCATCGCGGGCAAGCCCGCTCCCACACGAGAATGCATTCCAAATGTGGGAGCGGGCTTGCCCGCGATTGCCATCACTCAATATGAAGCCTTACTCAGGAATACGCAGTGTCTGCCCTGGGTAGATTTTGTTCACATCTTTAAGCAGCGGCTTGTTGGCCTCGAAGATCTTGTTGTACTGGTTGGCGTTGCCATACACCGCCAGTGAAATCGCGCTCAAGGTGTCGCCTTTTTTCACTACAACAAAGCGGGCGGCAGCGACAACAGGTGCGCCGGCAGCCACAGTGATTTGGTCATCAACGCTGCCAACACCGGCAATATTGCCAGCGGCCAGAATGATTTTTTCTTTCTCTTCCTGGCTGCCCACTTCACCTTTGACGGTGACCTTATCGCCATCAACCGTCGCGGTAATATTGGGATTGCCCAACCCGACGTCCTGTATGTGCCTCTTCAGCTCATCACTGGCGTTGGCATTACCCGGCGTCAGCAGATCAATCAACTTCTCGCCTGCTTCCTTAACAAAGCTAAAAATACTCATGGTGCGCTCTCCTTGGGATATGAATTCCAGATGCCAAAGACTAGACCAGTCCTACAGAATTGGGTTCCAGGCTGCCCAAAGACCCAAACGCGCTAGAATCACCCCGCATTGGAATAAGCCCGGAGCGAAGATGGACATCAAACAGCTGAAATTCCTCATCGCCCTCGACGAAACCCGTCACTTCGGCCAGGCGGCCGCGCGCTGCCACATCACCCAGCCGACCCTGTCGATGCGCCTGCGCAGCCTGGAAGAAGAGCTGCAATTGCCGCTGGTCAATCGTGGCCAGCGTTTCGAAGGTTTTACCGCTCCGGGCGAGCGCGTATTGGCCTGGGCGCGCACGGTGCTGGCGGCGTATGACGGTTTGCAGGCAGAGGCGGCTGCCTGTCGCGGCAACCTGGTGGGTACGTTGCGCCTGGGCGTGGTGCCGTTGTCGAGTTTCGATCCGCTGGCGTTGATGCAAAAGCTGCATAAAGAACACCCGAGCCTGCGCTTTGAGCTGTCCGCGTTAAGCTCCGAGCAAATCCTCGAGCAGCTCGCCAGCAACCGCCTGGACCTCGGCGTGTCGTACCTCGAGCGCCTGGACGCCGAGCGCTTCGACTCCCTGGCCCTGGGCGAAACCCGCATGGGCCTGCTGTACGACCAACGGTTCTTCAGCTTCGGCGACAAACCCCTGAGCTGGGAAGCGCTGATCGAACTGCCTCTGGGCATGCTCACCAGCGGCATGCACTTTCGCCAGTCCATCGACCACAACTTCCACAGCCGCGGCCTGAACCCACAGCCGCTGTTGCAGACCGACGCCGTCCATCAATTGTTACAAGCCGTGCACGGCGGCCTGTGTTGCGCGGTAATGCCACTGGACGGCGGTCTCGATGCCCTCACCGAGCATCTGCGCCTGCAACCCATTGAAGACGCACACACTCTGGCCCGCCTGGGGCTGATCATGCGTCGCAGCGCACCGCGTTCAGCGCTGGCAGAAGCCTGTTTTGCGCTGTATCAGAAATCGCTGCTGGAGCCTTGATCGACGTCATCTATCGGTAGATCAGTACTGACGATTAGACGCGACCCTTTGTCGCGCCTAGTCTTACAGCTGAATACTCCCGGTGGTAATGCCCAATGAACGCCCAGCGCCCAGTCTGCGCGGCGCCCGCCCTCGAAACGCCCGCGCCCGCCGCCAGCCAGAGCTACCAGTTTTGTAATCTTGAACACACGGAATCGGCCAGCACCGCGCTCGCCGAGGAAGTCGCGTTGGCGATTGCCTATAACGACATCAGCCAGGCGGTGATGCTGGTGACGCCCACCGACCTTGAAGACTTTATTGTCGGCTTCAGTATCGGTAGTGGCATTATCGAAGACGTTAGCGACATTTATGACCTGAAAATCAGCGGTTCGGGCTCGACGCAATACGCCCAGGTACAGATTTCCAGCCGCGCGTTCTGGAATATGAAGCAGCAGCGCCGGCAACTCGCCGGCACCAGCGGCTGTGGGCTGTGCGGTGTAGAAGCCGTGGAACAAGCGTTGCCAAACCTCAACGTGTTGCCCGGGGCGCCTTTGCCGCCCGCGCAATGGCTGGACGGCCTGCGCCAGCGCATCAGCGCGTTCCAACCGCTGGGCCAATACAGCGGCGCGGTGCATGCGGCGGTGTTCATGAACAACCAGGGCGAATTGCTGCTGGGCCGTGAAGACATCGGCCGGCATAACGCCCTCGACAAGCTGATCGGCGCGCTGATCCGCCAAAAGATTCCGACCGACGGCGGCCTGGCAATTGTCACCAGCCGCTGCAGCCTCGAACTGATCCAGAAAGTATTGCGCGCAGGCATCCAGACTCTGGTCAGCCTGTCGTCGCCCACCGGCCTGGCCCTGCAATGGGCCCGCCGGCACAACCTCAATCTCATCCACCTGCCGCAGAAAAGTGCGCCGCGGGTCTATAGCCCTGCGATGGAGAATCAAGCGTGAGCACTCATCATCAAGCCGACGACAAACCCACCCCGCGCTACAAGCCCTACAAAGGCCCGGCCGGTGGTTGGGGTGCACTGATCAGCGTGGCGCAGGCCTGGCTGACCAGCGACAACGCGCTGAAAAACATCCGCATGATGCTCAAGACCAACCAGAACGGCGGCTTCGACTGCCCGGGCTGCGCTTGGGGCGACTCGCCGGAAAGCGGCATGGTCAAGTTCTGCGAGAACGGCGCCAAGGCGGTCAACTGGGAAGCCACCAAGCGCCGCGTTGACGCGGCGTTCTTCGCCAAGCACAGCGTCAGCGCATTGATTGAGCAGAGTGACTACTGGCTGGAATATCAAGGCCGCCTGACCGAGCCAATGAGCTACGACGCAGAAACCGACCGCTACAAGCCCATCAGCTGGGAGTCGGCTTTCGACCTGATCGGCAAGCACCTCAATGCGCTGCCAAACCCGGACATGGCCGAGTTCTATACCTCGGGCCGGGCCAGCAACGAAGCGGCTTACCTGTATCAACTGTTCGTGCGTTCCTACGGCACCAACAACTTCCCGGACTGCTCGAACATGTGCCACGAAGCCAGCGGCGTGGCCCTGGCGCAAAGCGTGGGCGTGGGCAAAGGCACCGTGACCTTCGATGACTTCGAACATGCAGACGCCATTTTCGTCTGGGGCCAGAACCCCGGCACTAACCACCCACGGATGCTGGAGCCACTGCGCGAAGCGGTAAAACGCGGCGCTCAGGTGGTGTGCATCAACCCGCTCAAAGAGCGCGGCCTGGAACGCTTCCAGCACCCGCAACACCCGCTGGAAATGCTCACCAACGGCGACAAGCCGACCAACACCGCCTACTTCCGCCCGGCGCTGGGTGGCGACATGGCCATCCTGCGCGGCATGGCCAAGTTCCTGCTGCTGTGGGAACGCCAGGCCCAGGCCGAAGGCAAAGAGGCCGTGTTCGACCACGACTTCCTCAACGAACACACCGCCAACGTGCTGGATTACCTGGGCAAGATCGACGACACCTCATGGGATGAAATCGTCGAGCAGTCCGGCCTGACCCTGGTAGAGATCGAGCAAGCGGCGCGCATGTACGCCAAAGGCAAGAACGTGATCATGTGCTGGGCGATGGGTATCACCCAACACCGCCACTCGGTGCCGACCATCCAGGAAATCGCCAACCTGATGCTGCTGCGCGGCAACATTGGCCGCCCGGGTGCGGGCCTGTGCCCGGTGCGTGGCCACAGTAACGTGCAGGGCGACCGCACCATGGGCATCAACGAACGGCCACCAGTGGCGTTCCTTGATTCCCTGGAGCGTCGTTTCCAGTTTCAGGTACCGCGTGACAACGGCCACAACGTGGTGGAAGCGATTCACGCCATGCTCGAAGGCCGCTCCAAGGTATTTATCGGCCTGGGCGGCAACTTCGCCCAAGCCACGCCGGACAGCCCGCGCACCTTTGAAGCGCTGCGCAATTGCGACCTGACCGTGCAGATCAGCACCAAGCTCAACCGCAGCCACCTGATGCACGGCAAGGACGCACTGATCCTGCCATGCCTGGGCCGCACCGACATCGACATCCAGGCCGAAGGCCCGCAAGCAGTGACCGTGGAAGACTCCTTCAGCATGGTCCACGCCTCCAATGGCCAGTTGCAGCCGCTGTCGAAACAGATGAAATCGGAGCCGGCGATCCTGGCAGGTATTGCTGCTGCGACATTGGGCAGCAAGCCGGTGGACTGGAACTGGCTGGTGGCCGATTACGACCGCATTCGCGACCTGATCGCCGACACCATTCCGGGCTTCAAGGACTTCAACGAACGCCTGAAAAACCCGGGTGGTTTCTACCTGGGCAACTCGGCCGGCGCACGCCGCTGGAACACCCCATCGGGCCGCGCCAACTTCCGCGCGAACATCCTGCCCAAGGACCTGGTGCACGAACGCACCCGCAACACCGGGCAATTGCCGGACCTGATCATGCAGTCAATGCGCTCCCACGATCAGTACAACACCACGATTTATGGCCTGGATGACCGCTATCGCGGGGTCAAGGGCCAGCGCGATGTGTTGTTCGTCAACGAAGCCGACATCATCCGCCTGGGCTTCAAGCCGGGGCAGAAGGCCGACATCGTGTCGATCTGGGATGACGGGCGTGAGCGACGAGTGAAGGGCTTCACCTTGCTGGCGTTTGATATTCCGGCGGGGCAGGCTGCAGCGTATTACCCGGAAGTGAACCCGTTGGTGCCGCTGGAGAGCACCGGCGATGGCAGCCATACGCCAACCTCGAAGTTCGTGGCGATTCGCTTGGAAGCGGCGAGTGCGACCGGGTTGATCATGGCGAAGTCGGCCTAAGCGACACCTCGCCACAGGAAGCATCCCGAGCTTTTCTACAGGCACAAAAAAAGGCCGCTTTTGCATAAAAGCGGCCGTTCCGAAGTAACTAAAGACTCGCAAAAATCACTTAAGTTCCCCATACAAAACAGCAACTTAGAGAATTGTATACAACCTGTACCACTGGTCGGTTTTCGATTGTTTCCGTATCGATACAACCTCAGGATCGCGCCGTCATCCTCTTGAGGTTCCTCTATGAAGTTCTCCTCGATTCTCTTGTTGTCCCTTGGCCTGGTCAGTGGCGCAGCCATGGCCGGTGGCACCACCGAAGCCGGTGTGGGCGGCGCATTGGGCGGGGTTCTGGGTTCAGTCGTAGGTCAGCAGTTGGGCGGTAACACCGGTTCGGCCATTGGTGCAGCACTTGGCGGCGCGGGCGGCAGTGCGGTCGGCGCAGACAAGCGCAGCCGTGGCGAAGCAGCCATTGGTGGCGCATTGGACGCAGCCGGTGGCAACGTGGTGGGCCGCAGCGTTGGCGGCAGCACCGGCAGCCTGATCGGCGCTGCAGCCGGCGGTGGCGCCGGTGGCGCGCTGGGCAACTACATGGGCAACAAGAGCGATGACGATGATCGTCGTTACCGTGGGCGTGATAACCGCCGGTATGACCGCGATGACCATCGCGGTCGCGGCCATGCTTATGGGCATCGCAACAAGCATCACTACCGCCACCATCGGTAAGACTTGAAATACCGTCGAGAAAACGCAGCAAAATACTGTAGGAGCTGGCTTGCCTGCGATAGCGGTGTATCAGTCACCACCGCTATCGCAGGCAAGCCAGCTCCCACATTTGATGTTCATTGTTTCTCAGATAGAAATCAGATCACCAAGCGCTGCAACGCCTCGCGCAGCGCCTGCGGTATCGCTACCGGCTGGTTCGATGCCCGATCCACGAACACATGCACGAACCTCCCCGCAGCACAGGCCTCCTCTTCGCCCGCCTTGAACACCGCCAACTCGTACTGCACCGAACTGTTGCCCAACTTGCCCACGCGCAGGCCGATCTCGATACGGTCCGGAAAGGCGATCGAGGCGAAGTAGTCGCACGCCGAACTCACCACAAACCCAACCACCTCACCGTCATGAATATCCAGCCCGCCCTGCTCGATCAGGTAGGTGTTCACCGCTGTGTCGAAGAAGCTGTAGTAGGTGACGTTGTTCACATGCCCATACACATCATTGTCGTGCCAGCGCGTGATGATCGGCTGGAAGTGAAGGTAATCGGCGCGCTGTGGCATAGCGTTGGTCATTGGTATGGCCCGGGCAAGAGGAGGCTCCTTGATACGGGGTTCAGGCCTCACCCGCAAGCTCAGGTTGGACTTTGCTCAACCGTTTCCTGGACGCAGGCCATACGCTTGAGGGCGTGGTCTGTCTCGACGGATTGCTCCAGGCACTGGCGATAGGCAGTGATATACACCTCGATTGCAGCGCTGGCCTGCTGCGTAGTCAAACGCGCCAGATACTCCACGAACGAACGCCGGCCGATCTGGAAATGTTGGTAATCCAGTGGGAAATCCCAATAACCACCCCAGGTCAGAAACCCGTGTTCGGCAAACAGATCAATCACCTCTTCTGCCCGGCCAGGACGCATCGGCTTGCCGGGGCGAGCATCCATGCGGTTAACGGCAGCCCCCGTACTCGCCTTGGGCTCAACGGTGGCCTGGCCGGTGAACTCACCCCGCAGGTTACGCCCGAACAGCACGAACGGGTTTTGCAGCGGGTTGAGATCAATCGCGGCGCCGTAGGCATGTAGCGACCACCCCGAGGCACCACTGACCTGCCGCCCGTTAAAACCACTGGTATTGTTGCGCGCCATCGAGACCTTGTCATTGCCCCGGTAGGTTTCCAGCGGGACCGCCTGTTGCATAGGGAACCGGCGTTGCAGCAACTGCTTGAAGATCTCTTCCACGTGGGGCGCGATCGCATCCAGCACCACGAGCTGCCCGTTGTTATGCAGCACCCCGTCAAAGTCCACGTAGCTGAACGTGACGCGCGCCAGGCGTGCGCAGGGCAGCGGATTGGATGCGGTGATGGTGTTGCGAAGCTGCATCCGCCGACAGTCATTGACGCTCAACAGCGTGACAGACGCCACCGCACTTTGAGCCATCAGCAAACCGACGCACAGCCAGACTCCGCAGACAACGGCACGAGAAAAACTAAAAGCCATGGGCAATTCCTTTGCAGAAGAAGTGGTGCATCAAACCTTCTCACCTGCAGGCAGGGTATAGCTGTCGGCGGCGTCTGCCATTGGAAGGGAAAGCACGACCTCCCAGCCCGGAAACTAGAGTGCCGCCAAACCCGCCCCCGCCCAATCACGCACCTCGGCGTAGGCATATTCCTCCAACACAGCAAAACCTGGAATACCTCGTGCCTTGAGCTTCGTAAACAACGGTACGCTGATGCCACATAAAAACCGCGTCAACTGTTCAGCACTGGGCAGACTGCCGCTGTAGTCATGGTGCCTGTGGATAAATTCGCCGCACAGCGCCTGGAAGTTTTTATCCACAAGCGGCGGCAAGCCTGGCGGCGCCGGCAAGTGGGCCACGTTACCGTGGCACACCGAACAATGCCCGCATTGCCGGGGTGCGTTTTCATCACCGAAATAGTGCGCCAGGCGGTAACCCAGGCACTCCTCGGTGGCGAACAAATCCAGCATGGCGTGAATCCGCGCCACTTCCGTCACCTCGTGTTGCTTGAAGCCTGTGTATAACTCGGTGCTCAACACCTGTGGGTCAAAGTCGGTATCCAGCAGGCCGTAAACCTCGGTCATCTGCTTGCTTTCCATCTCGATCAGGCCCTGCTCCTGGAAGTAATCCAGGGCCTTCACCACCCGGCTGCGCTCGGCTTGATGTTGTTGATACAGCCCGTCGAAATCCACCGTCGCCCAGGTTCTTGAGCGTTTGCAGACCTGGATAATCGCCGCGACAAACTGCTGTCGCTCGCCGGAAAACCGCGCCAGCAATGCCTCTGGTTCAATCAGGTACTTGAAGCGGTACTCGGCGTAATACGCATAGCGCGGCGCAATCACGCCCTTGAGCTCAAGTTGCACCAACAGGGTCTTCAGCGGCAGCTCACGGATGTTGCTGTGGTCCGAAAGTGAGCGAAGCAAAAACTCCCATTGCCCATCACTACGCACCGCCTGTATTTCCGCCAGGACGCGGCGAATACCTTCTTGCTCCGGTGTGTCGCCGTACACAAAGTTTTCGAGCACATTCAGGCTGTCGCGGTTAGCCAAAACCAGGCAGTCAGACGGCTGCCCATCGCGCCCGGCACGGCCGATTTCCTGGCTGTAGTTCTCGATGGATTTGGGCAGGTCAAAATGCACCACATTGCGGATATCGCTCTTGTCGATGCCCATGCCAAAGGCAATGGTGGCAACGATGCAATTGGACTGGCCGCTCATAAACCGTTTCTGGATGCCCTCGCGCTTATCGTGGGCCAACCCCGCGTGATAAGCCTCGGCCTGGATGCCGTTGCGATTCAAATGCTCGGCAATGTGTTCGGCGGTTTTCTGCAGAGTGACGTAGACGATGCTCGGCTGATTGGCCCGTTCGTTCATCCACGCCACCAGGCGTCGACGCTTGTCCTGGCCGGCGACAGGCTCCACCAGCAGGTTGAGGTTGGCGCGGTAGAAACCCGTGGTGATCACATCGTTTGGCGCAATGGCGAACTTGGCCTGCATGTCGGCGATCACCTTGGGCGTCGCCGTGGCAGTCAGCAGCAGCGCCTGGGGGATACGGAACTGGCGCTGGTAGTCGGGCAGCTTCAGGTAATCCGGGCGAAAGTTATGGCCCCATTCGGAAATACAGTGAGCCTCGTCCACCACCAGCAGCGAGATCGGCATGCTTTGCAGGAAATTGCGAAAGCGCTCATTCTTCAAGCGCTCCACGGAGACCATCAGGATCTTCAGCTCGCCCGAACGTGCGCGGGCCATTACGTCATTGGCGTCGTCACGGCTCTGGGCCGAGTCGATGCTGCCCGCCGAGATACCGTGGCGCTGCAAGAAGCCCAACTGGTCCTGCATCAATGCCAGCAACGGCGACACGACCAGCGTCAGGTGCGGCAGCAACACGGCGGACAGTTGATAACAAAGGGACTTGCCGGAGCCGGTGGGGAAAATCGCCGCCGCCGAACGACCGGCCAGCACGGCACTGACCGCCGCCTCCTGGCCCAAACGAAACTGTGGATAACCAAAGACCTGTTGGAGGGTGTTGTGCATAAGCTGTCACTCCATTGACCGCTGAACGAGCCCAAAACATAGACCAGCGCATTCAGCGAATCGAGAAAGGTCGCAAGGAAAAAAGAGACAGGATGATACACAGCCTGGGCAATGGAGTAGGCACCAGTAGGAAACGTTCCAACCTCGCGCAGGACGCATCTGCAAACCCATTGCGCTACAATCAAACTTCGCACCGAGAGGACGCTGTCATGGCCGAACTGACGTTTGAGCAAAAGCAGGATCATTACGACAAGATCCGCCGTTCCAACTACCTGGCCAGCCTGCGCCTGGAAGGGTTTGACACCCGGCCCGCCGACGTCGACAAACCCCTGCCGACCCGCGAAGCCGTCCTTGCCAAGTACCGCAACACTGAACGCTGATGCTCGACAAATACGGCGTGGGCCAGGACCCGTACTGCTACCCCGGTAGCAGCGTCCTGCGTAACCGCCTCGATTTGTTCGACGAAGAACGCCTGCACCAGGCCGAGCGGGAACTGTCTGAAATTGCCGTCGGCAGCCTTCCGCTGTATCCCCCGCCCTACGACCTTGAACGCCTGCAACACATCCACCGCACCCTGTTCGGGGACATCTACGAATGGGCCGGGGAACTGCGTACGGTCAACATCCAGAAAGGCGACACACTGTTTTGCACCCCGGAACGTATTCCGCCTGAAGCGGCCAAGATCATCCAGCACATGGCGCAGGCCAACTGGTTTGTCGGGGTGACGCAGGCAGAGTTGGTGACGCACATTGCCGAGGCCTACGGCGACCTCAACGTGATCCACCCGTTTCGCGAAGGGAACGGCCGTGCGCAGCGGATTCTGTTCGAGCAGATCATCGTCAACGCCGGGTTTTCGGTGAATTGGTGGCTGGTGAAGAATGCGGCGTGGATACCGGCGAATATTGATGCGGTGGCGTGTGATTATCGGGGGCTGGAGGCAATTTTTGAGCGGTGTATCAGTACACCTACCAGTATCTGAGTATTAACCTCTTACAACCAACTTTACCGAGACATATCCGCTTCTCATCGACGCCGCTGCCGCTGCCGAAGACATCCAATACGCAATGATGCAACTCACCACCGCCGACGCCGTAGAGCGAACACCCCCGACCCTCTGAGCAGCCACACAGCTCAAAATGTGGGAGCTGGCTTGCCTGCGATAGCGGTGTGTCAGACAACACTGCTGCCACTGACACGCCGCCATCGCGGGCAAGCCCGGCTCCCACATTTGACCTGTTTCGTTTGAAGGATCACGGTTCGATCGATAAAGTCAGTCGCCCCGCCCACTCACGCGTGCCCACCATGAACCTGGCCCCCAACTTTCCTGAAGACCTTGCCATGCAACAGCTCCTGCAACTGCTGCATGAAGAAATTGGCTTGCCTGAACATAAGACGCTGCACCTTGAAACGGCCATCAACCTGGACCTGGGGTGCGACGGCGCCGAAGCCAATCAGTTCATGGAAGCGCTGGAACAAGACTTCGCCGTCGACCTGAACGACTACGACGCTTATCGTTACTTCCAACCTCCCGTCTTCGACGTCTTCCTGAAACACCGAGCCAAAGGCCGCGGCGACAAAATCCCGCTGACCATCGGCATGCTTTACCTGGCTATCAAGGCCCAACGCTGGGACACGCAAGCCCAGGAAACCCCGAGCGAACACAGCCCTCAAACACGCTAAAGATCGAATGTGGGAGCCGAGCTTGCTCGCGATGAGGCCCGAACAGCCGACACACCTATAAGCCGATACACCGCTGCCCTCAAAAAACAACAAGGACCTTACATGGACGTACTAATGGGCCTGCTGGCCGCCCTGCTCTGGGGCGGCACGGACTTCCTCGTCGGCCTCAACGCCCGAGCTGTCGGCGTGAAACGCGCGGTGTACTTCGGCCAGGCACTGGGCTTCCTGATCATGACCTTGCTGCTGATCATCTTCCCAGCCTTCCTCGTCAAATCCCTCGCAGCACCTTTGAGTGTCTGGCTCCTGGGCGCCGCCGCAGCCCTGCTGACCGTCTCCGGCGCCCTCGCACTGTCCAAGGCCTTCGCCTTGGGCAAGGCGGCCATCGTCGCGCCTCTGGTGACGTCCTACGGCGTCGTGACTACTTTGCTGTCATGGGCCAGCGGCGAACACATCAGCCTGATCCAGCTCGGCTGTATCGCCTTGTGCGTGGTGGGTGTGATCCTTTCCAGCATCCACAAGGACAATGGCGTCCCTCACAACAGCTCCAGCCGCTCAATCGCCTACGCGATGCTCGCCGCGTTGCTCTACGGCACCAGCTTTTGGGTGCAGGGCCGTTACACGCTGCCGACGCTTGGACCGGTCACGATGCTTTGGCTCGGCTATCTAGTCGGCCTGTGTGTGCTGGTGGTGATGGTGCTTAAAGTCAAAGAGGGCCTGAAGATTCCGCCACTGAAAAACTGCGCAACGCTGACCGGGGCGAGCCTGATGAACCTCGGCGGGTTCTCGGCTTTCTCGTGGGGAGCAATGGCGGGCTCGGTTTCGGTGGTGACCGTGATCAGTACTTTATCCGGCGGGATTGCGGCGATCCTCGGGTTTGTGTTTTTCAAGGAACGACTGTCAGCAGTGCAAGTAATCGGCGTCGTGCTGGTGTTGGTCGGCGCCGTGGTTCTGCACCTCGTCGACTGATCCTTCGCCCACAAAAAAGCCGCCCTCAAGGGGCGGCTTTTTCACAACGGCCGAATCTTACAACTTCGGGCCCGCAGCCTTGATCGCGTCGCTCACTTCAAACTTCTTGAAGTTTTCGATGAACAGACCTGCCAGCGCTTTCGCCGCTTCATCGTAGGCAGCCTTGTCAGCCCAGGTGTTACGTGGGTTCAACAGGCCAGTCTCGACGCCCGGTACAGCCAATGGCACGTCCAGGTTGATGGTGCCCAGGTGCTCGGTTTCGGCACCAATCAACGCACCGCTCTGGATCGCTGCAATCACGCCACGGGTGGTCGGGATGTTGAAGCGCTTGCCAACGCCGTAGCCGCCGCCGGTCCAGCCGGTGTTGACCAGGTAAACCTTGGAGCCGAAGCCGCGCACGCGCTTGATCAGCAGTTCTGCGTATTCACCAGCCGGGCGTGGGAAGAATGGCGCGCCGAAGCAGGTGGAGAAGGTTGACTTGATGCCGCCGCCCGAACCCATTTCGGTCGAGCCCACCAGAGCGGTGTAGCCGGACAGGAAGTGGTAGGCCGCTTGTTCTTCGCTGAGGATCGACACGGGCGGCAGTACGCCAGTCAGGTCGCAGGTCAGGAAGATCACAGCGTTGGGCTCGCCACCGAGGTTTTGCTCGGAGCGCTTGGCCACGTGCTCCAGCGGGTAGGCGGCGCGGCTGTTCTGGGTCAGGCTGACGTTGGTGTAGTCGGCGTGCTTGGCGTCGTCGATCACCACGTTTTCGAGCACGGTGCCGTGCTTGATGGCTTTCCAGATAACCGGCTCGTTCTTCTCGGACAGGTCGATGCACTTGGCATAGCAACCACCTTCGATGTTGAACACAACACCTTCGCCCCAGCCGTGTTCGTCGTCGCCGATCAGGTAGCGGCTTTCGTCGGCAGACAGGGTGGTTTTACCCGTGCCCGACAGGCCGAAGAACAGGGTCACGTCGCCTGCTTCGCCGATGTTGGCGGCGCAGTGCATCGGCAGCACGTCGGCAGCCGGCAGCAGGAAGTTCTGTACCGAGAACATGGCTTTTTTCATTTCGCCGGCGTAACGCATGCCAGCAATCAGGACTTTCTTCTGGGCGAAGTTGAGGATCACGCAACCGTCGGAGTTGGTGCCGTCACGCTCTGGCACGCATTCGAAGTTGGCCACGTTAAGCACTTGCCACTCTTCACGACCGGCCGGGTTGTACTGGGCCGGGTTGATGAACAGGCAACGACCGAACAGGTTCTGCCAGGCAGTCTGGGTGGTCATTTTCACGGCCAGGTAGTGGTCTTCTGCAGCCCCTACGTGAACGTGGGAAACGAAATGCTCTTGCGCGTTGTTGAATGCCTCGACGCGAGCCCACAGGGCATCGAACTTGTCGGCCGGGAACTTGCGGTTGATCGGGCCCCAGGCAATGGCAGCCTGGGTGGAAGGCTCTTCAACGATGAAACGGTCGACTGGCGAACGGCCGGTACGGTGACCGGTTTCTACGACCAGCGCGCCAGTATCGGCAAGCACGCCTTCACCGCGCTGCAGGGCTTCTTTGACCAGATCGTCAACACTCAGGTCAGTGTATACGGCGTTGTTGGCTTGCGTCATGAGGTTCCCCGTCGGCCTATGGCCGAGTGCTCCAAACGTTTTGTAGTAGAAAGTTGCGCACTACTACCGCGAAAAAAGTGGGCCGGATTATGCCAGAAAAGCCCAAAAAGAGTAGAGCCCTCCGGTCAGAACGGCGGAAATCCGGCGTTTGTCAGGTGAATTACCTGTGCTTAAACGTTTTAGTGGCGGGTGCCTGATGGGGTGTCTACGCCTGCGCCAGCGAATAACTGAGCAATATCGGCGGCGTCGAACAGGTAGCGCTGGTTGCAGAACTGGCAGTCGATCTCGATGTTGCCACCGTGTTCCACCACCAGGTCCTGGGCATCTTCCAGGCCCAGGCTGACCAGGGCCGTGGCCGAGCGCTCGCGCGAGCAACTGCAGTGGAAGCGCAGGGATTGCACGTCGAACAGGCGCACAGCGTCTTCGTGGTAAAGGCGGTGCAGGAAGGTTTCGTTGTCCAGGCCCAGCAGTTCTTCGGCTTTCAAGGTGCCAGCCAGAGCGGTGATGTGTGCCCAGCTTTCGGCGCGGTCATCTTCATCCTTGATGCGGTCGGCCGGCAGTTGTTGCAGCAGCAGGCCACGGGCGCGCTTGCCATCGGCATTGAGCCAGAAGCGGGTGCCCACTTGCTGGGACATCACGAAATAGTTGGTGAAGCAGTCGGACAGGGTTTCGCCGTCGAGGTCGACAATGCCCTGGTAACGCTGGCCGACAGTTGGGTCGACGGTCAGTGCCAACACGCCGTCAGGCATCAGGTCGGCCAGGGTTGCGTCGGGGGCGATGCGGTCCGCGTCGTAGCGGGCCAGGCCACGGATTTCGCGGGCGCTGGAGCATTCGATCATCAGCAGCGGGATCGGGCCTTCGGAACGAGCCTGCAGGATCAGCAAGCCATCGAATTTCAGGGTGCCCACCAGCAGCGAGGCAGCCGCCATCAGCTCGCCGAGCAATTGCGCAACCGGCTCCGGATAGGGGTGCTTGGCGAGGACTTCGGCATAGCTGCGCTCCAGGGCGACCAGTTCGCCGCGGGCGTCGCTGTCGTCGAAGATGAAGCGTTGGGTGAAGTCGGTATCCGGTAGATCAGTCATAGGTCTGGGTATCTGAATTGATGACAAAAAGATGACAAGGTTTATAGAATTACACGCTTTAGCACCAATTTGGTGCGGCCTTCTACGGAAAAAACGAAGCGCTTTAAAGCCAAGAGGAAACAGTTTATGAACAATCCGGGTTTGTTCCAAGCCAAGTGGAACCTCGGGCGATTGGCCCTGTGTAATTTACTCGCTGTGGGACTGCTGTGTTTTTGGCTCTGGCCGGCGGGCCAGGCGCTCTGCGTGGTTTTCGACGAGTGGCTGTTTCATCTGCTCAACGACCCCTTGGCGAGCAGCTCGACGTGGTTGCATGTGTGGGCGGTGGCCAGTTTGCGACCGTTTGATGCGGTGGTCGGGGTAATTCTGCTGGCGCTGTTGATCCGCGGCGACTGGGTGTTCAAGGCGATGGAGGTGCGCCAGGCGTTTTTCGGGTTCCTGGGCATTCTGCTGCTGTTGTTGTTTATCCGCGTGCTGTTTTCCAAGCTGGCGGCGCAGATGGGCTGGCAACACCATAGCCCGTCGATGGTGATCAGCGGGGCGATTCAGATGAGTGACTATTTCCCGGGCCTTGAGAAGACATGGGAGTTGAAAGACCGCTCCAGCCAGAGTTTCCCGGGGGATCACGCATCGGTGTTGTTGATCTGGGGCATGTTCATGACGGTGTTTGCCAAGCGGATCGGGCAGGTGTCAGTGATCTGGGGCTTGGCGCTGCTGTTCATGATGCCGCGGCTGGTGGCCGGCGCGCATTGGGGGCAGGACGACTATATCGGCGGGGTTTTGCTGGCGCTGTTGGCGTTGGGCTGGGGTTACTACACGCCGTTTGCGGCGAAGGTTTCGCGAGGGTTGGTACGGATTACCGCGCCGGTGTTTGATGGGTTTCAGCGGGTACCATTGGTCAATCGCTTGAGCGTTATCCGCAGCGCTTGAGTTGAAGTGCAGGAGCCGGCCTGGCTCCTGCGGTTTTCCGATTAATCATCATTGCCGCTGCCGCGAAACTTGAACAGATCGCGCCGTTGTTTCTTGCTCGGCTTGCCGTCGGTGGTCATGCCCAGGGAGCCAGCCTTGCGCATGGCCGCCGCGTTTTCGCGCTTGGCGATGCTGGCTTCGGTTTCGGTGTATAACGCCTGCGCCTCGGGAGCGCCTTTTCGCACAATTGAAAGCGCCTGGACCACGACGGTTCGCTCATCAAAACCGGCACGAATCTGGAACTCATCGCCAATGCGCGGTTCCTTGCCGGGCTTGCAGCGCTCGCCACGCCAATGCACCTTGCCGCTCTCGATGGCCGCCTTGGCCAAGGCGCGGGTCTTAAAGAAGCGCGCCGCCCACAACCACTTGTCCAAACGGACTTTTTCTTCCTCTTCCTGCTTTTGAGCCACTTGAATTCCTCGCTCTGAAAAATGTCGCAAACTAACAGCCAAACCTCGTCGACGCATAAACCCTGAGGCTCACCTAAGATACGCCAGGTGCCAGGCAGTTTTTATGAGTTTCCCTTTAACCGACTGATTTCTGAAGTCCGAGAGATATCTGTCGCCATTTGGTGAATATTCTGCGTGAATACCGCGAATTCGGCACCGAGCCCCGGCATCCTTTCGGGGACTGTCACAATCCGTGAGCAGTGGGGCACTACTGTCATTGCCGACTACGAAACATTTCTGATTGCCGGTTACCCATATTGAAGACATTTGACCATTTGACCGTTGTGGGTCTGCGTGAGTGGGTGGCACTTCCCGACTTGGGAGTGGCTGGCCTGCGCGCAAAGATCGACACCGGCGCCAGTACCTCAAGCCTGCATGCCACCGAGATCGAGCCGTTTGAGCGCGACGGTGCAAAGTGGGTGCGCTTCACCGCGCACCTGGGCAGCGTGGTGCAACTGCGTCACCGGCGCTGCGAAGCGCCGCTGGTGGCGATGAAAACCATTAAAAGCTCCAACGGCCAGGCCCAGGTGCGGTACGTGATCAGTACTACCCTGGCGCTGGGTGATCGGGTATGGCGGGTGGAGTTCACCCTCGCCTGCCGCAAAGCCATGCGTTACCGCCTGTTGCTGGGTTCCAAGGCGCTGATTGACGGCCAACTGGTGGTCAGCCCCGGCGTCAAATACGTTCAAGACAAGCCGGTGTTCCCGGTCTCTACTACCTCTGCCACAGGTGTTGCATGAAGATCGCTGTGCTGTCGCGTAACCCGCGTCTGTATTCCACCCGTCGCCTGGTCGAGGCCGGCACCGAACGTGGCCATGAGATGGTGGTGATCGATACGTTGCGTGCCTATATGAACATTGCCAGTCATAAGCCGCAGATCCACTACCGGGGCAAACCGCTGGAAGGTTTCGATGCGGTGATCCCGCGTATCGGTGCCTCAGTCACATTTTATGGCTGCGCGGTGTTGCGCCAGTTTGAAATGATGGGGGTGTCTCCCCTGAACGAGTCAGTGGCCATCGCCCGTTCCCGGGACAAGCTGCGTTCGCTGCAATTGCTGTCGCGCCGTGGCATTGGCTTGCCGGTTACCGGTTTTGCGCACTCCCCGGATGACATCCCCGACCTGATCGAAATGGTCAACGGCGCCCCGCTGGTGATCAAGGTGCTGGAAGGCACCCAAGGCATCGGCGTGGTGTTGTGTGAAACGGCCACGGCGGCCGAGTCGGTGATCGAGGCGTTCATGGGCCTCAAGCAGAACATCATGGTGCAGGAGTACATCAAGGAAGCCGGCGGTGCCGATATTCGCTGCTTCGTGGTGGGCGACAAGGTGATTGCCGCGATGAAGCGCCAGGCCAAGCCGGGGGAATTTCGCTCCAACCTGCACCGTGGTGGCAGCGCCAGCCTGATCAAGATCACCCCGGAAGAGCGCATGACTGCGCTGCGGGCTGCCAAGGTGATGGGGTTGAGCGTGGCGGGTGTGGATATCTTGCGTTCCAACCACGGGCCGCTGGTGATGGAGGTGAACTCTTCACCGGGCCTGGAAGGCATCGAAACCACCACCGGCAAGGATGTGGCGGGGATCATCATTCAGCATCTGGAAAAAAGTGGTGGGCCGAATATGACGCGCACCAAAGGCAAGGGCTAAACACCCCTGTAGGAGCTGGCTTGCCTGCGATACAGGCACCTCGGCTTTTCTGGCGAACCGCGGCGATGCCATCGCGGGCAAGCCCGGCTCCCACACAAGCCCTCTCCCACATTTAATCTGTGTTGGGTGTTAGACCGCGTCCCTGGGCAACATCAGCCCCAACGGCAAGCGAACCCGTGCTTCCAGGCCGCCATCCGGCCGGTTGCGCAACTCAACATTGCCGCCATGCATCGAAGCAATCCGCCGCACAATCGCCAGCCCCAGGCCTGTACCTTTGCCACCCCGGGCACGATCACCACGGGTGAACGGGTTGAAGATGCCTTCCAGCTCCGCCGGATCGATACCGGCGCCCCGGTCCATGACACTCAGCACCACGTAAGGCGCGCTGGTATCCCCGGAGACATACGCCGCCACTTCCACATCGGAACCGGCGTGATGCAGGGCGTTGCCAATCAGGTTGTTCAGCAAGCGCTTCATCGATACCCGACGCAACGCGAATGGCTGGATCGGCTCCAGGCGCATACGCACCTGCTCACCGTTCTGGTTGTAGGGCGCCACCACCTCACGCACCAGGTCCGTCAGGTCGACCTCTTCAACCACCTCATCCCGACCATCGCGGATAAACGCCAGGAACTGGTCGAGAATCGCGTCCATGTCTTCGATGTCGCGGACCATGTCATCGGTCAGGTCGGTGTGGTTACCCATCAGCTCCAGTGAAAGCCGCAAGCGCGTCAGCGGCGTGCGCAGGTCATGGGAAACCCCCGCCAGCATCAGCTCGCGCTCGCGCCCCGCCTGTTCGACATCCTCGGCCATCTGGTTGAACGCGCTGTACACCTCGGTCATTTCGCTCGGCGTGTCGCTGATGGGCAGGCGCACACTGCGGCCCTGGCCCAGTTGCCTTGCTGCAAACACCAGGCGTTTGAGTGGCTGGTTGAGTTGGCGCACAAAAATCCAGGCAGACGCGGTGGACAGCAATCCGATCGCCAGGAACCAGCCCAGCACGTTCCAGATCTTCTGCCCGCGCAATGGATGCGGATACAGTGGCACTTTCAGCCAGTCCTCGCCCAGGCTCGGCGCCCTCACCCAGAGCGCTGGCGACACATGCATACGCAGCCGCACCTCGGTGTCTTCACCCAGTTCGGCCTGCATCTGTCGCTGGTAGATTTCGCTGTAGGGCCAATGTTGCTCGCCCTCGGGCACACCTGCACCCGCCACCCGCACCAGAGTGGCGGCCTTGGCGATCTTCTCGCGGTTCTCGGGGTCTGCGGCCCAATAGGCGCGCAAGGTCAGGGCCACACCGTGGCTGTACTGCCGGTCCACCAGCACGTCTTCGTTCATCAACAGATAAACCAGTGTCAGCGCCTTGGAAAACAGTACGACGATGAGCACCAGCCAAAGGGTGCGTGAGAAGAAACTCTGCGGGAACCACAACGGGGTTTTCATAAAAGACAGCTAGACACCTTGCAGGAGCGAGCGAGGCTCGCAGAATTGCAAACGCCGGGCAACCGGCTGACGCTTATCGAGTCAACGCCGGCAGGCCCGCTTTTGCAAATCATTGGTCACTTGGTAGCAGTGCCATCCGGCACAAACACGTAACCCACACCCCACACCGTCTGGATATAACGCGGCTTGGATGGATCAGGCTCGATCATCCGGCGCAGACGGGAGATTTGTACGTCGATGGAACGCTCCAGGGCGTCCCACTCGCGACCACGGGCCAGGTTCATCAGCTTGTCGCGGGTCAGCGGCTGGCGAGCGTTCATCACCAGTGCCTTGAGCACGGCGAATTCGCCGGTGGTGAGCATGTGCACTTCATCGCCACGCTTGAGCTCACGGGTGGCCAGCGACAGCTCGTAGTCACCGAAGGTCACGCTTTCGTCTTCGCTGCCTGGTGCGCCCGGTACCGGGGCAGCCTGGCGACGCAATACGGCCTTGACCCGCGCCATCAGCTCGTCCGGGTTGAACGGCTTGGCCAGGTAATCGTCGGCGCCCAGTTCCAGGCCCTTGATGCGGCTCAGTTCGTCGCCCTTGGCGGTCAGCATGATGATCGGGATCTGATTGTTGGCGCCGCGCAGGCGTTTGCAGGCGGTCAGGCCGTCTTCGCCAGGCAGCATCAGGTCCAGCACCACCAGGTTGAAGACTTCACGTCCCAACAGGCGGTCCATCTGTTCGGTGTTTGGCACCGCGCGGGCACGGTAGCCCTTGGAGTTGAAGAAACGCTCCAGCAGGCTACTCAGCCCCGGATCATCATCAACGATGAGAATTTTTTCGCCTTCAGCAGTTTGTGCAGTGCTGCTCATTAGATGCTCCTCTTATCTCGGCGCGCATTATGGCGTAGCTGCCGTTATACGCACCGTGTGCATTGTTAGCAGATTTTTCCTCTACCGCCAGCGAACCCGCGCCCTACAACCATTGGCGCAATCCCCCCAAGCCCGGAACGCTGGTTATAATGCGGCGCCTTTGTGCAGGGCAACGTTAGTTCGTTACCGTCTACGGCCACGGGATTTTTTTCACCCGCTTGTAGTGATTTTTTCGATTTCGAGGGTCAATAGGCTGCCTCTTGACCCAGGCAGCGGCGCCAGTCGGGCCGCTCAACCAGCCTTGCAAGCCTTGTTTTACGGGCCTGCAAGCCTGCTTTCAGAATTTCAGGTGGTTTTATGGACAGCATCAACAGCCGCATCGCCGAGGAACTCGGTGTACGCCCACAACAGGTCGAAGCGGCCGTCGCTCTACTGGATGAAGGCTCCACAGTGCCCTTCATCGCCCGTTACCGTAAAGAAGTCACCGGCAGCCTCGATGATATCCAGTTGCGGCATCTGGAAGAGCGCCTGCGCTACCTGCGAGAACTCGACGAACGGCGTATCAGCATCCTCGCCAGCATCCAAGAACAAGGCAAGCTGACCCCTCAACTGGAACGCGACATCAAGCTCGCCGACACCAAGACCCGCCTTGAAGACTTGTACCTGCCGTACAAACAGAAGCGCCGCACCAAGGGCCAGATCGCCCTGGAAGCCGGCCTCGGCGAGCTGGCCGACGGCCTGTTCAACGACCCGGCCCTGGCCCCGGAAAGCGAAGCTGCACGCTTTGTCGATGCCGAAAAAGGCGTCGCCGACGTCAAGGCTGCCCTGGAAGGCGCCAAGTACATCCTCATGGAGCGCTTCGCCGAAGACGCCAACCTGCTGGAAAAACTGCGCAGCTACCTGAAACAGGAAGCCACCCTGAGTGCCCGCGTGATCGCCGGCAAGGAAGAGGAAGGCGCCAAGTTCCGCGATTACTTCGAACACGACGAGCCGCTGAAAAGCATGCCGTCCCACCGCGCCCTCGCGATTTTCCGCGGTCGCAACGAAGGAATCCTGAGCTCCGCGCTGAAAGTCGGCGACGAGCTGCCGGGCACCATGCACCCGTGCGAAGGCATGATCGGTCAACAATTCGGCATCCAGAATCAGAATCGTCCTGCGGACAAGTGGCTCGGTGAAGTCGTGCGCTGGACCTGGAAGGTCAAGCTCTACACCCACCTGGAAACCGACCTGCTGGGCGAGTTGCGCGACGGCGCCGAAACCGAAGCCATCAGCGTGTTCGCCCACAACCTGCACGACCTGCTGCTGGCTGCACCTGCCGGCCCGCGTGCCACTTTGGGCCTCGACCCGGGCCTGCGTACCGGCTGCAAGGTTGCCGTGGTCGACGCCACCGGCAAGATGCTCGACCACGCCACGGTTTACCCGCACGTGCCGCACAACAAGTGGGACCAGACCATCGCGATCCTGGCCGCCCTGTGCGCCAAGCACTCGGTAGACCTGATCGCCATCGGCAACGGCACCGCCAGCCGTGAAACCGACAAGCTGGCCGCCGAGCTGATCAAAAAATACCCAGGCATGCAGATGACCAAGGTGATGGTCTCCGAGGCTGGCGCTTCGGTGTACTCCGCCTCGGAACTGGCTTCCAAGGAATTCCCGGACCTCGACGTGTCGATCCGTGGCGCCGTTTCGATCGCTCGCCGCTTGCAGGACCCACTGGCCGAACTGGTGAAGATCGATCCGAAATCCATCGGTGTCGGCCAGTACCAGCACGACGTGTCGCAGCTGAAACTGGCGCGCGGCCTGGATGCGGTGGTGGAAGACTGTGTGAACAAGGTCGGTGTCGACGTGAACACCGCCTCGGTCGCGCTGCTGGCCCGAATCTCCGGCCTCAACGCTACCCTGGCGCAGAACATCGTGGCTCACCGCGACGAAAACGGCGCGTTCAAAACCCGTGCAGCGCTGAAAAAAGTCGCACGTCTTGGCGAAAAAACCTTCGAACAAGCCGCCGGCTTCCTGCGCGTCATGAACGGTGACAACCCGCTGGATTCCTCGGCCGTCCACCCGGAAGCCTACCCTTTGGTGCAACGCATTGCCGCTGAAACCGACCGCGACATCCGCTCGCTGATCGGCGACGCCGCGTTCCTCAAGCGCCTGGACCCGAAGAAGTACACCGACGAAACCTTCGGCGTGCCGACCATCACCGACATCCTGCAAGAGCTGGAAAAACCCGGCCGCGACCCGCGCCCCGAGTTCAAGACCGCCGAGTTTCAGGAAGGCGTCGAAGACCTCAAGGACCTGCAACTGGGGATGATCCTCGAAGGCGTGGTCACCAACGTGACCAACTTCGGCGCGTTTGTGGATATCGGCGTGCATCAGGACGGTTTGGTGCACATCTCTGCGCTTTCGGAGAAGTTCATCAAGGACCCGCGTGAAGCGGTGAAAGCCGGTGACGTGGTCAAGGTGAAAGTCATGGAAATTGATATCCCGCGCAAACGCGTCGGCCTGTCGATGCGCATGAGCGACACCCCGGGCGAGAAAATCGACGGTGCCCGTGGCGCCCGCCCCGGCTCGGCGCCACGCCAGTCGCAAGGTGCTGCACCCCGCAAGGAAACCGCTGCGCCAGCCCCGGCCAATAACGCCATGGCTTCGCTGTTCGCCAACGCCAAACAACTGAAGAAACGTTAATGGAACTGCCAGCCGGCTTGACCCACAGCGCTTTCAGCGACCTCATTGGCTGCCGCCTGCAACGCCTGGAAACAGGGGTTGCCGAGGTGGCCATGACCCTGGAACCGCAACTGCGCAACCGCGCTGGCAAGCTCCATGGCGGGGCGATCTTCAGCCTGGTGGACATTGCCATGGGGCTGGCCTGTTCCAGCTCCCATGGTTTCGACCAGCAGAGCGCGACCATCGAATGCAAAATCAACTACATCCGCGCCGTTTCCGACGGCGATGTGCTGTGCACCGCGCGGGTGATCCACCCCGGCCGGCGTACGCTGGTGGTCGAGGCTGACGTGTACCAGGACGAAAAACTGGTCGCAAAAGCACAAGGCACCTTCGCTGTCCTATAGCTCCCTGTCATCGATTTGAGTTAATTTCGGCGCTGCGAAAGTTGCGCCGAACTTTTCTTCGTGCGCGATAGCCAGATTCAGGGACGAGGGCGGCTCTTTTCAGAGTGGGTCAATCCGGCTCAAAAACCAGGCGATAACGCCAGTTTCCACTTCACCCTTGTAGACCGTCCTGACCACCCCCATATTGGGGCGACTGACGCGTGAAGGAATCCAACTTGAGCGAACTTCTCAACCGCCGCCTGGCCCTGCTCGGCAAGCACGAACACCTCTCTTTGCTCGAGCAATGCCTGCACGGCATCGAGCGCGAATGCCTGCGCGTCACCGGCGAGGGTCGGCTGGCACAAACGCCGCATCCCGAGGCCCTGGGCGCGGCACTGACCCACGAACAAATCACCACCGACTATTCCGAGTCGCTGCTTGAGTTCATCACGCCGGCGCTGCCTAACCCGGCCGACACCCTGAGCAGCCTCGACAAGATCCACCGTTTTGCCTACAGCAAGCTCGGCAACGAGTACCTGTGGAGTCCGTCGATGCCGTGCCCGTTGCCGGCCGAGGAAGATATTCCGATTGCCTACTACGGCACCTCCAACATCGGACAGCTCAAGTACGTGTACCGCAAGGGCCTGGCCTTGCGTTACGGCAAGACCATGCAGTGCATCGCCGGGATCCACTACAATTTTTCCCTGCCGGAAGACCTCTGGCCGTTGCTCAAGGAAGCCGAAGGCTTTGTGGGTACCGACCGGGATTACCAGTCCACGGCCTATATCGCGCTTATCCGTAACTTCCGCCGCTACAGCTGGCTGCTGATGTACCTGTTCGGCGCCTCGCCGGCCCTGGACGCGGGTTTCCTGCGCGGTCGCTCGCACCAGCTTGAAGTGCTGGATGCCGACACCCTGTACCTGCCGTACGCCACCAGCCTGCGCATGAGCGACCTGGGTTACCAGAGCAACGCCCAGGCCGGCCTGACGCCGTGCTACAACGACCTGGCGAGCTACACCGACAGCCTGCGCGAAGCGGTAGCAACGCCCTACGCGCCGTATGTCGAAGTCGGCACCCACAAGGACGGTGAGTGGGTACAGCTCAACACCAACATCCTGCAGATCGAAAACGAGTACTACTCCAATATCCGCCCCAAGCGCGTGACCTACACCGGCGAACGGCCGATCCAGGCGCTGGTGGCCCGTGGCATCCAGTACATCGAAGTGCGCTGCCTGGATATCAACCCGTTCCTGCCGATGGGCATCGACTTGCAAGAGTCGCGCTTCCTCGACGCGTTTTTGCTGTACTGCGCGCTGAATGACAGCCCACTGTTCGCCGACAACGAATGCGGCAATGCCAGCGCCAACTTCCTCAGCGTGGTCAAGGAAGGCCGCCGTCCGGGCCTGCAATTGCAGCGCCGTGGCGAGCCGGTAGACATGAAGGAATGGGCCGCCGAGTTGCTGGAGCAGATTGCGCCGCTGGCCGCCTTGCTGGACCAGAGCCAGGGCATTAATGAACACAGCCAGGCACTGGACGCCCAGCTGGCGAAGGTCAAGGACTCGTCCCTGACCCCGTCGGCCCAGGTGCTGGCGGCGATGAGCGAGCGTAAAGAGAGCTTTGCGCAGTTTTCGCTGCATCAGAGCCAGGTGCATGCCGAATACTTCCGCAGCGAGCCGTTGAGCGCTGAAGAACAGGCACGCTTTGAGACGCTGGCGCGCAACTCGCTGGCGCAGCAGGCGGAGCTTGAGCAGAACGAAGTGGGCGACTTCGACGTGTTTGTCGGCTCGTACCAGGCAAGTATTCTGGCGATCAGCAACTAAAAGCCTTACGCAAAACCCTGTGGGGGCCGGGCTTTTGTGGGAGCCGGGCTTGCCCGCGATGCAGGCGCCGAAGTATTTAATTAGTACCGAGTCGATGCTATCGCAGGCAAGCCAGCTCCCACATTTGACCTATGCGCCTTCTAGCCTAGTGCTCGCGTTTCTTCTCATAAGCTAATTCGAAAATGTTATTTATTTTAGGATTCTTAGATCATTTAGTCTTCTCACAAGCCGACCTCCGGCCGCCTGATGAGGACTTCCCCCTTGAAACTGCACTTCCCCCTTCGCCTCTTGGCGGCGTTGTCCTTGGCCGGTGCCAGCCTGTTTGCCCAGGCTGCCGACGTGACCATCGCTTACCAGACCACCGTTGACCCGGCGAAAGTCGCCCAGGCCGACGGCGCCTACGAAAAAGCCACCAATGCCAAGATCGACTGGCGCAAATTCGACAACGGTGCCGACATCATCGCCGCCATCGCTTCCGGCGACGTGCAGATCGGCTACCTCGGTTCCAGCCCGCTGACCGCTGCGGTTACCCGCAAGGTCCCGGTAGAAACCTTCCTGATCGCGACCCAGATCGGCGGCGCCGAAGCCTTGGTGGCGCGCAACGGTTCCGGGATCAACAGCCCGCAGGATTTGATCGGCAAGAAAGTCGCCGTGCCATTCGTTTCTACCGGCCACTACAGCCTGTTGGCCGCGTTGAAGCACTGGAACATCGACCCTTCGAAAGTGACCATCCTCAACCTCGCCCCGCCGGCCATCATCGCCGCCTGGAAGCGTGGTGATATCGACGCCACCTACGTGTGGGACCCAGCGTTGGGCGTAGCCAAGGAAAACGGCAAGGTACTGATCACCTCCGGCGAACTGGCCAAGTTCGGCGCGCCGACGTTCGACGCCTGGATCGTGCGTAAGGATTTCGCCGAGAAGCACCCGGAAATCGTCACGGCTTTTGCCAAAGTCACCCTGGATGCCTACGCCGCTTACCGCAAAGACCCACAAGCCTGGCTAGCGGACAAAGGTAACGTCGACAAACTGGTGAAGCTCTCCGGGGCCAAGGCCAGCGACATCCCGCTGCTGCTGCAAGGCAACGTCTACCCGCTGGCGGCTGACCAGGTCACCCTGCTGGGCGCACCGACCACCAAGGCTGTCACCGATACCGCCGCGTTCCTCAAGGAGCAAGGCAAGGTCGACGCCGTACTGCCGGACTACGCCCCGTACGTCAGCCCGAAGTTCATCACTAACTGATACCAGGAGTTAACCGCGATGGCCTTGCTACAACTGGAGCGCATCAGCGCACAGTACCCAGGCAGCCCGGAGCCCGTACTGGCAGATATTTCCCTGAGCCTTGGGCCCCAGCAATTGCTGGTGGCCCTCGGCCCTTCCGGCAGTGGCAAGACCTCGCTGTTGAACCTGATTGCCGGCTTTGTCGAGCCCAGCGCCGGGCGCATCACCCTTGACGGTGTGCCGGTGAAAGGCCCGAGCGCCGAACGCGGCGTGGTGTTCCAGGACGACGCCCTGCTGCCCTGGCAGGACGTGCTGGCCAACGTCGGCTTCGGCCTGGAGTTGGCGGGCGTGCCCAAGGCCAAGCGCGAGATCCGTGCCCGGGAAATGCTCGCCTTGGTGGACCTCGCCGGTTTCGACAGTCGTCGCATCTGGCAACTCTCCGGCGGCCAGAAGCAACGTGTGGGCCTGGCCCGTGCGTTGGCCGCGGACCCGCGCGTATTGCTGATGGACGAACCCTTCGGCGCCCTCGATGCCTTTACGCGCGAACAGATGCAGGAGCTGTTGCTGCAAGTCTGGCGGCGTACGGCCAAGCCGGTGTTCCTGATTACCCACGACATCGAAGAAGCGGTGTTCCTCGCCACGGACCTGATTCTGTTGGCGCCCAACCCCGGCCAGATCGTCGAGCGCCTGAGCCTGGACTTCGGCCAGCGCTACGCCGCCGGTGAATCGGCACGGGCGATCAAATCCGACCCGCGCTTTATCGAAACACGCGAACACGTGCTGGGCAAGGTGTTCTCCCAACGGCAGGTGTCTGCATGAGCAGTTACGAATTACCGGCAACCCGCACCGCGCAAACCCCGGCGGTTCCGGCGCGTCGCAGCCTGAGCACCCGCTGGATCAGCGCGCTGACCCTGCTCACCCTGGTCGCTATCTGGTGGGCCGTGACCGCCAGCGGGCTGATCGAGCCGCTGTTCCTGCCACCGCCTTCGGCCGTGTTGCAAAAAGGCTGGCTGCTGGCGACCACCGGCTATATGGACTCCACCCTGTGGCAGCACTTGGGCGCGAGCCTCAAGCGCATCGGCCTGGGCCTCGGTTTTGCCGTGCTCACCGCCGTGCCAGTGGGGATTGCCATCGGCTCCAATCGCATCGCCCGGGGCATTCTCGACCCGCTGATCGAGTTCTACCGGCCGATTCCACCGTTGGCCTACCTGCCGCTGATCGTGATCTGGTGCGGCATCGGCGAGCTGTCCAAGGTGCTGCTGATCTACCTGGCGATTTTTGCGCCGATTGCCATCGCCACTGCCACCGGCGTGCGTACCGTCGACCCGGCCAAATTGCGCGCGGCGCAGTCGTTGGGTGCAACCCGGGCACAACTGATTCGCCATGTGATCCTGCCGAGCGCCCTGCCCGACATCCTCACCGGCGTGCGGATTGGCCTGGGTGTGGGGTGGTCGACCCTGGTAGCGGCAGAATTGATCGCCGCCACCAGCGGCCTGGGCTTCATGGTGCAGTCTGCCGCGCAATTCCTGGTCACCGACGTGGTGGTACTGGGGATTCTGGTGATCGCGCTGATCGCCTTCGCCATGGAAATGGGCTTGCGTGCCCTGCAGCGTAAATTGGTGCCTTGGCATGGCCAGGCACACTAAGCACATCTTCGACGAGAACCCCATGAGCAGCCTGACCGTAACGCCTCTCAGCACCGCCCTTGGCGCCCAGATCAGTGGCGTCGACATCACCCAACCACTGAACACCGAACACCGCGACGCCATCGAACAGGCGCTGCTCAAGCACTCGGTGCTGTTCTTGCGCAACCAGCCGATCACCCCACAGCAACAGGCGCGGTTCGCGGCAAATTTTGGCGACCTGCACATTCACCCGATCTACCCCAACGTGCCGGAACAGCCTGAAGTGCTGATCCTCGACACCGCCGTGACCGACGTGCGCGACAACGCCATCTGGCACACCGACGTGACCTTCCTGCCCACCCCGGCCCTCGGTGCGGTACTCAGCGCCAAGCTGCTGCCGGAGTTTGGTGGCGATACGTTGTGGGCCAGCGGGATCGCGGCGTATGAGGCGCTGTCGGAGCCGTTCAAGAAGCTGTTGGATGGTTTGACGGCAACCCATGACTTCACCCGCTCCTTCCCTCTGGAGCGTTACGGCAATACGCCGCAAGACCTGGCGCGCTGGGAAGAAGCCCGGCGCAAAAACCCGCCGCTGTCGCATCCGGTGATTCGTACGCATCCGGTGAGCGGGCGCAAGTCGCTGTTCGTCAATGAAGGGTTCACCAGCAAGATCAACGAACTGGAGCCGGCGGAAAGCGAAGCGGTGCTGAAGCTGTTGTTTGCCCATGCCACCCGGCCGGAGTTCACCATTCGCTGGCGCTGGCAGGAAAATGACGTGGCGTTTTGGGATAACCGCGTGACCCAGCACTACGCGGTGGATGATTACCGGCCGCAACGGCGAGTGATGCACCGGGCAACGATTCTTGGAGATGTGCCGTTCTAGAAAGAACGCCACAGATCAAATGTGGGAGCTGGCTTGCCTGCGATAGCGGTGGGTCAGCGACATATCCATCGACTGACACTCCGCCATCGCGGGCAAGCCCGGCTCCCACAGTTAATCGGGGTTGATTCGGGAATCGGACGCTACCGCTTATTCAGCCGTCGACGGCTTTTCCCACAAGTTAATCCCGCCTTCCTGGGCAAACCGGTCGATCTCTGCCAGCTCCTGCGCACTGAAGTTCAGGTTCTGCAACGCGCCGACGTTTTCGATGATCTGCTCCGGCCGGCTTGCACCGATCAGGGCACTGGTGACGCGTGGATCGCGCAATGTCCACGCTAACGCCATTTGCGCCAGGCTCTGGCCACGGCGCTTGGCAATTTCATTCAGCGCACGCACGTGGGCGATGTTGGCCTCGGACAAGTGCTTGGCTTGCAACGAACCACCGCCCGGACGGTTCACTCGCGCATCCGCCGGTACGCCGTTGAGGTATTTGTCGGTCAGCAAACCCTGGGCAAGCGGCGTGAACGCAATCACCCCGGCACCGAGTTCTTCGGTGACGTCCAGCAGGTCTTTTTCCACCCAACGGTTGAGCAGGTTGTAGGCCGGTTGGTGGATCAGCAGTGGGACTTTCCACTCTTGAAGCAGTGCGGCAACCTCGCGGGTTTTCACACCGGAGTAGGACGAAATCCCGATGTACAGCGCCTTGCCCTGTTGCACGGCGGTGGCCAGTGCGCTGGCGGTTTCTTCCAGTGGGGTGTCGGCATCAAAGCGGTGGGAATAGAAGATATCCACGTAGTCGACGCCCAGGCGTTGCAGGCTCTGGTCGAGGCTCGCCAGTACGTACTTGCGCGAACCACCGCCCTGGCCATATGGGCCCGGCCACATGTCCCAACCCGCCTTGCTGGAGATGATCAGTTCGTCGCGGTATTGCTTGAAGTCTTCGCGCAGCAACCGGCCGAAATTGATCTCGGCGCTGCCGTACGGTGGGCCGTAGTTGTTGGCCAGGTCGAAGTGGTTGATCCCAAGGTCAAACGCGGTGCGCAGCAGTGCGCGCTGGGTGTCGATCGGGGTGCTGTCGCCAAAGTTGTGCCACAGCCCCAGGGACAGGGCGGGCAGCACTAGTCCACTGCGACCAACGCGGCGATAAGGAATAGATTCATAGCGGTTTTCGGCAGCAATGTAAGTCATCGAATCCTCTCTGGTCTTATGAGCAAATAAGGCCTGGGAATAACGCTATTCCCAAGCCTTTTAAGCAGCTGAATCGCTTAAGTGTGCTTGCTCTTTGTACAGCAATTTCCTACCAGAGTGGAACGACGTAGCTCAGATAGAGACGGTTTTCATCTTGCACGGTGGCACCGGTAATGTCCGGGCTGGCGTGGGCATTTCGCCAGGTCACACCCAGGCCTTTGAGGGTGCCGGTTGGCACCTGGTAGGCCAGGGTGATATTACGTTCCCATTCGCTGGTAGTGCCCTGGGTCGTGCGGATGTCATCGCCGTGTGCGTAGGAAGTGGCGAACGTCAGGCCATCAAGGCCCAATTTGCCGAAGTCATATTTGTACTGCGCCAGCCAGGTGCGCTCGCCGGCGTGCTGGAACTTGTTCAGTTGCATGTTGGTGAGTGCCGGGGTGTCGGCGCCCGAGCCCGGGCCCTGGTTGCTGGCACCGCTGTTCAGGCCGGAATCCAGGTACGGGAAGTCGCTGTCGCCGCTGTTTTTCTGGATGCCCAGGCCAACGGTATGGCCATCCAGGCTGTAGCTTTCCAGCAGGCTGACGGTGGACTGGTTGATGCGACCCTTGGAGGTGCCGTCGCCGTAGAGCCCGGCGGCGGAGAAGTCTTTATCACCCGCAGCGTTTTCACCCACACCGAGGCTGCGGTACAGGCGCACGTCGGTGTCGATAGCGCCCACAGGCAAGGCATCGTGGCGCTTGGCGCCGAGGAAGAACTGCTGGTAGTAATCCTCAAGGTTGGAATACCACAGGCTAACCGTAGTGTTCGGCAAGCCTTTGTAGTCCGCGCCGCCGTAGAGGAAGCGATCGCTCTGTTTGGTGCCGCCGGCGGTGATCATGCCCTGGTCGCCGGTTTCGTTGCGGATCTTGGTCTTGAGGATGTCACCGGCGGTAAAGGTAAAATCGGTCAAGTCCTTGGAAACCAGCTGCACGCCGGTGTTGGTCTGCTGGTACAGGCGCCCGTCAGTGTTGGCCAGTACCGGGTTGTTGCCGTACAGCGTGCCCACGCGCAGTTCATCCTGGGCGAAGCGCATCTTGAAAGTCGGGCTGAGCACGCCGAACTGGTCGGCGGACTTGCCGTTATCCAGCGGGAACATGCTGCCGGGGTAGCGGCCCTGGTGATCCTTGTCACCCAGGTCGCCACCAGAATCCAGTTTCAAACCGTAGAACGCCTGCAAGTCCAGACCAAAGCCAACCGGGCCATCGGTGTAGCCGGACTTGAAGTTGAACTCAAAACCCTGGCCCCAATCACGGATGCTGTGAGCCTTGTTATTGCTGTTCACCACATCGCGCCCCTGCTGATTGAGGTAGCGGTTGAGCAGGGTCACATCGGCGTGGCTGTCATCGATAAAATCGGCGTGGGCGGACAGCATAAAGCTCGCCATGGCGGCACCCACCATGGGGCTTAATAACGTCTTCATTGGTACCGGTCTCCGTCACTGTTCTGAAATGAAAGCGTCAAACGCTTCACACAATTAGGCGATGGCCATGTGACAGTTCGGAGTCAAAACACCCTTTACCCGGATGAAATTAAATTTAAGAAACCCAGCAACTATGCGGGTTAGCGGGCGGTGGAGAAGATTTCGGCGAGCCAATCGACGAACACCCGCACCCTCGGCGACATGTGTCGGTTTTGTGGGTAAAGCACCGAAACCGGCATCGGCGGCGGCGGTGTATGGGTGAGGATTTCCTGCATCGCGCCCTGGTTGATCAGCTCGGCCATGCGGTAGTGCGGGCACTGGATAATGCCGAGTCCAGCAACCGCGCTGGCGGAATAAATCTCTGCGCCGAACACTGACAGTGCACCCTCAATCGTCACTTCCTGGAGTTGGCCGTCGACCAGGAATTCGAACGGGAACAGCTTCGCGGTGGTGCGCGAAACGTAATTCACTGCACGGTGTTCACTGAGGTCGGCGAGGCTTTTCGGCTCGCCGTATTTGCGCAGGTACGCCGGGCTCGCACAGGTCACCTGGCGCAACGTTGCAACACGCCGGCCGATCAACGCCGAGTCCTCCAGGGTGCCCGCCCGCAGCACGCAATCCACGCCTTCGGCGATCAGGTCGACAAAGCGGTCTGCCTCGCTGATGGACAGTTCGATTTCCGGGTAGCGCGCCATGAACTGCGGCAGCGCCGGGATCACGAAGTACTTGGCCAGGGTGCCGTGCAAATCCACCCGCAGGCGGCCCTTGGGTGCCACCGAACGGAAGGCCAGCTCCGCTTCTTCCAACTCGGCCAGCAGTTGCACGCAACGCAGGTAGTACGCCTCGCCATCGAGGGTCGGGCGTACGCGGCGAGTGCTGCGCTCCAGCAGGCGCGTGCCGAGCCAGGCTTCGAACTGGTTCAGGGTGTGGGTCAGGGTGGCGCGTGGCAGGTTCAGGTCATCGGCCGCTAGAGTGAAGCTGCAGCGTTCGTAAATTCGCACGAACACCTTCATCGCTTTGACTTGGTCCACAGCGCGTCTCCATTGTTGGCGATTATTGAACAGTCAAGGCAACTTTGGCGCATTTATCCGCTTGGGTAAACATGTGAACCTGCTTCCACACCCAGCCAACGCCCCCAGGAAACCTGATCATGACCCCTCAAGTTGCTATCGTTACCGGCGCTTCCCGCGGCATCGGCGCCGTGGTTGCCAAACAACTGGCCGCCGACGGTTACGCCGTCGCCATCAACTACGCCAACAGTGCCACCGAAGCTTCAAAACTGGTGGTGGAACTGCGCCAGGCCGGCCACCAAGCCATAGCGATACAGGGCGACGTTTCAAGCGCGGCCGACGTAAAGCGCCTGTTCGACCAGACCGAAGCCCAACTCGGCAAGGTCGACGTGCTGATCAACAACGCCGGTATTCTCAAGGCACTGCCACTGGCCCAACACAGCGACGAGCTGTACAACCAGAACTTCGACATCCACACCCGCGGCACCTTCAACGCCCTGCGTGAAGCCGCCACGCGCATGAATGACGGCGGGCGCATCGTCAACTTTTCCAGCAGCACCGTAGGCCTCAACTTCCCGGGTTATGCGGTGTACATCGCCAGCAAGGCAGCGGTGGAATCCTTGACCCAAGTGTTCGCCAAGGAAATGCGCGGCCGGCGCATCACCGTCAACGCCGTGGCCCCGGGCCCGGTGGCGACCGAACTGTTCCTGCATGGCAAAAGCGAAGAGCAGATCCAGGGCCTGGCCAAGATGGCGCCGCTGGAACGCCTTGGCCAACCGGAAGATATCGCCCGCGTGGTGTCGTTTCTGGTGAGCCCGGCCGGTGGCTGGGTGAATGGGCAAATCCTGCGCGCCAATGGCGGTTTGGTCTGAAGACCACGCAGCACTCACTCTACGACGCACTAATATTGTGGCGAGGGAGCTTGCTCCCGCTGGAGTGCGCAGCGCTCCCATCTTTTTTGGGGCCGCTGTGCAGCCCAGCGGGAGCAAGCTCCCTCGCCACAGGTTTGGTGTTCACGGAAAACCAGCGGGTATCAGGAGACTTCAGATATGCACACCGCCCTCGTCATCACCGCCGGCCTGATCCTGCTCGCGCTGATGCTGTTTATCGGCCAAAAGCTGGGCGTCAGCCGGCACATTCTGGCTTACAGCTTTGTCGGGATCTGGCTGGTGGTGGCGGTGGTGAACGGCGCGCTGGGCGTAGTCACTGCCGGCCAGCCCCTGGTCTCGGAGCTGGTGATCGGCAGTGCGGTGTTCGGCGCGCCGTTGGTGGCACTGGCCCTGTTTATCAGGGCCTGAGCCTTAGCGAACCAGGTGCAGGAACTGCATGTGCCGTTCGTACTGGTCGAGGATGTCGTTGATGATCTGCTCTTTGGTGTAGCCCACCAGGTCGTAGTCCTGGCTGCCCTCACTCAAGTGCACTTCCGCACGGTAATAGCGGCGGTTGTTGAGCTGCTTGGAACCCATGCCGCCGCGCGCAAATGACGGCGTGAAATAGCCGCGCATCTGCACCTGGTACACAAACGGATGCTGCTCACCGTGGCCGATTTCCAGGCTGACGCTGTCGTTGGACGGGTCAGGCTGGGTGACCACGTTGAGGCCTTTTTCGACAAACACCGCCGTCACTTCTTCGATCGCCGGGCGCACCGTGGTCTCGAGGAAACGGTACACCTCATCCCGTGACGGGAAATGCACCGCCTGGCTCAAGCGCTGGCGCCAACCGCCCGTGCCCTTGCGTGAGCCCGATACCGGCGCCAGGGAATGCATCTGCGCGATCTGCTTTTGCGACTCAAGGTAGAACGCCTTGTGCAGCCCCCACATCATCAGCAGCAAAATCATCGAGAACGGCAGCGAGGTCAGCACCACGGCAGATTTGAGCGAGTCGATACTGCCGGCAAACAGCAGCGCGCTGGTCACCAATGCCGTCATTGCGCCCCAGAACACCCGCAGCCACTTCGGCCCGTCTTCATCGGGATTCCCGCCTTTGGCCGACAACGTGGAAAGCACCACGGTGCCGGAGTCGGCCGAGGTGACGAAGAACACGAAGCTGATAAACACCGTTACCGCGATAACCGTCTTGCTCCACGGGTAGGTTTCCAGCAGCAGGTAGAGGCTCATCGACGGATCATCAATGGCCGACTGGCCGAGCGCGGTGAGGCCGTGGTTGAGCACCTGGTCGATGGCGCTGTTGCCGAAGATCGACATCCACGCCAGGGTGAAACCAAGCGGAATCAACAGCACGCCAAAGACGAACTCACGGATGGTGCGGCCACGGGAAATACGCGCGATAAACAGCCCCACGAACGGCGACCATGCGATCCACCAGGCCCAGTAAAACACGGTCCAGCCGCCCAACCAGTCGCTGGGTTTGTCGTAGGCGTAGAGGTCGAAACTCTTGGTCGGCAAGGCGCCGAGATAATCGCCGATGTTCTGGATCAGGGTGTTGAGCAAGTGCTGGGTAGGCCCGGCGAACAACACGAACAGCAGCAGCGCACAGGCCAACAACATGTTGATGTCGGACATCACCCGCACGCCCTTGTCGACGCCGGAGACGGCCACCAGGATCGCCGCGCCCATCATCAAGGTGATGAGGCCGACCTGGATCCACTGGGTGTGGGCCACGCCGAACAAATAGTCCAGCCCGGAGTTGAGGTGCAACACGCCAAAGCCCATGTCGGCACCCAGGCCGAACACCGTGGCGATGATGCCGAAACCATCCACCGCGTAGCCGATGGGGCCGTTGATGCGCTTACCGATCAGCGGGTACAGCGCCGAGCGCAGCGCCAGCGGCAGGTTATGCCGGTAGGCGAAGTACGCCAGGGCCATGCCGACGAAGGCGAACACGCCCCAGCCATGCAGACCCCAGTGCAGAAACAGGATCTGCATGGCCTGGCGCGCCGCGTCACCGTTCAAAGCCTCACCCTGAGGCGGTTGCACCAGGTGGGTCAAAGGCTCGGAAACGCAAAAGAAAAACAGCGTGATGCTGATCCCTGCGGCGAACAGCATGCCGGCCCAGGACAGGTAACTGAATTCGGGCTCGTCGTGGTCGGCACCGAGTTTGATCTTGCCGTAGCCCGATAACGCGGTGACCACCACGAAGACCAGATACAGGGTCATCGCCAGCATGTAGTACCAGCCGACCGTGTTGGCCGCCCAGTTTTGTGCCGCCAGCAACCAGGCGCCGGCTTGTTCCGGGATAGCGATGACGGTCAGGCCGAACAGCAGGATGACACTCGCGGCGAAGTAAAACACCGGCGGGTTCATCCGAACCTGGCCGCTTGACGGTGTGGACGATGCACTCATGAAGGGCGCACCTCAAGGGTAAGGGATGTGGCTGTAAAAAACGGACTCAGCAAAGGTAAGCCTCCTGTTGTGAGCGGGCAGCGAACCACCGATTTAACTTGAACGAACAGTCAAGTTAAACATGGATAGGGGTTTGAGGACTAATCGCAGGGCCGAGTGGTAGGTGTTTCCTACACTAGCTCAAGGACAGGTATGACGTATGGGGATGACGAAACGTTCAGCGATTGCTTAACGAAAAAGCGGCCAGAACTGGAATACGGTCTCCTGTGGGAGCTGGCTTGCCTGCGATGGCGGTGGGTCAGCCATACCTCTGTCGCTGATACACCGCTATCGCAGGCAAGCCAGCTCCCACATTTGATCTGTGTGATCGTTAGAGAGAGCAGTGTTTTACTTCTGCGTGCCGTCGTCATGCTGCAAATTCGCCTGGGTCAGGTTCGCCCCCGCCGGCACACTGCGCGTCAGCCACACGTTGCCGCCAATGGTCGAGCCCTTGCCAATCGTAATCCGCCCCAGAATCGTCGCCCCGGCGTAGATCACAACATCATCCTCAACAATCGGATGCCGCGGATGGCCCTTTTGCAATTGCCCATCCTCATCCGCCGGGAACCGCTTGGCGCCCAGGGTCACGGCCTGGTAGATACGCACCCGCTCGCCGATGATCGCGGTCTCGCCAATCACCACACCCGTCCCGTGGTCGATAAAGAAGCTCGGGCCGATCTGCGCCCCCGGGTGAATATCAATCCCGGTCGCCGAGTGCGCGATTTCCGCGCTGATGCGCGCCAGCAACGGCAAGCCCGCCCGATACAAATGGTGAGCCAGGCGATGGTGAATCACCGCCAGAATCCCCGGGTAGCACAACAGCACTTCATCCACACTGCGCGCCGCCGGGTCGCCGTGGTAGGCGGCGAGTACGTCGGTGTCCAACAGGCTGCGCAAGGCCGGCAATGCCAGGGCGAAATCCTGGATCAGGTGGATGGCATGGGCGTGCACCTCACTGTCATCCTGGCCGCCTTGCCGCGCGGCATATCGCAGCTCCAGCCGCGCCTGGGCGAGCAATGCATTGAGCGCCACATCCAGGGTGTGGCCAACGTAGAAGTCTTCACTTTCTTCACGCAGGTCCACCGGCCCCAAACGCATGGGGAACAGCGCACCGCACAACGCTTCCAGAATCTGCGCCACGGCTTCCCGCGAAGGCAGCTCGCGCCCGCCCTGCTCGCCGCTGACCCGGCCGTTGCGGGTGCGCCACTGGTCCCGGGCGCTGCGCAGCTGGCTGACGATGGTCTGTAATTGCCAATGACTGGAACGCTCACTCACGGTCTTCACTCCTGACGAAATGCCCATCACTTTACGGCAAGGAACCTGAGCGACCTTAAGAACCAATAGTGCAATGCTAATAACCCACCGACATAAGCGATTGCCGGTTGCCCACTGAAAAGTGCCTGCCTATAGTCGGTGCATCTCTGACCACCCGTGCGTAGCCATGATCAAACAACAGCTCGACCGCTTTAACCGTCTGGAACTGCTGGGCGGCGCCACCGCCCTGGAAAAACTCGAGCGGCTGTCGGCCTGGCTGGGGCGTGACGTCTACGTCAAACGCGATGACACCACGCCACTGGCGATGGGCGGCAACAAGCTGCGCAAACTCGAATACCTCGCCGCCGACGCCCTGGCCCAAGGCGCCGATACGCTGGTAACCGCCGGCGCGATCCAGTCCAACCATGTGCGCCAAACCGCCGCGCTGGCAGCCAAGTTGGGCCTGGGCTGCGTCGCGTTGCTGGAAAACCCCACGGGCACCGAAGACCCAAACTACCTGGCCAACGGCAACCGCCTGTTGCTGGAGTTGTTCGACGCCAAGGTCGAGCTGGTAGAGAACCTGGACAACGTCGACGCCCAACTCGACGCCCTTGCCGACCGCCTGCGCAGCAACGGCAAAAAGCCCTACCTGGTGCCCATCGGCGGCTCCAACGCCCTCGGTGCACTGGGTTATGTGCGCGCCGGGCTGGAGTTGGCCGGGCAGATTGAAGACAGCGGCATCAAGTTTTCCACCGTGGTGCTGGCTTCCGGCAGCGCCGGCACCCACAGCGGCCTGGCATTGGCATTGAGCGAAGTGCTGCCCGACCTGCAAGTGATTGGCGTAACGGTCTCTCGCACCGACGAAGCCCAGCGCCCCAAGGTGCAGGGCCTGGCCGAACGCACTGCCCAATTGCTCGGCGTACCGCTGCCGGACGCGTTCAAGGTGATCCTGTGGGACGAGTACTTCGCCCCCCGTTATGGCGAGCCCAGCGCCGGCACGCTGGCGGCGATCAAGCTGATGGCCAGCCAGGAAGGCCTGCTGCTGGACCCGGTCTACACCGGCAAGGCCATGGCCGGCTTGCTGGATGGCATCGGTCGCCAGCGCTTCGAAGAGGGGCCGATCATTTTCCTGCATACCGGTGGCGCACCGGCGTTGTTTGCTTACAACTCGGCGTTCTGACTGACTGGATGCAATTCCTGTAGGAGCCGGCTTGCTGGCGATTCGGCCTTGAGGTTGCGGCAAGGCAAGAGGCCCCCTCGCCGGCAAGCCAGCTCCTTCATTGAATTGCCTGATATTCCAAATAGAAATAACAAAGTTAATTTATATTATTTTCAAGTCTTAAAACTCGGCTTTATAGTCGCGCCGTAGGCGAGCTTGAGGGCGATACGCATGACTGGGCAGATCCAAAACACCGAGTTGATGCAATCGCGGGCAAGCCCGGCTCCCACACACGGCGCTTTTAAGGCAGGATACGACTACCGCGTCACCTGCATCGCTCAACATAAAAAACACAGGGGCTCTTCATGACTATTTCCGTATTCCGTCGCACGTTACTGGTTGGTACGTTGGGGCTGGCGCTTGGCGCCGGGTGGCTCGGTCAGGCAGTTGCCGGCGAGCAGTTGGCCAACATCAAGAAAGCCGGCGAAATCAAGATTGGCCTGGAAGGCACCTACCCGCCGTTCAGCTTCGTCGATGAAAGCGGCAAGCTCAGTGGTTTCGAGGTCGAGTTGTCTGAAGCACTGGCCAACAAGTTGGGCGTCAAGGTCAAGCTGCAGGCCACTCCGTGGGATGGCATCCTCGCCGCCCTGGAATCCAAGCGCCTGGACGCGGTCGTCAACCAAGTGACCATCTCCGACGCGCGCAAGGAAAAGTATGACTTCTCCACGCCGTACACCGTTTCCGGTATCCAGGCGCTGACCCTGGCGAAGAACGTCGACACCATCAAGACCGCCGACGACCTGGCCGGCAAGAAAATCGGTGTGGGCCTGGGCACCAACTACGAACAATGGCTCAAGGAAAACCAACCGAAAGCCATCGTCAAAACCTACAACGATGACCCAACCAAGTTCCAGGACCTGCGCATCGGCCGTGTCGACGCCATCCTGATCGACCGCCTGGCCGCGCTGGAATACGCCAAGAAAGCCAAGGACACCGCCGCTGCCGGTGCTGCCTTCTCCCGCCAGGAAGCCGGTATTGCCCTGCGCAAAGGCGAGCCTGAGCTGCTGGCCGCGGTGAACAAGGCCCTCGACGAACTGCGCGCCGACGGCACCTTGAAGAAGCTGTCCGAGAAGTACTTCAACGCTGACGTTACTCAATAATGGAAGCAGGTTTCCAACTCGCGCTGGACTCCGCGCCCTTTCTGCTCAAGGGCGCGTATTTCACAGTAATCCTTAGCCTGGGCGGGATGTTTTTCGGCTTGCTGCTGGGCTTCGGCCTGGCCCTGATGCGCCTGTCGCGCTTCAAGCTGTTGAGCTGGACCGCCCGAGTCTATGTGTCGTTCTTTCGCGGCACGCCCTTGCTGGTACAGCTGTTCTTGATCTACTACGGCTTGCCGCAAGTGGGCATCGAGCTGGATCCGATCCCGGCGGCCATGATCGGCTTCTCGCTGAACATGGCCGCTTATGCCTGTGAAATCCTGCGTGCCGCCATCGGTTCTATCGAGCGCGGCCAGTGGGAAGCTGCGGCCAGTATCGGCATGACCCGTGCGCAGACCCTGCGCCGGGCCATCCTGCCGCAGGCCATGCGCACGGCCTTGCCGCCGTTGGGCAACAGCTTTATTTCCCTGGTCAAGGACACTGCCCTGGCCGCCACCATCCAGGTGCCGGAGCTGTTCCGCCAGGCGCAACTGGTCTCGGCCCGTACCTTCGAAATTTTCACCATGTACCTGTCCGCCGCCTTGATCTACTGGATTCTTGCCAGCGTTCTGGCGCACGTGCAAAACCGCCTGGAAGCACGAGTCAACCGGCATGACCTGGAGTCTTGAAGCATGATCGTGGTTGAAAAACTGACCAAACAATTCAAGGGTCAGGTGGTGCTTAACGGGATCGACCTTGAGGTCAAGGAAGGCGAAGTCGTCGCCATCATCGGCCCCAGCGGTTCCGGCAAGACCACCTTCCTGCGCTGCCTGAATTTCCTCGAAGAACCCACCAGTGGCCGGATCAAGGTGGGTGACATCGAGATCGACAGCAGCCGCCCGCTCAACCAACAGCAAGGCCTGGTGCGGCGCCTGCGCCAGCACGTGGGTTTTGTGTTCCAGAACTTCAACCTGTTCCCGCACCGCACCGCCCTGGAGAACGTCATCGAAGGCCCGATCGTGGTCAAGAAGATGCCCCGGGCCGCCGCCGATGCCCTCGGTCGCAAGCTACTGGCCAGGGTTGGCCTGGCGGGCAAGGAAGACGCCTACCCACGGCGCCTGTCCGGTGGGCAGCAGCAACGGGTAGCGATTGCCCGGGCCTTGGCGATGGAGCCGGAGGTGATCCTGTTCGATGAACCCACCTCTGCCCTGGACCCTGAGCTGGTAGGCGAAGTGCTGGCGACCATCCGCAGCCTCGCTGAAGAAAACCGCACCATGGTCATCGTGACCCACGAAATGAGTTTTGCCCGGGATGTTGCCAACCGGGTGATCTTCTTCGATAAGGGCGTGATTGTTGAACAGGGCGAAGCCAAGGCGCTGTTTGCCCACCCGAAAGAAGAGCGCACCCGGCAGTTTCTCAGCAAGTTCATCAACAACTAACGCGCGCTCATTGATTGTAAGAAACTTCGCTTTATAGAGTTGCCGAAAGGCAACTCACCTCTTCGGCACTTTTGGCGAAAAGCCCTTTATTCGTTGGGTAAAAGTCATCTTTAAACACCCACTTGCAGCGCCTCCCCAGTAAGACCCTTCTGAATATTCCATAACTCCCGGTTTGCGCCGCCCAGCCTCTTGACGCCAACTAATCCAGCCTCTTATCTAACGCCAAGAGGATTGGATCCATTCTGGTTTTTCATTAAATCGTTGCTTTCGGACTACGCCGCCTGCCCGCGCCTGATGTCCGGAACGATTGCTGCTGGCTGCACCAAGGAGATTATTTATGAAGCGTATTTCCACCCAGGCGCTGCTCACTGCCCCGGCCCTGCCCCAGGGCCACCGAGAAGGCATCAATGCCCTCGCCGCGACTAACCTGCAGGTCGATATCGCACCTTACTGCGGCATGGACGAGGGCGACCTGATCGAGCTGTTCTGGAACAACTGCTTTGCCGCCTCCCGACGCATCACCGCCGGCAAAATCGGCACGTTCACCCGCCTGCGGGTGCCGGAAAGTTTTGTGCAAAACGGCCCCGCGCGGCTGCATTACCGGGTCATGCAGGTCGGCCACGGCCCGGCGCGTTCGGCCATCACCCGGGTGCAAGTCAAGACCGACCACCCCGGTGGCATGCCCCCGACACTGAGCCTTGATGAAAACCAGAATCTGGCGCCCGTAAGCCTGCCCGAGACCATCCGCCGCCACGGCGTCAACAGCAGCCAGATTCGCCGTGGCGTGCCCCTGAGCATCGAGCCCTACCTGAACATGACGATTGACGACGAGATCACCTTGCGCTGGGGCGACGTGCGCCTGGACCTGCCGAAAATCCAGGCCGGCGATGTCGGCAAGGCGGTGCAGGTGTGGGTGCCGTCGGCAATCATTGTCGAGGCCGGGGATGACCATCGCCTCGAAGTGACCTACTGCATTCTCGACCGGGTCGGCAACAATTCACGCTGGGCGCCAGCCCGCATCCTGCGCATCGCCGCGCTGGCGCCACTGGCCCCGAGCAGCCCCACCAAGGCCCGGCTGGCCTACCAGCCCCGTCGGGCCGGTTCGCCGTGTGAGCCCGGGTGACAGACCTTCTATGCATATTCCTAAAAGTTAGTTTATTTAAAAATTTAACACGCTTAGGGTATATGCACCGGACCACCGGACATTCCTGATTTTTTTATCTTTTCAACGGATGTGAGGTAGGTATGGTCAAAATTACCCCGGTGCGTAACGCCAGGGCATTGCGTGCAGCCAAGGAGCGGCGCTGATGTCTAACTTGGCACAAACACCCCCCCAGAGTGATCTGGACGTCGCCCCGCTGTTGTTGCCCGCCAAGGTGCTGCGCAACGACGCCGAGGCCCTGAGCGCGGCTCATACGCTTGCCCAGGCTGCGCGCCTGCAAGCGGCCAGGCGCGATCAGCAACGCAAGCTGCCCTGGGCTGAAATCGAGCACTTCACGCGCAGCGGCCTGGGCAGTATTTCCATTCCCCGCGAGTACGGCGGCCCGCAAGTGTCTTTCGTGACCCTGGCCGAAGTGTTCGCGATCATCAGCGCCGCCGACCCGGCGCTGGGGCAAATCCCGCAGAACCATTTCGGCATCCTGCATGTGCTGCAAGGTGCGGCCAGCGAGCGCCAGAAAAAGCAGCTATTCCAGAGCGTGCTGGACGGCTGGCGTATCGGTAACGGTGGCCCGGAGCGCGGCACCAAAAACACCCTGGACCTCAAGGCACGCATCACCGCCGAAGGTGACGGCTACGTCATCAGTGGCCAGAAGTTCTACTCCACTGGCGCGCTGTTCGCCCACTGGGTGGCGGTCAAGGCGCTGAACGATGACGGCAAAGTCGTCATGGCGTTCGTGCGCCGTGGCACCGAAGGGCTGCGCATCGTCGATGACTGGTCCGGTTTTGGCCAACGCACCACGGCCAGCGGCACGGTGCTCCTCGATCAGGTGGCGGTAGACGCCGAACTGGTGGTGGAGACCTGGAGGCTGGGCGAATCGCCAGGCATTCAGGGCGCGGTTTCGCAACTGATCCAGGCCGCCATCGATGCCGGCATCGCCCGTGGCGCAATCGACGACACCATCAGTTTTGTGCGCGAACGCTCGCGGCCATGGATCGACGCCAAGGTCGAGCGGGCCAGTGATGACCTGTATGTGATCGCCGATATCGGCAAGCTGAAAATCGAACTGCACGCTGCCGAAGCCCTGCTGCGCAAGGCCGGCCAGGTGCTGGACCAGGTCAGCGCCGCGCCGATCACCGCGCAGTCCGCCGCACGCGCCTCGATTGCCGTGGCCGAAGCCAAGGTGCTGACCACCGAAATTTCCCTGCTCGCCAGCGAAAAGCTGTTCGAACTGGCCGGCAGCCGCGCCACCCTCGCCGAATTCAACCTCGACCGCCACTGGCGCAACGCCCGGGTGCACACCCTGCACGACCCGGTGCGCTGGAAGTATCACGCGGTGGGCGCCTATCACCTGAACGGCACTTTGCCTGCCCGGCATTCCTGGATTTAACCGACCAGAACACTTTTTCCACAAGCTTCTGGAGAATACACATGACCCATTCTCACCACGTCGCGGTTATCACCAGCGATGAACAAGCCCTTATTGTCGCCAGCGACCTGGCCGAAGACTTGCGCCGCGACAGCGCCCTGCGCGACCGCGAACGCCGCCTGCCTTTGCCCGAGCTGGAGGTGTTTTCCCGCTCCGGCCTGTGGGGCATCAGCGTACCCAGGGAGTTCGGCGGCGCCGGCGTCTCCAACGTCACCCTGGCCAAGGTCACGGCCCTGATTGCCCAGGCGGATGCGTCCCTGGGGCAGATCCCGCAGAACCATTTTTATGCCCTCGAAGTGCTGCGGGTGAACGGCAGCCCGGCGCAGCAAAAACGCCTGTACGCCGAAGTGCTCGCCGGCCAGCGCTTCGGCAATGCGCTGGCAGAGCTGGGCACCAAGACGGCCCACGACCGCATCACGAAAATTACCCGCGACGGCGACGGTTTCCGTATCACCGGCCGCAAGTTCTATTCGACCGGCGCGATCTACGCCCAACGTATTCCCACCTCCGTGGTCGATGAACACGGCGTGCAACAGCTGGCCTTTGTCACCCGTGACAGCCAGGGCCTGACGGTGATCGACGACTGGAGCGGCTTTGGCCAGCGCACCACCGGCAGCGGCTCAGTGGTATTCGATAACGTGTGGGTCGCGGCGCAGGATGTGATCCCGTTCCAGAGCGCCTTCGAACGCCCGACTACAGTTGGCCCGCTGGCGCAGATCCTTCACGCCGCCATCGACACCGGCATCGCCCGTGCGGCCTACGAGGATGCCCTGCATTTTGTGCGTACCAAAACCCGGCCATGGATCGACGCTACCAGCGATAAGGCCACCGAAGACCCGCTGACCCTGAAAAGCTTCGGCCACCTGAGCATCCGCCTGCACGCCACTGAGGCGTTGCTGGAACGCTCCGGTGAATTCCTCGACCGCGCCCAGGCCGACAGCAACGCCGACACCGTCGCGGCCGCGTCCATCGCAGTCGCCGAAGTGCGCGCCTTGAGCACCGAGATTTCCCTGGCCGCCGGCAGCACCCTGTTCGAGCTTGCCGGCAGCCAGGCGACTCTCGCCGAACACGGCCTGGACCGCCACTGGCGCAACGCCCGGGTGCATACCCTGCACGACCCGGTGCGCTGGAAGTACTTTGCTGTGGGCAACTACTACCTCAACGATGAAAACCCGCCACTGCGGGGGACGATCTGATGGCTAAGAAAAAGATCCTGCTCAACGCCTTCAACATGAACTGCATCGGGCATATCAACCACGGCCTGTGGACCCATCCACGGGACAATTCGACCCAATACAAAACCATCGAATACTGGACCGAGCTTGCGCAGTTGCTGGAACGCGGGCTGTTCGATGGGCTGTTCATCGCCGACATCGTCGGGGTGTACGACGTCTACCAGAACTCGGTCGACGTGCCGCTAAAAGAGGCGATCCAGCTGCCGGTCAACGACCCGTTGCTGCTGGTTTCGGCCATGGCCGCCGTGACCAGAAACCTCGGCTTCGGGCTCACCGCCAACCTTACCTACGAGCCGCCGTATCTGTTCGCCCGGCGCATGTCCACGCTGGATCACCTGAGCCGTGGCCGGGTGGGCTGGAACATCGTCACCGGCTACCTCGACAGCGCCGCCAAGGCCATGGGCCTGACTGAGCAAGTCGAGCATGACCGGCGCTACGACCAGGCCGACGAATACCTGCAAGTGCTCTACAAACTCTGGGAAGGCAGCTGGGAAAACGACGCGGTGGTCAACGATCCGCAGGCGCGGGTGTATGCCCAGCCGGAGAAAGTGCACAAGGTCGAGCACAAGGGCGAGTTCTATCAGGTGGAGGGTTATCACCTGTGCGAGCCGTCGCCACAACGCACACCGGTGCTGTTCCAGGCGGGCAGCTCGGACCGTGGCTTGCTGTTTGCCGGGCGCCATGCCGAGTGCGTGTTCATCAGCGGGCAGAGCAAGGCCTCGACCAAAATCCAGGTGGACAAGGTACGTGCCAGCGCCGTGGAAGCCGGGCGCAACCCGGATGACATCAAGGTGTTCATGGGGCTGAACGTGATTGTCGGCACCACTGAAGAGGCTGCGTGGGCCAAGCACGCCGAGTACCTGAGCTACGCCAGTGCGGAAGCCGGCGTGGCGCATTTCTCGGCGTCCACGGCGATTGATTTTTCACAGTACGAAATCGATGAACCGATCCAGTACGTCAAGAGCAACGCCATCCAGTCTGCGACCAAGAACCTGCAAAACAACGACTGGACCCGGCGCAAATTGCTTGAGCAACACGCCCTGGGCGGGCGCTACATCACCCTGGTGGGTTCGCCGGCACAGGTGGCGGATGAACTTGAGTCTTGGATCAGCGAAACCGGCCTGGACGGCTTCAACCTGACGCGCATCGTCACCCCGGAAAGCTACGTCGACTTTATCGAGCTGGTAATACCCGAGCTGCAGCGCCGTGGCTCGTACAAGACCGCGTATGAGGCCGGGACGCTGCGGGAAAAAGTGTTCCACGGTACAGCGCACCTACCTGAACAACACACCGGTTCCACCTACCGCCACTGACCCCGAACTGTAGGAGCTGGCTTGCCGGCGATCGCGGTGGGTCAGCGAAATCTTCTTCAACTGACACACCGCAATCGCCGGCAAGCCGGCTCCTACGGTTGGCCGAGTTGCTCACACAAATTTCTTATGACTGGAAATCCTTTATGAAAAAAACATTACTCAGCCACCCAGTCAAAGCACTGGCGCTCGCCCTCGGACTGTTCAGCTCGGCGGTGTTCGCCGCCGATGCCCCCTTGAAAGTCGGCACCACCGCCGCGTTCGCGATTCCCCTGGAAGCCGCCGTCGAAGAAGCCGGTAAACAGGGCTTGAAAGTCGAACTGATCGAGTTCACCGACTGGATCGCACCCAATGTCAGCCTGGCGGCTGGCGATATCGACGTGAACTACTTCCAGCACATCCCGTTCCTGGAAAATGCCAAGGCTGCCGCCGGGTTTGACCTGGTGCCGTTCGCCCCGGGCATCATCAACAACGTCGGCCTGTATTCGAAGAAGTACAAAAACTTCAACGACCTGCCTCAAGGCGCCACGGTCGCCATTGCCAACGACCCGATCAATAGCGGTCGCGGCCTGCAACTGCTGGCCAAGGCGGGCTTGATCACTCTCAAGCCAGGCGTGGGCTACAAGGCCACCGAAGAAGACATCGTGACCAACCCGAAAAAGATCAAGATCCTGCAAGTGGAAGCCGTGCAACTGGTACGCGCCTATGACGACGCCGACCTGGTGCAGGGCTACCCGGCGTATATCCGCCTGTCCAAGACCTTCGATCCCGAGTCGGCGTTGCTGTTCGACGGCATCGACCACAAGGAATACGTGATCCAGTTCGTGATCCAGCCGAAAAGCAAAACCGACCCGCGCCTGATCAAGTTCATCGACATCTACCAGCACTCGCCGGTCGTACGCGCGGCTCTGGATAAATCCCTTGGCAAGCTCTACCAAGTCGGCTGGGAAGGCTGATCATGAGCGCCGCCACAGCACAACGACGCGAGTCGCAACCACCGCACCTGGACGCGCAGCAGACCGAGCTGCATCCGGCGCTGAACCATGCCCATGTGCGTTTTATCAACCTGGGCAAGACCTATGAAGGCCAGGCCGTGCCCGCGCTGCAAGGCATTGACCTGACGATCCAGCGCGGCGAAGTATTCGGCATCATCGGCCGCAGCGGCGCCGGCAAGTCGTCGCTGATCCGCACCATCAACCGCCTGGAACAACCAAGCAGCGGCCGGGTCTTGATCGACCAGGTCGACATCGGCGACTTCGACGAAGACCGCCTGGTCGCGCTGCGCCGGCGCATCGGCATGATCTTTCAGCACTTCAACCTGATGTCCGCCAAGACCGTGTGGCAGAACGTCGAACTGCCGCTGAGAGTCGCGGGTGTGCCCAGGGAGAAGCGCGAGAAAAAGGTGCGCGAGCTGTTGGAGTTGGTGGGTTTGCAGGACAAGCACAAGGCTTACCCGGCGCAGTTGTCGGGCGGGCAGAAACAGCGGGTGGGCATTGCCCGGTCCCTGGTGCATGACCCGCAAATTCTATTGTGCGATGAAGCCACCTCGGCGCTTGATCCCGAAACCACCCAATCGATCCTCGGCCTGCTGCGCGAGATCAACAAGCGCCTGGGCCTGACCATCGTATTGATCACCCATGAAATGGCGGTGATTCGCGAAATCTGCGACCGCGTGGTGGTGCTGGAACACGGCCACGTGGTCGAGCAAGGCCCGGTGTGGGAAGTGTTTGGCAACCCGCAGCACGAGGTCAGCAAAACCCTGTTGGCCCCATTGCAACATGGCCTGCCCGAAGAATTGCAAAGCCGCTTGCACGCCAACCCGGCATCCAGGGACGCCGCCGTGGTGCTGCGTTTGCAATTGACCGGCAGTGCCGAAGACGAGCCGGATTTGGCCGCCTTGTTCAGCGCCCTCGGCGGGCGCGTGCGCTTGTTGCAAGGCGGCGTGGAACGCATCCAGGGCCACGCGCTGGGGCAATTGCTGCTGGCGGTGAGCGGCTCGGCCCTGACCGCCGAAGAACTGCGTACCCGCGCCGGGCGCTGGGCACAACAGGTAGAGGTGCTGGGCTATGTGGTTTGATCGTTTATTGCAGGGAGCCATCGACACGCTGTTGATGGTCGGGGTGTCGTCGCTGATCGCGTTGCTGGTGGGGATTCCGCTGGCGGTGTTCCTGGTGACCAGCGACAAGGGCGGCATCTATCAGGCGCCCGCCTTGAATCGGGTGCTGGGGGCATTCGTTAACCTGTTTCGCTCGATTCCGTTTTTGATTTTGATGGTCGCGCTGATTCCGTTCACCCGGCTGATCGTCGGCACCACCTATGGCGTGTGGGCAGCGGTGGTGCCGTTGACCATTGCGGCTACGCCGTTCTTCGCGCGGATCGCCGAGGTGAGCTTGCGTGAGGTCGACCACGGCTTGATCGAAGCGGCGCAGGCCATGGGTTGCCGGCGCTGGCATATCGTCTGGCATGTGCTGTTGCCGGAGGCGCTGCCGGGGATTGTCGGGGGCTTCACGATCACCCTCGTGACCATGATCAACTCCTCGGCCATGGCCGGGGCGATTGGCGCCGGTGGGCTGGGAGACATTGCCTATCGCTATGGCTACCAGCGCTTTGATACGCAGATCATGCTCACGGTGATTGTGCTGCTGGTGATCCTGGTGGCGGTGATTCAGTTGGGCGGCGATCGGTTGGCCAGGGTCCTGAACAAGAGGTGAGGTATAGTCGAGCCATCTCAGCGCCCGGTATTACCCGCCATGAAACTCGCCCCCGACGACCTCGACCAGATCACCTCCACCACCCTCGGCCATTACAACAAAGTGGCCGAAGACTTTCGTGAAGGTACCCGTGACCACGATGTGAGCCAGAACATTGATGCGCTGTTACGGCATATCCAGGGTGATGCGCCGTTTACCGTGCTGGATTTCGGCTGCGGGCCGGGCCGGGATTTGCAGACGTTTACCCGCATGGGGCATATCGCGGTGGGGCTCGATGGTTCCCAGCGGTTCGCGCAGATGGCCCGGGAAGACAGCGGCTGTGAAGTGCTGCAACAGGACTTCCTGAAGCTCGATTTGCCCGCCGCACGTTTCGACGGGATCTTCGCCAATGCAGTACTGTTTCATATTCCCAAGCAGGAATTGCCACGCATTCTTGGGCAATTGCATGGGGCGTTGAAGGTCGGTGGGGTGTTGTTCAGCTCAAACCCTCGGGGTGAAAACCAGGAGGGTTGGAACGGGCCGCGGTATGGCTCGTATCACGACTTGCAGGCGTGGCAGGAACTGCTGACGGCGGCGGGGTTTGTGGAGTTGGAGCATTACTACCGGCCGGCGGGATTGCCTCGGGAACAGCAGCCGTGGCTGGCGAGTGCGTGGCGAAAAACCTAACCCCCCGTAGCAGCTGTCGAGCCCTGGCGAGGCTGCGTCAAGCGCACCTCGGTCACCGTGCCTGGCTCAAACTCGGCAGCGCGGCCAACGCAGCCTCGCCAGGGCTCGACAGCTGCTACGGAATAAATCGTCGGTGATTCATCGGAAACTAATACCGTCGAGCTGGTTGAAGGTCGGTCCCTCGGGGTAAAAACCAGG